>DAOUAJ010000467.1:0-6156 GCA_034433615.1 Anaerolineae bacterium | reverse complement strand
GGGATGGGGTTGAAAGCCGACCACGGTTAGATGCAGAGTTACCCTTCAAGGACACAGGGACGGAAACAGGAGAACTCTCCCTAAGGACATTCGACTAAAGACTACCATGAGATACCGTGATTACCTGATTCGGCGGCTGTTGTATACCATACCCGCCCTCATCGGCCTCTCGATGCTCATCTTTGCCATCGCGCGGGTAATGCCCGGTGACCCGGCCAGGCTGGCCCTGGGGCCAGAGGCCAGCGAGGAGCAGGTGCAAAAGCTCCGCGAGGAGTTGGGGCTTAACCTGCCCATCCACATCCAATATATCCACTACATGCGCGGCGTGTTCCAGGGCAAACTGGGGGTGTCCTTGTACACCAACCGGGACGTGATCGTGGACCTGAAGGAGTACTTCCCGGCCACCTTCGAGTTGGTCACCATAGCCATGATCTTCGCCGTGGCCGTGGGCGTTCCCCTGGGCATCCTCTCTGCCATCCGGAAAGACCGCTGGGAGGACCACGTCACGCGCATCTTCGCCCTCTCGGGGGTGTCCATGCCCCGTTTCTGGATCGGCATCCTGTTCCAGTTGATCCTGGCTTACCATCTGGGCCTTCTGCCCACGACCGGGCGCATCGCCGCGGATATCCCTTCGCCCACCCAGATCACAGGGCTTTATCTGATAGACAGCCTGGTCACCGGCAACCTGACGGCCCTGAAGAGCAGCCTGCTGCACATCATCATGCCCGCCGTCACCCTCTCTCTGTCGCCCATTGCCCAGCTCATGCGCGTGGTGCGGGCGAGCATGATCGAGCAGATGCGCAAGGGCTACATCCTGGCAGCCCGGGCTAACGGCATGCCGGAGAATTTGCTGGTGTACAGATATATGCTCAAGAATGCCTTTATTGCCGCCCTGACCATCATCGGGCTTTTGTACGGCTTCTTCCTGGGCGGCGCTTTCGTGGTGGAAACCGTCTTCTCCTGGCCGGGCATGGCCCGCTATGGCGTGCGGGCGTTCATCTACAAGGATTTTAACGCCATCATCGGCGTGGTGCTGGTCATCGCCGTAGCTTACGCCGTCATCAACATCCTGGTGGACATCGCCTACGGCCTGCTGGACCCGCGCATCAGGTTGGGAGCGGAGGCGAGGGAAGGATGAGCGAACTTGGGACTCAAGCTGTGAACAGCACGCGCCTGGCTGCCGCTGCAAGCTATGAAGCGCGCTTCGAGGACCTGCGGCGCACGCTGCATCGCTTGCGCCGCTCGATGCTCTCATTGGTGGGGCTGGCCATCGTCCTGGGCCTGATCGTACTGGCCATCTTTGCCCCTCAGATTGCTCCCTATCCCGAAGATGTCGCCACGGTGCATTTCGAGCGCACTTTCCAGCCCCCGAGCCGTGAGTACCTCTTCGGCACCGACGAAGTAGGGCGGGATGTGCTCAGCCGGGTCATCTTCGGCACGCGCATCTCCCTCTCCATCGGCCTGGCGGTGCTGGCCATCGCCCTGGCTATCGGCGTACCCCTGGGACTTATCGCCGGCTATGTCGGCGGCCCGGTCAACACCGTCATCATGCGCCTGACCGACATCTTCCTGGCCATCCCGCCGGTGGTGCTGGCTATGGCTGTCAGCGCCGTGCTCACCCCTACCCTGGAGAACAGCATCTTCGCCATCGCCTTCAGTTGGTGGCCCTGGTACACGCGCCTCATCCAGGGCCAGGTGCTCTCAATCAAGGAGGAGACCTTCGTCGAAGCCTCTCGCTCGGCTGGTGCCAATCCCCTGTACATCACTTTCAGGGAGATCCTGCCCAACGTCTTGACCATTCTCATCGTCAAGGTGACGCTGGATATCGGGTATGCGATCCTCACCGGTGCTGTGCTGGGCTTCCTGGGCCTGGGCGTGCGTCCGCCGACCCCTGAATGGGGCACCATGGCCAGCAAGGGGCGGCTGCACCTCCCCACCCGCTGGTGGCTGACCACCTTCCCCGGCCTGGCCATCTTCGTCACCGTCTTGGGCTTCAACCTCTTAGGCGATGGCTTGCGAGACGCTTTCGACGTGGAGCTGGAGTAGCCATGCTGGATGTCACCGACCTGCGCGTCTATTTCGACGTCTTTGAGGGCGAAGCCCGCGTCGTGAACGGCGTCAGTCTGCATGTGGGCCAAGGGGACACCGTGGCCCTGGTCGGGGAGACCGGCTGTGGCAAGTCGGTGACGATCAAGACCATCCTGCGCATCGTCCCAACCCCGCCAGCCCGTATTGTCAGCGGGCAGATCCTCTATAAAGGCCGCGACCTCCTGGCCATGGACGAAGACACTCTCTACACCCTGCGGGGGAAGGAAATCGCGCTCATCCCCCAGGAGCCCATGAGCTCCCTAAACCCGGTGTTCACCATCGAGCAGCAATTTACCGAGCTGATCCTGTGGCAGGGGCGCCGACGGGTGGGCTGGACGGCGCGGCTGGCAGCCTCATTCGATGGCGCGGCAAAGCGAGCCGCCCGCGATCGCGCCCTCGACCTGCTCGCCAAGATGAATATCCCAGACCCTGCTCGCGTCATGCGGAGCTATCCGGTAGAGCTCAGTGGCGGCATGTGCCAACGGGTGTTGATCGCCATGGCCCTGGCCGGCAATCCTTCCCTGCTGGTGGCCGACGAGCCGGGCACCGCGCTGGACGTGACTACCCAGGAACAGATCCTGCAGCTTCTAAAGGAACGGGTGATGAACCAGAGGCTTGCCGTCCTTTACATCACCCATAGTCTGGGTGTGGCCCGGCAGGTGACGGAGCGCATCTACGTGATGTACGCGGGAGAAATCGCGGAAGAGGCGCCGACGGCAGAGCTCTTTCGCGCCCCTTGTCATCCCTATACCCAGGGCCTGCTGGCCTCACTCCCCAAACTCACCGGTGAGAAGATGATAGCCATTGAGGGGCGCATTCCCGACTACACGGACCCACCGCCAGGGTGTCGCTTCCATCCTCGCTGCGAGTATGTCATGGCCCGGTGTAGGGAGGTCAGGCCAACGCTGGTAGCTATCGGCCCTGGTCACAGGGTGGCTTGCCATCTCTATGAAAAACAAGTGAAGGGTTCATGACAGCACTGCTTTCAGTTAGCCATCTTAAGAAATACTTTCCCATTACTGCTGGCTTCCTGGGCCGGCGAGTAGGCGAAGTTAAGGCCGTGGACGACGTCTCCTTTGAGGTCCTGGAGGGCCAGACCTTTGCCCTGGTCGGGGAATCGGGGTCGGGGAAAACCACCGTCGGCAAGACCACCATCCGTCTGATACGACCTACAGCCGGCAACATCCTCTTCGGCACCACCGACCTGGCCAGGCTGCGGGAGGGGGAGCTCAAGAGCTGGCGCCGGCAGATGCAGATCGTGTTTCAGGATCCCTCCTCATCCCTGAACCCCCGCCGGCGCATTTGCGATATCATCAGTACCCCGCTTGAAGTGCATGGCATCGGCACGAAGCCAGAGCGGATGCGCCAGGTCCGCGAGCTCTTGAATATGGTCGAGCTCCCCGAAAGGTATTTCTACAGCTACCCCCATGCCTTGAGCGGAGGCCAGAAGCAGCGGGTGGCCATCGCGCGTGCGCTGGCCCTGCGTCCCCGTTTTGTAGTGCTGGACGAGCCAACCTCAGCCCTGGACGTGTCGGTGCAGGCCAAGATTCTGGAATTGCTGGCACGGTTGCAGAAGGAGCTCAACCTGACCTATCTCCTCATTACCCACGATCTGAGCGTGGTCAAAAACTTCTCCGACCACGTGGCTGTCATGTACCTGGGCAAGTTCATGGAAACCGCGGCCACCCAGGAGCTGTTTGCCAACCCGTTGCACCCTTACACCCGGGCCTTGCTCTCGGCCATCCCCGTGGTCACCGACGAGGAGTTGAAGCTGATCCCCCAGCGCATTACGCTGGAAGGGGATATCCCCAGCCCTGCCCACGTGCCCCCCGGATGCGTCTTTCATACCCGCTGCTATGCCTGCATGGCGAAGTGTGCCAGTGAACCGCCCCCGCTGGTACAGCTCGGCGATAATCACCAGGTGCGATGTCACCTGTTTAGCGCATAGACGGATGGCTTCCCGTCTCGCAGAGGAGGTATATCCAGAATGGTTCTCGTCGAACGCTCGGAGATTGAAGGTGCTGTCTTGAAGATGCTCACCGTGAACATGGGCCTCAAGCCCGGCGAGCGACTGCTGGTGCTGACCGATGTGCCGACCCGGCAACAATGGTCGGCCTCGGACCAGCCGTTTCTAGCGGTGATGGTGCGGCGCACCCTGCTGGCCCGCGCGGTGGCCGAGATTGCCCGGGAGCGGATGGCCGGGGTGGAGGTCAGCTTCCTGCCCTTCCCTTCCACCGGGCGCAACGCGGTCGAGCCACCGCCAGAGGTGGCTGCCCAGATGAAAGCCGCGCACATGGTGGTGATGATCACCTCATTCTCGCTCTCGCACACCGATGCCCGCGCCGAAGCCTGTCGCGCCGGTGCACGTATCGCCTCCATGCCCCGCTTCATCCCGGAGATGTTCTATCCGGGCGGCCCCATGGATGCTGATTATGTCAAGGTAAGAGAGCTAACGGAACAGCTCGCCGCGCGGGTCACGCCGGCCAGGCAAGTCCACGTCACCTGCCCGGCCGGCACTGACATCCGCTTCAGCGTGGAAGGTCGGCCTGGCCAGGTGGATACCGGCATCTATACCCAACCAGGCGCCTGGGGCAACCTCCCTGCCGGGGAGATGTACTGCGTGCCGGTGGAAGGCACCGCCGAGGGCATCATCCACGTGAGCCCTGGCTGGCACACTGGGTTGACCAGGCCCATGACCCTGGCCTTCGCGGCCGGCGAGCTGGTCGAACTACATGGTGGCGGCGCAGTGGGGGATGAGCTTCGAGAGCTACTGCGCCCAGGAGTGGAAAGCGAGCCTTACAAAGCGCGACGCAACCTGGGTGAGTTCGGGGTGGGTACCAACCCTAATGCCCGCCGGATTGACATCACCCTCGAAGCCGAGAAGATCCTGGGCACCGTGCATCTGGCCCTCGGCGACAACGCCCATATGGGCGGCCTGGTGCATGCAGATTATCATCAAGACTTTGTGATTCCCAAACCCACCTTCACGCTGGATGGGGAGGTGGTGATGCGGGAAGGGGAAATCATTTTGCATGATGAGTGAAACATTACAAATGCGGAGTGCGGAGTGCGGAGTGCGGAATATTCCGCAATCCGCAATCCGCAATCCGCATTCCCGTAGCTATGGAGGAGGTCTACATGGAATTGGCATTGGGAACAGAGCCGACGCGCACGTATCTGGCGTTTGAGCTGGCGCGAGGAGCGCGCAAGCTGATCGAGGACGTGATGCTGGTCAAGCCGGGCGAGGAGGTGGTGATCACCGCTGATACCTCCAGCGACTGGCGGGTGGTGGAGGCCACGGCGCAGGCCGCCTTCGCCGCCAGCGCCACGCCCACCGTTGTGTGGTACGAGAGCCGGCCCGACGCAGTCATCGAACCACCAAAGCCGGTGGCCAGCGCCATTCGCGAGGCGGATGTGTGGATTGAGTATGCCGTAGCCTACCTGCTTCATACCCAGGCCTACAAGCGGGCACTGGAGCAGGGCTGCCGTTACATCTGCCTGACGGGAATGGATGTGGATATGATGGTGCGCACCATCGCCCAGGTGGACTATCCCAAGATGATCGAGCTAAGCCACGCGCTGGGCGGCCTCATCGCCCAGGCTGATCACATCCGGGTCACCAGTCCAGCAGGCACCGATCTCTCTGCCCGCATGGGCGGGCGCAAGATCCGCTACTCCGGCAAGCTGGCCGATACGCCGGGCGAGCCTATTATGCTCGGCGGACAGATCTCCTGGTGCCCACTGGAGGACACTATCGAGGGGGTCATCGTTTTCGATGGCGCGTGTTGGCCGCCTAAAGAGCTGGGGCTGCTCCACTCACCTATCCGGCTGACGCTGGAAAAGGGCCGGGTTGCGAAGGTCGAGGGCGGCCACGAAGCTCGCACTCTGGAGCGCTGGTTCGCCTCCATCGGCAATCCCAACATCTACCGGCTGGCCCACTACTCACTGGGCTTCAATCCCGGTGTCACCCGCTGCACCGGCCGCATTGTGGAAGACGAGCGGGTATTCGGCTGCATTGAGTTCGGCATTGGCAGCCAGGGCAAGCAGATCGGCGGGCTGACCTGGGAC
>DAOUAJ010000466.1:0-5983 GCA_034433615.1 Anaerolineae bacterium | reverse complement strand
GCGGGGGAGGAAAGCACCATGTGCTGGATTCGATTGCGGATCACCCTATCAGGTAACCCAGAGCTTGTACCCGTCAGGGTGAAGACACGGGTAAACTCGGGCGTAACAATCAGGGTGCGAGCCTGGGGGGCGAGTTGCGGACTGGCTTCATAGACACGGACCGGCAGTTTTTGTTTGGCCAACAGATATGCAGCATACAGGCCGGCGCTGGAAGCGCCGATAACGATGACAGGATTCTCGGCCATGAAGGTTGTTTTTCCCCTTAACGGTCAATGCTTGATGCGTCGGCCACGGCCTCGAGTCCGCCGCGACCGCTGTGGTGTAGAGTCCTGGCTTGACGGACCAGCGCTGTCAGCCTTTACCGGTTCCAGGTCCTCCACGGCTACTTGAACTCTGTTCATCCGACCCAGGAAGTGAATCAACACGTTTGCTCGCTCGGCTGGCTTCAACATCTGCTCAAACACGGCTTCGAGGTCAGCAAGGGGGCCAGAGCGAATGCGCACCTGATCGCCGGGGCGAAAATTGTGGGTTGGTAACCCGCCGGCAGCCTCGATCGCGGCCAGGCGTTCCCGGGTGAGCGCAATGGCTTCATCGGGTACGACAGCGGGCCTCTCGCCAAAACTCACGACACGCCTCAGCCCAGGCGTCCAGCGCACCAGGGACAGCGCGCCGGTGCTCAGATCCAGCCGCACAAATAGATAACATGGAAAGAAAGGGCTCATTACCGCGCCACCGCCTCCGTTGATGGTAACGATCGGCAGGTAAGTCTCGAAACCCTGGCTCTGAAGATACTCATTGACTACATGCTCGCATCTTGGCTTCGTATACAGGGTGTACCATCTGAGGTCAGAAGGCATAGGAAGAAGCTGAGGAGCTTTCATACCGGGCACGTCCTTTGGGTAAGCTTAAGCTGAACAAGAATTCCATTTCTTGCCCACCTTATGGGCCTTGGGGGTGCTCGCTCGATTAATTGACATCTATTCTATCGCTTTGATAGCAATTTGTCAATTTTGTCAATATCGCGGCCCGGGGGTCGAAAAAACCTACCCCTGTGAGGGGAACCGGCAAGAAGGAGACAAGGAGAAGGGGAGAAAAGGGGAGGTCATCTTTCGTCGTCTATGAGGTTGTGATTTTCGCCACCCAAATCTCGGTTGATCCCAGGCACCGTCTAAGAATCAGGTGCCCGTCTTCTATGCGATGGGCTACGGCTTCTCCTGTCACGAGATCGGTCACCTCACAGCGACCTGCGGGCGCCTTCAGCTCAAAACCGGCCTCGACCTCCCGCGTCGTGTGGTTGAAGGCGAAGAAGATCACATACGGGCGGCCGTCGTCATCGGCCCCCTCCAGGAGCCGGGGTTCGATGTCAACCCCTTCGGGGACCCCCGTCACCTTTACCGGCGGCTCGACGCCGGCCGCCTGCAACAGCCCCCTGAGCAGTTTCCCGGCATTGGCGTCCTGAAAGCGATAGAACGCCAGGCTCAGCAACGTGCCGACGAAGACGGCCCACCCCTGCCCGTAGCGATGGACGACGATCGCCGGCGAGCCGTCCTCGAACTCGCCGATCACCGTCGCGTCGTCGGCCAGGGGCTCCAATGCCTCGCGGAACCTCGACCCGGTCAAGACGTCACCGGCGTGCAGGAACGGAAACACCGGATGCTCGCGGACGATCCGGATCGGGACGGGGGTGTCCTCATCCACCCCCTGCGTGCCCCGCTCGCGGCAGCCGAAGACCTGTTCCAACCCGAAGCCGGGCACGGCCAGGCCGCAGTACCCCTTCTCGTCGTTCCAGGCCGTGCGGGCCTCCGCCAGCATCACGCCTCCTTGAGCGACGAAGGCCCCGATCTGCTCCGCCGCCCGCCGCGTGAGCATGAACGCGAACGGCAGATACAACGCCCTGTACCTCTGTAGCTTCCCCGCCGCGATCTCATCCACGTGCACGAAGTCGGCCGGGACATGGGCCTGATAGAGGGCCCGATAGGCGCCGATGTAGCTGCGGCTGGGGATGTAATGCCAGGGCTGGCGCATGCAGGTCCACATCATATTGGCATAGACATCCCAGCAGATGGCTGCCTGCGCCTGAGGAGGCTTGCCGCGGTAGAAGAGCTCCATGCGCTGGCCTACCATGCGCGCGATGGCCCCCGCCGCGATCGCCCGATCGCTGGGGGTGCCGTCCAGATGGGCCAGGCCGAAGCCGGCTGATTCGTAGCCGCTGCTCATGGGATGCCAGGCATAGAAGCACAGCCCCTTGGCGCCGTGGGCCAGCGAATGCCAGGTGTAACTGCGGGCGTCTGCCTCGGTCATGTGAGAGGCAAACATCCCCACGTACCCATGTCCGCCCTGCAACTCGCCCAGCCAATAGGGAGCGTTGTTGGCGTCACAGGCGGAGCGGGTCGAGGTGAGCATGGCCGATCGGAACGAGGGGTCGTGGGTCTCCCTGGCCCCGACATGCTTGGGGTACAGCGAGGTCCCCCAGATGTCCACGCTGCGGGCCATGAGCCAGTCATCCGGCGAGCCCTGCTGATCTATGGGCAGGGTCAGGACCGAGGGCACGGCCGAGTGGCTGGTCGTGATGTGATGGTCCACGCGTCGGATCACCTCGTGTCGCCAGCGCAGGTCCTGGGCCAGCTTCTCCAGGATGAACTGCAGCCAGTCCAGGTAATCGGTGTAGCTCATCAAGGAGATGAACTTGGGCGGCAACACCACGTCCCAACTCGAGAACTGGCGATACCAGGCCGCATTGAGCGCGGCAAGATCTCCTCCGTACTTGCGCTGCAGCCAATCCCGAAACCGTTGGGTGGTGTGGTGACAATAGCAAAACACCGCTGGCTGGGGGAGGAAATCGAAGTAGCCCCACTGCACGATGTGCGGCTCGCTCCACAGATCCCAGGCGTAGAAGTTGGGGCGAGAGGTCACATGGGCGGCGAGGATGGTCAGGAATCGCTCGGCCGCCGACCGGACGCCAGGGTGGTCGTAGCAGTACCCCGGAGCCCCCTGCGAGTCAATGGGGACGCCGTCGGCGGAGACATAGCGGCAATCAGGATAGTACTTGACCAGCCAGTCCGGGGCTGAGTCCAGGTACACCTGGACGATGACCTTCAGCCCAACCTCCTCAGCCAGGGACATCAACAGATCGAGCGCTTCGAAGTGGTAATCGCCGGGCTGGGGCTCGCCGCTGGCCCAGTCCACCCAGCAGCGAACGGCATTGAACCCGCAATCGCGAATCGTCTCCAGATCCTTCTTCCAGGACTGGGGGGCTTCGACGTCAGGCGGACGCACCATGGTGGCCCGCGTGCGGCCGCCCGTGTACCAGACAGCAAAGGGGATGAAAGGCTCTTGTTGCATAGGACTCTCCTCCTACGGAAGCGGATACCTCATTCTTGTGGTATAGTGTAGGCCTTCGCTAAACTCAGCGGGGAAGGTCCGGAGGGGACGAAGTCCCCTCCGGAAAGACTTTTGAAAGCCTGTTCACCTGCCCGGTTGGGGCCTGCAGCTGCTTTCTGAGACCCCAACTGGGCAGGTAAGAGGCTTAAAAAGGCCATTCTGCGGAGGGGAATTCCCATCCGCACCACCCCTGCAGGGGCACCTGTCCGCCCCTGAACCAATTGGGGAGGATGGGCCGGGGAGCAAAATGGGATGGCCCCACGATTCGATGTAAAGATGCAAATAGGCCACCGGCAGGGCGCAGCGCGCTCTCAAGGGGGACCTGGCATCGCGAACTGCAGCCACTGCAGCACAGCCCGCCGGGCGTCGTTCCAGGCACTGGTGAAGACGAAGGTGCCATGCCCGTCGCCGGGCAGTGCGATGAGCTGGTGAGGCCCCTGGATCTGCCCAGTGATAGCCTGCGCCTGCTCCAACACCAGGCCGCGGCGATCCTTCCGGCTGGCCAGGATGAGGATCGGGCGATCACCCAGTCCAGTCACCTCTTCGATCGGTGGCGGCGAGAGCAGGATCACGCCTCGAATCTGTCCATCCTGTGTAGCCGCCAGCATTGCGGTCCGGGCGCCCTCATCGGCTCCGAACAATACGATCTGTTTCGGGTTTACCGACGCCAGCGAACGCAGATACTCCACAGCCGCCAACGCCCCTGCTGGCCGTTGGACAGGCAATGCCAGCGCCAGGCAGACATATCCCTGCCGGGCCAGATCCTCCGCGAAGTCGAACCAGGTCGTCTTCTCCGGCAGGCCATGAGAGCCCGTAGCGATTAAGACCAGGGCAAGCAAGTTCTGACCGGCAGCCGGCCGGATCAACGTAGCGTCCGCGTTCCCGTCGGGCGTAGCGATGGCCACATCCTCACGAAGCACGCGAGTCACCGGGCGTTCGGTGAGCAGGCCGATTCGCGGTGGGCCGGCCTCGGCCATCTCGAAGTAGCCATCGTAGATCGTGGTGATGGCGATGGTGTTCGTCTGCCCATAGCGCAGCAGCGCGCTGACGTCCGCGAATGGTGCAAAGGGCTTGCGCTCTGGCTCGATCCGTTGGCCGTTGACAAAGACCTGGGAGCTGTATGGGTTGAACCAGGCGCTGATGCCCACTCGCTTTCCCTGCCAGGCCGCCGGCACCTCGACCTGCCGTCGGTACACCACCACTGCCGCCTCACCGACCAACTCAGCCATCCCCTGCGCGCCCCAGGCGGCCGGCGCGTTTACCTCGACCCAGTCGCTGTCGTCAAACCCTGGCTGCGCCATCGCCTCGCTGAAGAGCTCGACGCGATGGGAACGCCAGCGGCCGGCCAGGGGGACGACGTCCTCCAGGCTGACGTCAGGGATCATCTCCTGACCGGGTGTGAGAGTGAGCAGCGCGGGGATGGTAGCAGGCTCCGGCGACATCGGCGGCGCCGGGGTGGGCTCACCAGAAGGTTGGGGGGCGCAGCCCGTCATGATCATTACCACGATCCAGGTGGCTATGACAAAGCGTAGTTTGCGCATCAGATCTCGTCCTGAGGCTCAATTTGTGGCGTTTGACCACCCGTCACCAGGCGGCCTGAAGGTCGCTCTACACTTAAGCTTCGCATCCTCTCACCCCTTCAGGCCCGTGAGGGCAATCCCGCGCACGAAGTAGCGCTGTAAGGAGACGAAGACCGCCAGCGCCGGGATCACGCTCAGCGCCGTGCCGGCCATCTGCAAGTTGAACGATTCCGCGCCGGCACCGTAGACGCGCAGGCTGTTCAACGCCAGCGGCACCGTGAAGAGATCGCGAGATTGCACCACCAACAGCGGCCAGAGGAAGGCATTCCACACCCCTACGAAGTTGAAGGAGCCCAGGGTGGCCAGCGCCGGACCGGCCAGCGGCAGGATGATCTGCCAGTAGATGCGGAACTCGGAAGCGCCGTCAATGCGGGCGGCGTCAATGAGCTCATCCGGGATGTCCAGGATGAACTGGCGCATCAGGAAGATGCCATAGGCGCTCACGATGCCGGGGAAGATCAGGCCGGCGTAGTTGTTCAGCCAGCCCAGTTGCTTGACGATGTAGAACACCGGGATCAGCGTGACGAAGAAGGGGATCATCATGGTGGCCAGCACCAACAAGAACAGGATGTTGCGCCCCGGGAAGTCGTACTTGGCGAAGGCGAAGCCGCACAGCGAGCTGGTAAAAAGGATGCCAGCCACTGTGACGCCCGTGACCAGCAGGCTGTTAAGATAGGCGCGGCCCAATGGAACAGCCTGCGCTACGTCAGCGTAGTTGTACCACTGCGGCTTCGCCGGCAAAAGCGGTGGAGGCAATCGCGTGATCTCTTGCGAGGTCATCAGCGAGGCGGAGAACATCCAGAAGAAGGGCAGGAGCATCCAGGCGCCGGCGACGGCCAGAACCAGATACTTCAGTGTCGCCCCGACAGAGGTTTGAATAGCTAATGTCCTCCGAGTCATCTTGAGCTCCGCTGCGGGTTGAGCTTGGCCGAGCGAAAGGGGCGTAAAGTAAAAGCCCCGCCTAGCTACCTGACACCTTGTGCCAAGACTTGCGCCGTTGCCATCAGGCGGGGTGTGGGGAC
>DAOUAJ010000465.1:0-13107 GCA_034433615.1 Anaerolineae bacterium | reverse complement strand
CTCCCCCAAGGTAATCCGCGTATGCCACCACAAAGTGCCATCAGCGACAACGATCAGAAACTTAGCCCAGACCCGGGCTGGTGAGGGAAGGATGAACGCCGGATACCCCCCTATGCGCACCAACAACTCCCATAGCGTCAGCGCGACGATCAGCACCATCGGCACGAGCAACAATTCAGTCTTAAATGTCACCTGCTCCCAAGCGGTGACTTGCCCGGCAATGGCAGATATGCGTTGAACGGCCCTCCGCTTTCCCATCTCAATCGCCACAGATTCCCTCCCCGGAACACTTACACGGCATAACAAAAAGCCCGGAAGTCAGGAAGACCTCCGGGACATGAACATTGACGACGCTCAGCACCCAGCCTGGCACGTTTATGCCTGGCTGGAGCATAGCACCGACCTCGTCACCTTCTCCCATCCGGACTCTACCGTCGGCCCCGGCCTCTCACCGGATCCACCGCTGGCCTTTGCGGGCCACAATGCGGGTAGCGGGCTCATTCCTTATAAACGGACTATACCGCCGGTCGGGAATCGCCTCACCTGAGTGAAGCTCACCCTGCCCCGAAGGTGCAGATCTATGATCAGTTATTCTATTCATGAAGATTATAGCCAGAAAGCCCAAACCAGTCAAGCGCGCTTGCGCCTCCTTTTTCCCTCGATATAATGAGTCGAGCCATAAGGTGCGATGCACCTCTGCAAGGGCGTCGCTTAGTAGCCTTCAGTCCAGAAAAGCGAGAGCAAAAATGATAAAACTGGCATCAGCAGTATCCCGGTTAGAGACAGAGGGCGCGTTTGAAGTGTTGGCGCGCGCCAAAAAGCTGGAAGCCCAGGGCCGCACTGTCATCCACATGGAGATCGGCCAACCGGACTTCGATACGCCGGCCCACATTGTGGAAGCTGCCATAGAGGCGCTGCGCCGGGGCGAGACCCGTTACACGCCTGCGGTCGGCATCCTGCCCCTGCGTGAGGCCATTGCAGCGTACATAGAACGAACCCGCAACATCACCGTCAGTCCAGATCAGGTCGTGGTGGTGCCCGGCGCCAAGCCCATCATCTTCTTCACCATGCTGGCGTTGCTGGAGCCGGGGGACGAGTGTGTGTATCCCGACCCCGGGTTCCCTATCTACGAATCCCTGATCCATTTCACCGGCGCTAAAGCAGTGCCCGCCCCGCTGCGCATGGGAAACGAATTCCGTTTTGACGTAGACGAGCTGGCCGGGCTTGTCAACCATCGCACCAAGCTGCTCATCATCAATTCACCGGCCAACCCCACCGGCAGCATCCTCACTCTGCCGGACCTGGAGCGGCTTGCTGAACTGGCTCAAAAGCACGACTTCTACGTCCTCTCCGACGAGATCTACAGCCGCATCTTGTATGAGGACAGGCATTATTCCATTGCGGCGCTCCCGGGCATGGCTGAACGGGTGATCCTCCTGGACGGCTTCTCCAAGACGTATGCGATGACCGGGTGGCGGCTGGGATACGGCATTTTTCCGCCTGATCTGGTGCCATACATCGAGCGCCTGCAGGTCAACTCCAACTCCTGTGCGGCTGCCTTCACGCAATGGGCGGGGATCGCCGCGCTGACCGGGCCCCAGGAACCTGTGGCGCGGATGGTGGCCGAGTTCCGCCGCCGCCGGGATCTGATCGTGGAAGGGCTCAACCGGCTGCCGGGGGTGCGCTGCCTGCCGCCCCGGGGCGCTTTTTACGCCTTCCCTAACATCGAAGGCACCGGCCTGCGCTCCAAACCTCTGGCTGACAAGCTGCTGGATGAGGCGGGCGTGGCCACCCTCTCCGGCTCCTCCTTCGGCGCCCACGGCGAGGGATTCCTGCGGCTGAGTTACGCCACATCTGTTGAGAACATCCAGCGTGGGCTGGCGCAGATGGCGGAAACTTTCAGCCGGCTGTAGAGCCTGCCAGATTGCAACGCGATGGGGAGGACATCGTTATCGTGCCGTAGAGCTGGCCTTTGTGGAGATCGGTGATGTGCAGGAGATTTACAGCCGGGATCGCCGGGATCAGTCACCTGAGGTGTTGGAGTCGGGGGGGACCTCATCTCCGGTGGACGCGTGCAAATCCACTTGGAAATCACTGGTAGGGGAGACGCTGACCACCCCAGGCGCTTGAACCAGCCGTTGGGCAACGTGCAGCGTGCAGACGATGAACAGCACGTTAAATGCCGTCGCGTCCCCGATTTCCGCCACTTCGTGCGACAGGCCCTGGTCTTCGATCCAGTGGACCAGGCTCTCCTTGAATTCGATGCTGTTGTTGCGGAGGACCTGGTACTTCATCTCTCGATTGTACCCGGCCAGCTCCTGAGATGATGGCCGTTCCAACGTGACCATCACCTTGACCATATCCGAGGAGCGGCCAGGCTGGATGGGCTCAACCGGTGTTTTCCCGTTCATCTTCATGTGAACCTTGCCAGTCCGGCACCGACCCGGTTCGGCGGCGCCGTCAGAGGCATCGCCTGCTCCATAAGACGCTGACGAAGCGCTTTGCCTTGCAGACCGGGGTTAGCTGAAGCAAGCAGTGCCGCGATCCCTGCGACGTAAGGGGTGGCCATACTGGTACCGCTCATGCGGGCGTACAGACTCCGCCTCTCAATATCCCTCTCCAGGCTGGAAAGGACATCCACGCCATATCCGACGATTTTAGGCTCTGGTTCTCCTGTCAAGGGCGAGAGACCGCTGCCGCTGAAGGGAGCCGGCCTCAGGTTGAAATCCACCGCCCCCACCGATAGCGCCTCGGGGAGGTAGCCTGGCGCCCGTACGGTGCCAGGCCCATCGTTCCCGATGGCGACCACGGGAAGCACGTCAAAGTCCTCCATCAGGGTTGACAGAACAAGCTTCATCCCTTCGATGACGGCCTGATATTCGGCCCCGCTGATCCACTCCGGACGGAACCCCAGGGACATGTTGATGATGATGGGCTTGCTCAGGTTCTCCTCTCGCTGGAATTGCGATAGCATCCAATCGAGTGCAACGACGATGCGCTCCAGGCTGGTCTTGAGCGTCTCGCTTTCGATCACCGAAGCCACCATCAGCTCCGCCGTGGGGGCCACGCCGACGTTTCGGCCGGCGATGATCCCGCACACGTGAGTGCCATGGCCGTTCGTATCAAACCCGCGGCAGGCTCGCACGGCGTCATTGGTGGGATTGAGCGGCACGTAGCGGAACTCGATGCGCTTGTCGCGCAACTCCAGATGATCAGCGTCACAGCCCGTGTCGAGCACACCAACCAACACTCCCTGGCCGGTGGCGCCATTTCTGTGGGCGATGGGGATGCCGCTTTCGGCCGGCCACTGAGGCTGCTGACGTGGTCGCCTGAGATGGCGCTGGGAAAGGATGGGGTGTGGTAGAGCCAGTTGAACGTGAGGCACGATCTGGTAAGCTGGCTCGAGCGCTTCCTTGGCCCGCTCAGCTACTTGAGGATCGGGAGTGTCCACGATGTAAGCCCCCACAAAGCCCAACCGCTGGAAGCTCTGCGTGGCTTCCAGGTTTTGCTCTTCCGGCTGGATCTGGCGGAGACCCAGCGCGCCCAGCACCCTGGCTCGCTCTGAGACCTGCGAGTCTTTGACCAGGTAGGATCGCTTATCCTCAAGGGATGTCGCCGCCATCCTCATCGTCTGGGCTCGCGGCGCCTTACGCAAAGCGATGAATTTGGGCATTGGGTTCCCTCCTACTCCTCAACTAAAATTATACCTTTTTTGCCGTACAGGTCAACCGGACTCGTGTGAATTTGCTTTGTTTGGATATGTGAAAAAAGCGTGATAAGATCGTGGTGCCAGCCGGGCTCTGAACTCAGCGTGAGGAGACTGCATTAAAAGAATCAGCCGTCAGGGGATAAGATGGGCAGGCAACGGATTGGCTGGATGGTGGCTGTGATATTGGTGCTGCTGGCCATGGTGGCCATCATCGCACTGCAAACTCCGGAAGGCCGCGCCGCCTACAACGTGGCCGACTTCCGCCTGCGTCACTGGCGCATCGAGCAGTGGGGCCGGCCGACCATTTCACCTGAGCAGACCGGCGGACTAGCCGGCCGAGTGACAGACGCGGATGGGCGCCCACTGCCCGGCGCGGTGGTGCTGGTGGCAGAGGCGACGGGCGAAACCCACTACGCTTACACCGACGCCAACGGCCGTTACTGGATCACGGGCGTGCCCGCCGGGCGTTACGTGCCACTGGCCGCCGCCTGGGACTACCAGACGCGTACGCGGCCAGCCCTCCGCATACGCCCCCAATCCCGTGCGGAAGGGGTGGATTTCGCTCTCCTGCCCCGCTCACCCATCCTGCCTTCAACCGCCATACCTGTCACGATCACGGGACGCATGATCGTGACAGGCACTTTTCCATCACCGGACGTTAGAGCGGAGCGCATAGACTTCCGCTTTTTCCACGCCGGCGTGGATGTGACGGTTGACCGGGTCTATCAGCCGATCGGGCAATCCACCCCCGGCCCTACCCTGGTGATGGTTTTCCCCAGCGCTGAACCCCACTGGGAGCCAGCGGCTGTGGCCTTCGTCAGTCAGGGCTTTACTGTGCTCTCCGTAATGCCCGTGGCCGCTCGCAAGTTGGACATTCAGGCCCACGCTCGGGATTTGCTGCAGGCTGTGGCATTGCTGAACGCCGGCAGATTAACACCTGCGGCTGATCCCACTCGGCTGGCGGCGCTGGCCGGCAGCTTCAGCACGCTCTTTCTCTTTATGGCGCTGCCGGACATGCCAGAGGTGCAGAGGATCATCACCGTAGGCGGCATCAGCGACGCGTTCCTGGGCGTGCAGGCCCTGTACGACGAGACGCTGGAGATTCCGCCTCCCTACGATGTAGCCGTAGCGGCACTGGGACGACCAGACCGCGATCCGGCTCTGTTCATGCAATACTCACCGGCATTCTTTGCTCGCCATATGCCGCCCACGCTGGTGGTGCACACGCCGGTGGATCGGGTCATCCCATACAACCAGTCCGTGCGCTTCGCCCAGGCACTGGCCGAAGCCGGTACCCCCCACGAGCTGATCCTCTATGAGGATACGACCCACTACCTGAACACCGTGAACCCATCCTCTGAGGGGATCGCCGTGTTCTGGCGCATGATTGACTTCCTCTTGAGGCCGGGAAGCGCTCCGAATTGACGACGATCCTGCCCTCAATCCATATCAAAACCGCACTTCCCGTCCCGTTCGTGCCGACTGGTAAATCCCCTCCAGGAGTTGGGTCAGGTTGCGCCCATCCTCCACGGTGATGGTCATCGGTGTATCGTGCAGGATGGCGCTGATCCACTGCTCCATCGGCGTGGGCAGCGGCTCCGGCAGCTTATCCAGCACGATCGTGCCCTGGACACCTTCAGGCTGTAGACGAGTGCTGATCAATTGAATCCGCTCGCCGCGCCCGGCATACCCTACGAACCCATCGGTGCCGTAGATCTCAATGGGATTGGGCCCGGCCCGGTGCACCCAGGACGTATCCAGGATACCCAGCGCGCCGCTTTTGAACTCCACAACGGCCACCGTCTGGTCGTCAATGTCGTAAGCTCCGCTGAAGTTCTGGATCTTGGCTACCACGCTGGTCGGCTCGCCCAGGAACCAACGCATCACGTCTACCGTGTGACATCCCAGATCGAAGAGGGCGCCACCTCCTGCCAGCTTCACATCGCCGAACCAGGCGCTCCCCCCCTTGAACCAGCGATCAAGGGCAGCCATGTGGGCGATGCGCGCCCGCATCATGGTCACGCGTCCGATCCAACCGGCGTCGAGAGCCTTCTTCAGGAACAGCGTCTCCGGGCGGGTGCGGCTGGGCAGAGAGATCATGAAGCGGATCCCGCTCTCGCGCACCGCCTTGACCACCTCATCGGCCTCCACTGTAGTGACGGTGAGCGCCTTCTCGGTGAAGATGTGCTTGCGGTGAGCAACAGCAGCCAGGAGGATGTCCTTATGCTGAACGGTGGGCGCATCCACCACGACCGCGTCCACATCCTTCCGGCTGAGAACCGCCTCCAGGTCGCTGAAGTAGGGAACGCCATACTTTTCGGCGGCCGCGTGGCCGCGAGCCTCATCGTCATCCCAGATACAGGCGATCTCAGCCTCTGGGTGGCTCGCCACTTGGCGAGCGTACCCGTCTGAGTGAACGTGGGCAAAACTGAGCATCGCAATGCGTAACATGAGTTCTCCTTTGCGTGAGTGTGAGTATCAGAGCGTGTTCCGTCTCGAATGGTAGAGACGCAGTGACGCGGTGACACGGAGACGCGGAGACGCGGCGACTTCTCCGCGTCACCCCCTCCCCGCGTCTTTGTACCGCGGGAAGAGATCCTTACAACTCCGGCACCATCACCGATACCTCGCGCCCGCCAGCCCTGGCCGAGGCGAGGACTCCGTCAATAATGACGTTGGTGAGCAGCACGCCCACCGGGTCAATGGGCGATGGCCGACCCTCACGCAGGGCACAATAGAAATCCTCGATCTCCAGACGGAACAGTTCCCGCCATTCGGTTTCTTTCGCCCCTTGCGGTACGATGTCCACCAGGTACCCCCACTCGTCCCGGAAGACTTTTAGCTCCGGCGTCAGGCGCAGCCCTGCTTTGGTTCCCAGGAAGAAAGTGCCGCCCAGCGTATCCATGTGCATGGCCCAAGAGGTCTTGAAAACCAGGACAGCACCGTTGGTGAAGCGTACCCAGGCCACCCCGAACTCTTCCACCTCCAATTCCTCCGGCTTCCAGCGCCACCCGACAGCAGGCGGGGTGTGCGTCTTCCCGATGACGTTGGTGGTGATCCCCGACACCGCGGCGGGTATAGGGTGGCCCATCAAGTAGAGCGCCGTGTCCAGGCAGTAGACGCCGATGTCTGCGACCGCGCCCAGGCCGGCGGATTCGGCGCGTACGAAGGTGCCACCCGGGATCCCCCGTCGGCGGTCGGCCACCGTCTCGGCGTAGTAGATTTCGCCGAGCGTACCCTCGCTGATGATGCGTTTGGCCGCCACGATGTCGGCACTGTAGCGCGACTTGATGGCGCACATCAGCATCTTGCCCGTCTGCCTGGCCGCCCGCACCATCTCAGTGGCATCGGCCAGGGTGGCCGCCATCGGCTTCTCCACCATGACGTGCTTGCCAGCGTGCAGGGCGTCCACCGAGGGCGCCTTATGAGCTTGGTTGTAGGTGCAGACGTGCACCGCCTGGATCTCGTCCATCTCCAGCAGATCGTGATAATCTACAAAGGCGTGAGGGATGCCCCAACGTTCGGCTACCTCCTGAGCCTTGCCCGGCACGATGTCTGCGACGGCCAGCACCTGCACGCCCGGCGTGTTCGCCAGCGTCTGCAGATGCACCTGGGCGATGCCGCCTGCCCCGATGATGCCGACTCCGATTGTGTCCATACGTAGCTCTCCTGGTTCCTTAAGATTGGAGATGGTCAGGCACGAAGAAAGGCACAAAGGCCACAGATGCCTTTGTGCCTTCGGTCCCCGACCCTCCTCGCCCTTACGGACGGATCTCCTCTATGCACATCAAGCTAAGATCAGAAAGGATTTAATCTTCACGGGATGGTCAACGTGCGGACTACAGCGTCAAAGGTGCCCGCATCCCGTTCAAGGTGGTCGGTGAGGAAGATGACCACCGTCCAGATGTACCCATCTTCTTGGTCCTGGATGAAGTAGACGCTCCCTTGCAAGGGCAAGCCCCATGCCGAAGCATCCAGCGTCACGTTGGCGGCCGGCCTGCCGGCGATCGTCATGTTCGGCTGCAGGTTCACCGTTGCTACGCCGGCGCTCGTCGCTGCGTCGCTGATGAGCTGCACGAAATCACCCGGCCCGCCGTAAGCTTTGGTCGCATACTGCCCTAACACCATCTGATTGATCCCGGTCACTGAGGCGGGATCCATAGCCCAAAGTTTGATGAACGAAGGCGCGTAGCCATCCATGACCTCAATTGTCTCAACGGCGGTCGCGACGGTTTGCTCCAGGGTGGCCCGGTCCAACCCCTGGCTTGCCAGCATCTCAGGCGTCACGGGCACGCCGGAATTCGCCAGAATCACAAAGATCAGGTTGACCAGGTCGGATGGCCTCATCTGCAGCCACGTATCCATTCCCAGCGTCTTGACGGTCACGGGCAACTTTGTCCACGCCTGCGGAGTGTAGATGGTGAAGGTGTCGCCCTTGTGGACAGTCAAGCCGCTCACGGTTGCTCCGTCCAGTGCTCCCAGCGCAACTTTGGATGGGGTCGGTGTGGGAGCCAGCGTGCCGGCTTTGAGCGCGGTCTGGAAGCGGGCGTCCAGCTTCTGAGCCAACGCTGCCACACCCGTCGAAGGTTTAATTCCTTTGGGGTACATCACCTGGATGCCGCCGACGAATGGCCCCCGTTGGACCAGTGCCAGCTCCGCCGTCATGAGCTGGTCATAGACTTGGACGTCCATCGCCACCGCGCCCGAGCGCTCGCCGACAGGTTCCCAGTCTGCAACGGGCCTGGGCAGAGCGCCCTTGGCCGGCCCGCCCGGGACGCCGGCCTGCGCCAGCATATCTGCAATCATGTCAAGGATCATTCCCCCGCTAAAGGCCTGGAACGTTGTGGCATCAAAATTGCCGGTGGGCATCGCACTGAACACCAGCGACTGAACCAGCGGGTTTCTGGGAGCGATCGTCCATCCCAGGATCATTTCACCCGCCGAATTGAAATAGGCATACTGGCGCTCCAGGCCCAGAGAGGGCAAGGGTACGAGCCCAAGCTGGGCGGGCGTCGCGGTGCCACCCGCAAACCCGGCGGGCACATCTTCCGCTGTGAGCCATACTGGCGTTGCGCTTTCGGCAAATGCCGACGGCACGGCAGCCACCAGCATCACCACGCTCAGTACGATGGCAAGTAACCGGACATTGGACGTTTTCATGGCAGTACCTCCCTTTTTGTGTGTTTGCTCCATTGGCCATAAGTGCACCCGACAAGATTCACCCAAAGCTTAACCGCTTACAGCCATCCTGTCAAGCCGTGCAGCCTGCCGTGGCGCTGGGGTCTTATCAATCCTAAAGAGCCAGCCTGTCCTGTGGCCCCTGGCCTGACCGCCAGGACAGGCAGGCACAGGGAACTTGCGCGGCTGCGACCGCGGCAAGGGGCCGGCCATCAGATGCTGATAAGTTCAAGGGCGCAACACAGACGAGAGGCTCTGCATCGGCGCTTTGCGATGCAGAGCCTCCGGATAAACAATGAAGAGTGTCCGTAGCGAAAGAGCAGATGCCTACTCGGTCAGCAATGACGGATTTCCTCCAGGCATGGACCAAGAGTCGCTCATTCGGCGAAATGAGCCAGGGACTCGATCCGCATGTCGCGCAGCCGCTCCCGGATGACCTGGGCAGCCTTCTGCATCATCAGGTAGCCAAAGCGACAGTCTTCCTCAAAGCTCTTCCGCAGTTCCTGGCAGTCAAAGGCGATTACCCGGCACGGGACCAGGGCCTTCCCGCTGGCCACAGCGTTATGCGGGGGCACCAGGCCGGACCAGGCAAACACTTCTCCCGGCCCAACCGTGCTTGTAACCACCTCCTTGCCCTGGTGTGGCAGCTCGATCACGATGGCAACCGCCCCTTCTATGAGCATGTAGAAACAGTTTAACTCCTCCCCCTCATGGAAGAAGTAGTGCTCTGCTTCCACCGTCAGCTCATTGGCCGCCCTGGCCAGGGTGGTGATCTGATCCATGCTCAGGCCAGCGAAGAACGGATAACGTCGGAGCAACTCAGGTGAAACCATGTTCCCCTCCCGCGGAAGCGCATGATACAAGCCTTTCTTGCGCTCTGCTGAGACTGAGGCGATTAGTTAACGCACCGGCTTAGCCGTTCCACCACGTTCCCTCGCGCGTCGTAGATGATCACCTCCAGGGGCATCTGCCCTGGCAACGAGTGGGTGGCGCAGGCGAAGCAAGGATCGTAGGCTCGAAAGGCCATCTCGATCCGGTTCAGCAACCCGTTGGTGATCACCGTCCCCTTGTGGATGAGCGATTGGGCGGCTTTCTTGATGGACATGGCGATGGGAGCATAGTTGTTGGTGGTGCCAACAATCAAGTTGACCTTGGTCAGGATGCCTCGCTCATCCGTCCAGTAGTGATGGGTCAGCGTGCCGCGTGGCGCTTCCACACAGCCCACACCCTCGTCGGGAGTGGTGGTGACAATGGGGCGCACGTTGGGATCGGTGATTTCCGGGTCGGTGATCAGCTCCAGCATGCGCTCAGCGGCGTAGAGCAGTTCGACCAGCCGCGCCCAGTGGGTCGCCAGCCGGTAGTGCACAGGTTCGTATCGCCCGTTGATCTTCTTGCTGCCCAGGGTCTCATACATCTTCTCGTAGGCTTCCTGGGCTTTGGGCGTGGCCATCCCGTCCGCGGCGTTGAGACGTGACAGTGGAGTGGCGCAATAGACACCGCTGTCCTTCCCATCCACGAACCCCTTCCAGCCCACACCCTTCAGATAGGGGAACTTCAGGTAGGTCCAGGGCTCCACGTGCTCGGCCACGTGCTGGATGTAATCCTTAGGATGGTACTTGACGAGCTCCTCCCCCTCGGGGTCCACCACCCGGATCATCCCATCGTAGAAGTTGACGTGGTTGTTCTCGTCCACGGTGCCCATGTAGTAGGTGCGATGGGTGTAGGCATCTGACAGGATCAGATCCACGTATTCCTGGTTGCCTAACACGATATCCTCGAAGGCTTTCAGGCTGAAGAGGGCGAATTCTACATTCTGGCGGGCGATCTTCTCAATCTCCTGCCGTTCCTCCTCAGTGATCGCCTTGCTCCAGCCACCGGGTAGACCGGCCACCGGGTGGACGCCCCGGCCACCCACCATCTGGATGACATGGTGATTGCGCTGGCGGCACTCGATGACCTGCTTGCCGATCTCCACACCCACCTTGTGGATCACACCCAGGATGTTGCGCTCGGCCGGCGGCGCATCAGGGCCGACGATGAAATCCGGCCCTCCCAGGGCATAGAAGTGGGTAGTGTGGTCGGTGACGTAGAAGGCGGAGTAGAACATCTCTCGCAGCTTCTTGACCGCCGAGGACGGCTCGACGTGGAAGAGGGCGTCCAGCGCCTTGGTGGAGGCCATGTGGTGGGCCTCCGGGCACACTCCGCAAATGCGATTGGTGATACGAGGCATTTCCTCGGCTGGCCGGCCCACGCAGAACTGTTCAAACCCCCGCAGCTCCGGGATCATGAAGTAAGCGTTGGCGACTTCCCCCTCGTCGTTGAGGAAGATTTCGATCTTGCCGTGGCCCTCCAGCCGGGTGATGGGATCAATGGTTATCTGCTTCATGCATCACTCTCCTGTGAGTCAGGGATCAGGGGTCAAAGACTAGGGATCAGGGACTAGGGATGCCTGGTCATTAGTCCTGAGTCCCTTGCCCCTGGCCACTCGCCACTACGTCCCGACCTTTGCCCGTTGCAACAGACTATGGGCCATGCTGAAGCGGTAAAAGGTGCCGGCCGGGTCCACCAGCGTGTCCATCACCGCCCCTATCTTGTGCTCCAGTTCCTTCTCGTCCTCGCCTGGAGCGCCCACGCCCACCACCGAGGCCACTGCCGACAGGATCTTGGCCCCTTGATCCTCTACTCCATCCAGCGGGCCGTAGCAGCCCCGGCAGCCCATGCCCACCCGGGGGCACAGCGCTCCACAACCACCACGAGTAGCCGGCCCCATGCAGAAGAAGCCCTGCTCCAGCAGGCACAGCCCCGACTCCGGGATCTTCTCGTAAGGGCGGTAGAAACGCTCGATGGTCTTCTCGTGCTTCTCCAGCGGGCACTCCTCGCAGACCGCCACTGTGCCGGCGCCGATGATGGAGCCCCTTGGGGGCAGTTCGGCCCCCTGGGTGAGAGCCGCCACCACGGCCTCCAACACGGCCCAGATCTGGTGAGGCTCCGGCGGGCACCCCGGGATGGTGTAGTCTACCGGCACCACCTGGCCCAGGGCCTTCACCGTGTTGTAGAACTCCGGGATATGCAGCTCCCCTTCTGGCACCCGAGTGACCGGCTGAGGGATGATCCCCTGTGGGTTGTCAGTAGAGGGGCTGTCCAGGTAGGCCGCGCGGAAGGTCGCCTCTTTCGTGGTAAGGTTGGAAAGGGCCGGGATGCACCCCTCGTAGGCGCAGGAACCAAAGGCCACCAGCACCTTCGACTTCTGGCGCAGCAGGTGGGCCATCTCCTCGTTTTCTGAGGTGCGGATCGCCCCGTTGAACAGGCACAGATCAATGTAGCCGTCGCGGTAACTGCGCACGTCCTCGTATTTGAAGTCAGCGGCACAGGGCCAGAAGACGACGTCGAAGACCTCGTCCACGACCAGGAGTTTGTCGCCGATGTTTAGCACGGCGATCTCGCAGCCACCGCAGGAGGCGGCCCAGTACATCGCGAATTTGGGCTTTCCATTCACCGCCACATCACACCTCCTCAGCTAGCGGGGCTGTGGTCACTGGCCGACCACGGCCGTCCCTGCTCAGGACTGTTTCCTGCCAGCGCAGCGGACCCAGAGCGCGCAGTTGCTCCGTCATGCGGTTCACTGCCTCCGCCAACACGTTGCCCTCCGAGGCGGAAGCCCAGACGATTTGCACCCGCTCCTCCTCCACACCTAATTGGCGCAGCAATCGCTTGAGCAGGATGTAACGGCGCAGGGCCTTAATGTTGCCCTCCACATAGTGGCACTCACCGGGATGGCAGCCAGCGATCATCACCCCGTCGGCCCCTTCCCGCAGCGCCTTGAGGATGAACTGAGGTTCCACCCGGGCGCTGCACATCACCCGGATGGGGCGCATGTTAGGGGCGTAGTGGAGGCGGCTGGTGCCGGCCAGGTCCGCGGCCCGGTAGGAGCACCAGTTACACAGGAAACCGACGATCACGGGTTCGTATCTGTCGCTCATAGTCTTCTCTCCATGTCCGTAAAACGTAATGCGTAAAACGTCATCACGTTTTACGTTTCACGTCATTACGCAGACACCAATTCCGGTGCTGCAGGCACAGCCAGCGGGCGCACATCCCACAGGATCCCCTCGATCTCCGCCATCACCTGATCGAAGGTGAAGTGGGCACCGGTAATAGCCGCGCTGGGGCAGGCCGCCACGCAGGCCCCGCACCCCTGACAGAGAGCGGTGATGACCTCG
>DAOUAJ010000464.1:0-17291 GCA_034433615.1 Anaerolineae bacterium | reverse complement strand
CCCCCCCCCCCGCCGCATTCGGTCCACGGTAGTTGGCTACTGCTCCATCCAGAACTGCTCGGGATGGACGTTGCCAGGGCTGCCGGGCGCCCACGGGCCGAGCACGCCGTACTCCGGCACGTTGTGGAAGTAGTTCTTGCAGACGACGGGCATCGGCTGGTCACCGGCCCCACCGATGACGAAGGGCCCTTCCTCCATATGAACGCGGATGGCCTCCCACACGATCTGGTGGCGCTTCTCGATGTCTGGCTCCTGAAGGCCCTTCCGGTACAGCTCCTGGAGCCTGGCCGCCGGGCTGCCGGGCGCTGGCTCCCATCCCTCCTCCCCGCCGGTCTGATACCATCTACCCTGCATGGGGAAGGCACGCGAGCCCTCGCCACCACCGCGCAGCGGGAAGATCCAGTCCGGGTAGGTCCAGATGTCAATCTCGGAAGCGTGGGTCGTGCGCAGCACCCAGCCGACGCCGTAGTTGCCGCGCAGGCTGCCCTCGGGTTGGCCGATGACGTTGTTGACCAGCACCTTGACGCCCACGTCCTCCAGGTTCTTCTTATAGACCTCAGTGGCTTCGGTGGTGACCCGCTGGCCGCCCCAGTCGTTCAGGTCCATGACCAGGGTGAAGGGCTTGCCGCTAGGCAGGTCGCGCCAGCCGTCGCCATCCTTATCCACGAAGCCGGCCTCATCGAAGTAGGCCTTCGCCTTCGCCGGATCGTACTCCGCGTCGGCTGCAGCCCACTCCTGGAAGACCTTCTGGCCCTCAGGGCTGGCGAAGTGCCATGCCTGTGGGCTGATAGTGAACGCCTGCGGCGTGCCGATGCCGCCCCAGACCACGTCCACGATCCGCTGCCGGTCCAGTGCCACGGAGAGCCCCTTGCGGAAGCTCTTGTTGCGGATCAGCTCGCGGATCTCTTTGGCCGTCTCGGACTCCTTGGCCGGGTCATATTCCTGCTCCTCGTGGTAGTCCATGTTGACGATCCAGCCCGGCCATGCGCCAGCACCGTTCATCCAACCCGGCACGATGCGATAGTTGTACTTCTCGGCCTGCTCCGTCAGGAAGGGGATCTCGGTGGGATCGTCAATCCCCCGGAAGGTGCAGTCGTAGCTGCCCTGGGCAACCCGTAGCTTGCGGACCTCCAGGTCTTGCACCAGCTCGACCTGCACGTAGTCAATGTAAGGCAGTTGGTTGCCTTCGGGGTCTACCTTCCAGTAGTAGGGGTTGCGCTCAAAGAGCCAGGTCTGGCCGGGGGTGAACTCCTTCAAGCACCACGCCATCAGGCACGGGTAGCCGGGGGTCTCGAACCAGCGGTCCTTCAGATCCAGCTCCTCGTAGGTGGCGCCCGCGGTGTACTTGGGGTGCCACTGGGTCAGGAAGTGCTTGGGCTTCATCAACGGCTCCCACTCCCAGAAGCCCTGAGCCAGGACGTAGGGCATGATCCACTGCGCCGTGTCAAACTTCAGGACCCAGGTGTAATCGTCGGGGAACTCCATGGTGACGGGCGAGCCATCGGAGTTGCGGGCCCACCACGGCACCTGGATCACCTTGTAGTCGGGGTTAAGGGCCAGGTCCTCCCACCAGAACTTGAGATCCTCGGTGGTGAAGGGCTCGCCGTCAGACCACTTGACCCCCTCGCGGAACTTGAAGGTGATGGTCTTGCCGTCATCGGACCACTCATAGCTCTTAGCGAGCCCCGGCTCATAGCCGGTGTAGTCCGGCTTCCAGCGGACCGGCGGGTCATACAATTTCATCTTGATATTGCCTGCGCCGGGCCACCACGTCACAGTGTGCCAGGTGCCGCCGTACTTGCCGACCGACTCCACAGGTTGGACGACCTGAAGGTCTTTCGGCAAGCGCTCATCCACGGGCGGCAGCTTGCCGGCTTTCACCAATTCCGCCAACATGGGTGCTTCTTTGTACTTGGCTTCCACCACGGGGACGGGGGTCGGGGTAGCTTCTACCGCTTTGATCGCGGCAGGGGTAGGCGTAGGCGGTACCGGTGTGGGGGCCGGCGTAGGCGTTGGAGCCGGTGCCGCAGGCGCACACGCGGCCAACATCGCTGCCACTATGACAATGGCAGACAGACGCAGAAAACCTTGGCGGACAACCTCTCGCTTGCTCATTGGTCTCCCTCCTAAGAGATGTAAGAGCGGCCCTTCGTCGGGCCAAGGAACTACTTACTCACGACGTGATTCTGACCATCTAACCACGACTGTCCGGCGGATCACCCCCCTTCGCTCTGCTGATTTCCAATGAAAAACTTCAGATCAAACGGCTTCGGCGAAGATGGAAGGAAACGCGATGTCCAGAAGGGTTATTGCAACCTCAATGCTTATTATACTAACTCTCCGGCCGGATGTCAATGGCAGTTTCGCACTCGCTTCGGAAATCCAAAAAGGGGCCTCCGCGAGCGCAGAGAGCCCCTTTCGAGCGACAATCCAGTGGTCTGTCAATGTCGCTCTTCCTTGTCCGTCTTTTGCTGTGCAGCCTGCTGTTCTTCTAAGGCTTCGAGAAACTCCCGTGGCGTCACCATCCGCACTCCCGCCAACTCTTCCATGTCCAGGAGGTCTCTGTCCACCGTGACCACGTACTTCACTTCGCCAGCGATAGCGCAGGCAATGAAAATGTCGTCTTTGGGGTCCCGATTGGCTTAAGTTTTTGCTCATGAGGCCGGGCAGGGCAGGTAAAAGGCTTAAGAGAGGTTTTTGCGGAGGGGGTTCCCTCCGTACCTCCCCTGTCAGCACTGGTGAGAGACGCTCTGAAAACTCACTGACAAATCGTGTGTGCACCTGGCTGATGGGCACAGTTGCCTAAAATCGGGAAGTGCGCTAATATGGCGTTATCCGTCGCGCAGGCCATTGGCGTGCCTGTGGATGGCACTGGCTGGGGATCGGAGCCCGACACGCGAGGTGAAAAATGGTGAGGCAAACCTTTGACCGAGAGCTACAGCGCTTGCAGGATGAAGTGTTGACCCTGGGCAGCATGGTGGAGAAAGCGCTCCTCGAGTCTGTAGAATGCCTGAAACGACGGGATCAGGAGGGTGCACGGCGCATTATCGCCGGTGACCGTCAGATCAACGAGAAACGCTACGCGATCGAGTCCGATTGTCTCACGTTGATCGCCACCCAGCAGCCCATGGCTGGCGATCTGCGCGCCATCGCAGCTATCCTGGAGATTGCCACCGAACTGGAACGCACAGGAGACTACGCCAAAGGCATCTCCAAGATCAACCTCTTGATCGGAGACGCTCCCCTGATCAAGCCCCTGATTGACATCCCCCGTATGGCCGAGAAGGCCTGCGGCATGCTCAGCCGTGCGCTGAAAGCCTTCGCGGAGCGAGACGTCGTTGCCGCGCGCGCCATTCCCAAAGAGGATGACGAGATGGACGCCCTGTATAACCAAGTCTATCGGGAGCTCCTCACTTTCATGATGGCCGATCACAGGACCATTGATCAGGCCACTTACCTGCTGTGGGCAGCTCACAACCTGGAACGGGCCGCAGATCGCGTGACCAACATCTGCGAGCGTGTGATCTTCACCGTGCAGGGCCAGATGGTGGAGGTTGATACCGAGGAACTCTAATCCTGTGAAGATGCACCGTGTCGTTGACTGATCGCCCGACCCCGCTCCCCTTGCGCCAGCCGGGCGCCGGGTATATCTTGTGGCGCTGTTTCCACTACCTGCGCCCTTACTGGCGACAAACTGCCGGCGCCTATTTGGCGTTGCTGGGAATCACAGCGCTGGCGCTGACTATCCCCCAGTTCATCCGCTGGATTGTAGACCGAGGGATCCGCGGTGGCGATCTCCACCTGCTGGGATGGGCTGTCTTGGCCCTCCTCGGGCTGACGCTGGTCAAGGGTGTCTTGACCTTCCTGCAGGGGCGATGGACGGAGACTGCCTCTCAAGGCGTCGCCTATGATCTGCGCAACGCGATCCACCGCAAACTTTCAGCCCTCTCCTTCTCCTACCACGACCGCGCCGAGACCGGGCAGCTCCTCTCCCGGGCGGTGCAGGATGTGGAGCGCATCCGCTTTCTGACGGGGCGCGCCTTTCTGCGCCTGATGGACGGCACGGTCTTGCTGATAGGAACTGCGATCATGCTGGTGGTGATGAACCCCCACCTGGCTCTGCTGGCTCTGGCCACCATGCCGTTGTTGGCCCACCGCGCGCTCTACTTTGGCCGCCGCTTCCGCCCCCTCTCCCTCGACATCCAGCAGCAGTTGGCCGTGCTCACCACGCGGCTGGAACAGAACCTGCGCGGCGCCCGCGTTGTTAAGGCTTTCGCCCAGGAGGAAGCCGAGATCATCCGCTTCGACCGTGAGAACGAGCGCTGGTTCAACCTTGCCGCCCAGGCCGCTCGCCTCCAGGCTTTTAACATGCCCTTGATGGACCTCATCGCCAACGCTGGCACGGTCTTCATCATCTGGTACGGTGGCCTGCTGGTCATCCGCGGCCAACTGACTCTGGGAGAGCTGGTGGCTTTCTCCACCTACCTGGCTCAGCTCATTCAGCCGGTGCGCCGACTGGGCATGATCGTCTCCGCCGTCGCGCAGGCAGTGGCCTCGGGCGAACGTGTCTTCGAGATCCTGGACGCCGCGTCGGAGGTGCAGGACGCGCCGGATGCGGTGCCGCTGCCGCCGGTAAGGGGCCACGTGCGCTTTGAGCGCGTCTCCTTCGCCTACTTTGGCCGCCATCGCGTGCTCCAGGACATCACCTTCGAGGCGCAGCCGGGCCAGGTGATCGCGCTGCTGGGCACCACCGGCTCCGGCAAATCCACCATCATCAACCTGATCCCGCGCTTTTACGACCCCACCGAGGGGCGCATCACCATTGACGGGTACGACATCCGCCACGTCACCCTCAACTCGTTGCGTGCCCAGATCGGCATCGTGCTCCAGGAGACGACCCTCTTCGCCGCCACGATTCGGGAGAACATCGCCTTTGGCCGCCCCGATGCCAGCGAGGAGGAGATCATCGCCGCGGCGCAAGCGGCCCAGGCCCATTCGTTCATTATGGAGATGCCTGACGGTTACGACACCCACGTCGGTGAGCGGGGCGTTACCCTCTCCGGCGGGCAGAAGCAGCGCATCGCCATCGCTCGCGCCCTGCTGAAGGATCCCCGCATCCTGATCCTGGACGATGCTACGGCCAGCGTGGATACCGAGACCGAGCGGCTGATCCAGATGGCGTTGGAGCGGCTGATGCGCGGGCGCACCTCCTTCGTCATCGCCCAGCGCCTGAGCACAGTGCGCATGGCCGATCTGATCCTGGTGCTGGAGAAAGGGCGCATCGCCGCCTGCGGCACCCACGATGAGCTGCTGCGTACCTCCGGCCTGTACGCGGAGATTTACCATCGGCAGTTGAAACCAAGCGATCAGCCATCAGCTATCAGCTTTAAGCTGATCGGTCTGGCTGACGGCTAACCGTTCGCATCAGGGGGTTGAGTGTGAGTTTTTCCATCGGCGCTACCAGCGCCGGCATGGGGCCGCGCGGGGCCATCGAGAGCTTTGGCGAGGAGACGGAGGGGCGAGCTTTCAACCGGCATGTCGTCGTCCGGCTGTTGGCTTACCTGCGTCCCCATTGGCAGCGCATGGCCGCAGCCTTGACGCTGATGCTGATCACATCGGCTCTGACTCTGGCTACCCCTTACCTCGTCAAGATCGCCATAGACCAGTACATCTTCCAGGGCGATGTGGTGGGCCTCACTCGCATCGCCCTGCTGACGGCCGGCACTTTTCTGGGCACCTACCTGGCCTCGTCAGGGCAACAATATCTGCTCTCCTGGGTGGGGCAGCAGGTGCTGGCCACCCTGCGCGCCCAGCTCTTCCGTCATCTGCAGGCGCTTCCCCTGGGCTACCACGACGTCCACATCGTCGGGGTTACCATCTCTCGCGTCATCAACGATGTGGCCGTGATCAACGAACTGCTGTCGCAGGGCCTGCTCACCCTCGTCAGCGACATGGTGGTACTGGGCGGCATCATCGGCGTGATGCTCTCTATGAGCCCAAGGCTGGCCCTCCTCACCTTCAGCGTGTTGCCGTTGATGGTGCTGGCGACCTGGCTCTTCGCCCAACGCGCCCAGGTCGCCTTCCGCCAGACCCGCGCCCGCATCGCCGCCGTCGTGGGTGACCTGGCCGAGGACATCTCCGGCATGCGGGTGATCCAGGCCTTCGCCCAGGAAGGGGCTTCCTTTGAGCGATTCGACAAGGTGAACCGCGCCAACCGGGATGCTTACATCTCTGCCATGTCCCTTTCCTTCGTTTTTCTGCCTTCCGTCGAGTTCCTGGGGATGCTGGCGACCGGCATCGTGCTGTGGTTCGGTGGCCTCGCCGTCGCCCGCGACGAGCTCACCCTGGGCGTGGTGGTCGCTTTCCTGGCCTACGTCACCCGCTTCTTCCAGCCGATCCAGGAGCTGAGCCAGCTTTACACTACGATGCAGGCGGCGATGGCCGGCGGGGAGCGCGTGCTGGGGCTGCTGGACACTCGGCCGGAGGTCACCGATCAGCCCGATGCCATCGAGATGCCGTCCATCGTCGGCCGGGTGGAACTGCGCCATGTCTCCTTCTCGTATCGGGGCGACGCGCGCGTGCTCCACGACGTGAACCTGACCATCGAGCCGGGGCAGACGGTCGCGTTGGTGGGGCCGACAGGAGCGGGTAAGACCTCCATCGCCAACCTGATCGCCCGCCTCTACGACGTGACCGACGGAGCTGTGCTGATTGATGGGATTGACGTGCGCCAGGTCACCCAGCGCTCCCTACGGCGGCAGATGGGGCTGGTGCCTCAGGACCCCTTCCTCTTCTCCGGTTCCATCGCTGACAACATCCGCTTCGGCCGACCGGATGCGTCCGACCGCGCGGTGGAGGAGGCAGCTCGCCTGGCTAATGCTCACGAGTTCATCACCGCGCTGCCGGACGGTTACGCCACGGAGGTTCTGGAAGGAGGCGTCAATCTCTCTGTAGGTCAGCGCCAGCTCATCTGCATCGCCCGCGCCGTGCTGGCCGATCCCCGCATCCTGATCCTGGACGAGGCCACGGCCAGCGTGGACACCCTGACCGAAGGGCTGATCCAGGAAGCGCTGCGACGGCTGCTGGCCGGGCGCACCGCCATCGTCATCGCCCACCGGCTGAGCACCATCCGCAACGCCGATTTGATCTGCGTGGTGCAGGACGGCCGCATCGTGGAGCAGGGGAGCCACGAGGCGCTATTGGCGCGGGGCGGGCTGTATCGCGATCTGTACGAGCGGCAGTTTGTGGAGGTAGTAACATCGTCCACGGGAAGCGTGCCATCAGTGCCGACACGGCGCTGAGGTTGTCACGTTATTTCGGCCTTTCTGAGCGGTTTTGGATGAATCTCCAAGCGCGGTATGACCTTGAAGTGGAGAAGGATCGCCTGCAAGACCGCCTGGAGAGAGAAGTACGGGTGTATGCTCTCGCCCGTTAATCGGCTTACCTCATCCCTGCGTCACCTTGAATCCCTCGAACGTGGCGGAGAAGCCGTCGCCGGTGGGGGAGGCGATCATGATGCCCACATTAATAAAAAACCCGAAGGGTCTGAGGAGACCCTTCGGGTTTTTCAGGAGGTCATCTCATCCAACGCATTGCGAATTTTACTGCTCCAGCACGGGATCAAGCACCTCGGCTAACTCGGGATACCGCGTCCTCGCCTGCTGATAGAAGAACCGAGCCGACTCCGCATCTCCCAGGTCCAGGGACAGCGCGGCCATGCCGAGGATCGCACCGGCATTGTCAGGATCGGCCTGCAACGCCCGCAGGAAGAGCCCGCTTGCCTCGTCGTAGCGCTCTTGGGCGCGCAACAGCTCCGCCAGGTTACACAGCGCGTCGGCGTTCTCTGGCTCTTCCCTCACCGCCTGGCGGAAAGCCGCCTCGGCCGCGGCCAGGTCCCCCTGAGCGAGGTGGGCCAACCCTTGCTGGGTACTGGTGAGCTGTGCCGGCTGGGGCATGTCTGTCCCAGGTTGGGCCTGACCGGCCAGCGGCCCATCCTCTGCCTCCTCAGCAACGCCTGCGTCTCGACCGTCCTCACCCGGCTCAACCGGTGCGACCAGCGCCTGCTGCAATGCCAGGACAGCCGGATGGTTGGGGTCATGGGCCTGGATGTGTCGGAGCGCCATCTCCACCCCCTCGCCATCCCCCAGCTCGGCACACAGGGCCCCAAACGTGGCCAACACATCCGAGTTATCGGGATGCCGGCGCAGCGCGTCTTTGACCACGGCGGTCGCCTGAGCATAGTCCCCCATCGTCCGGTAGAGATCAATCAGGTTGAGCGCAGCCTGCACATCGTTCGGATCCGCCTGCTGTGCCGCCTTGAAGGCCGCCTCCGCTCCCGCCAGGTCATTCACCTGGTACAGCGCGACGCCTAGCTGGTTCTGCAACGCCGCCGCTTGCGGGGCCAGCTCCGCCGCGCGGCGCAGAGCCGGGATCGCCTCCTTGACCCGACCCAGGGCTACGAGCGTCGAGCCCAGGGCGGTATGGCCGGCGGCCAGGTCGGGGTAGCGTTGGGTCACCTGAGCGAACTCGCGCGCGGCCGCTTCGAGGTCGCCGCGTTCCAGCGCGGCCTGGCCGGGGGCCAGAATCTGATGCACAGCCTCTTGAGTGGCCTGCAGTTCGCTCAGGCGCACGTCTTCCCACCAGCGGCCACTGGTATCAAGCTGATGATCGGCGCTGACATCGGGCAGTGGCACGTAGAGTCGTGACGGATCTGGCAACTCCTTTGGCACATGATACCCTTGCTCTAAAGGAGTATCCGCCGGAATTCCCCACTTAGCTTTGAACAGCTCCCAGTTGCGCTGCATGCTCTGGCGATAGTCAATCCCGGCGCTCCTGAAGGTCTGACTGCCAGTATGGTGGATGAAGACGTCTTGGGCAATCTGAATCTCATAACCAGCTAAAGCTGCGCGGATACAGAAGTCGTCGTCTTCAAAGTTACCTGTGCCAAATTGCTCATCCAGCCCGCCGATGCGCTCGATCATTTCCCGGCGCGCCAACAGACAGAAGCCCACGACGCGAGCGACCTGCGTGCTTTGTCCGGCATGCTCGGCTACCCATTGCGCCGCAAACGATTCCATCTCGGTTAACGTTTTATAGGAGACGTTCGGCACGAGTTGAGGGCCGGACACATAGTTGGACATTGGTCCAACGATGCCGGTCTGCGGGTGTCGCTGGAAGACGGTCAGCATGCGTTCCAGCCAGCCTTCGGTCACGATGGTATCGTTGTTGAGCAAGAGCACGTAGTCGCCTTTGGCCAGCGAGAGGCCCTGGTTATTGCCGGCGGAGAAGCCGCGGTTGTCTGCGTTGGTGATGACGCGCACGTGATCACGGGTCGCGGCATAGGCGCGCAGGAAATCCAGAGTGCCGTCGGTCGAGCCGTTATCCACAAGGATGAGCTCATAAGGTTGGGACGTGTGCGCTTCGATGCTCGCCAGACATTGCTTAGTGGAGCTCAGTTCGTTGTGAGTAAGGATAACGATGCTCACAAGAGGGCTTAAAGATGCGGCAAAGGCGCGGCTGACTGTAGGTTTGATGGCCAAGAAAGAGCTGCCTTTGGGCTTTACGATTTCCTCCTTGAGCAGCCAGCTCAGGGCCGCCATCATCCGGTGGAAATAGGTATGCTTAGCCAAGACTGCCTCGCGTCCCGATCGGCCCAAATTGACACGGTATCCGTCATCCGACAAAAGCATCCGCAACTTTTCTATCAGATCATCGGCTGTGCGATAAGCGACATAGTTTTTGTTCTCAATCAGCAGGTCTAGCAGGCCGTTCTGGTCAATCGCATTGGTAAGGAGTGGCCGTCCACAGGCCAGTGCCTCAAAGACTCGCATGTTCACATCGTTGCGAACACTCCGATTAAAGACCACTCGCGATGCCGAATACACGCGGCACATATCATCGCCGTAGGCCCTGCCCACATAATAGTTGGGGAACGTCTTCTTGAGCAGCTCAATAAGCGCAGCTCGCTCTAACCCTATTGGATTCCCATGCTCTGTCAGGTTACCCACGAAGCACCAGTCAAACTTCTCGGGCAGCTCCACGGGATGGTGTACCTGAGGATCGGCCGCAAGCGGTAACCATATGGCTGGTACTCCGTCCGAGCGCAACCGCGCGGTGCCATCACGCTGCGCTGCAAATACGGCATCGAACTGGCGCGCCTTCAGGACATCCCATTCGTACTGGAGATGGGTATCTATAACCCACCAGATAGACGGTTTGAGGTGGGGTGGAAGGAGGTAGTTAAGCCCATCATCAACATGGAAGAACAGGTCGAAGTCTTCTGGCCGGACGGCGTTAAGATATTGCGGTAGGATGTGCTTTACCATGCAGGCTCTTTCCAGCGCCCTTCGGCAGTATTCTCCGGTTGTATCTGGCCGGACCGTGTTGTCGTAAATGAGCGCTACTCGGAGCTGCCGTAAGTGCATGGGGTCCTCGGCTTCCGGAACGAGCAGAGGTGTGAGCTCACTCTGGGTTTTTTCGATAGCACCTGACCGTGCCTCGCCGGAGGGGAGCGCAAACGCTCTCCCTCTCAATCCATTCCCATTCTCAGAACGCCGATTTTCCTGCCACCTCTTGTAACCCCGAGCAATGTGAAGATTCAGCGCGGTCGCGTAGAGGAGAGCCCTTGAACGGAAGATGAGTTGCTGCAGCGAATGCCCATTGACCTGTAGTCTTGCGTCTAGCCCTCTGACCGAGACCTTTTCCAACTCAGCAATGGCATTCTCAATTGAGAGAAGTAAGACACCGCTCTCTGACCAGAGCTGGAGAAGGCTTGCAGCACCTAACTTCTGTGCCAAATCCCTCCACTTACTCTCTAAGTATCCTAAGGAAAAGCCGTATTGCTCCTGACGGTTTCTAAAGGTCCAATATGTACGCCGACAGTCATGTAACCCCACGGCGTCATGGCAGTAACGCAGTTGAAGGCCACGCTGGGAAAGTCGGTACCCGAGCTCGGTATCCTCCATCATGGCATACGGGAAATGCTCATCAAAGCGTTCGTCACCGAGGAAATTCTTCTTGATGGAGAGGTTGGCCGTAATGAAGTGTCGAAATGTCAAAAGCTGGCGATCATGGAACTTGGGGTAGTCAAACATGATCGTACCAGCCGCTGACTGGTATTCCATGAATGGCTCAACCTGGAGATACTCATCTGGCCAAACCAGTTGGCCGAGAAACGCCACTTCTGTGCCAGGAAATTCTTCGTGCGCTTTCAGATGAGCTTCTACGAGGGATTCCCGAGCGATCACCTCATCGTCCAGGAAAATGATCAACTCCCCTTGGCTCGCATTGATGCCCGCGTTTCTCGCTGCAGCGGGGCCTCTGCTATCTTGCCTGATGATCTTTAAGAATGGCCCGAAGCAATGTTCCCAGGACTGAAGGACTTGAGAGGTGTTGTCGGTAGAACCATCATCAATCACAATAATTTCGAAGGTCCCCGGTGTCACCGTCTGCCGACTGAGAGCCTCAAGATATCTGTTCAGCAAATGAGCTCGGTCTCTGGTCGGAGTGATCACGGAGGCTCGGAGGATCCCGGCCTGCGTTTGCGTCCATCGTCTTACGGCTTCACTTAGCACGGAGGGCTTATCGTCATGGACAACAGAGGCAGTCTTTTCTAGAAGATAACGCCATTCAATATCAATGTCGGATGGAGCGCCCTCTGCGAAAGAGCCACGTTCAAATCTGACAACCTGAAACCCGGCCTCAGCAAATAACCGACGCCACCCAGCATCAGAGAACACGCTATAGTGATTCGGATAGTTAATCCAGTATGGATGGTCACATGGGACGATGATCAGGGCCCATCGGCGAGATATTCGCGCTACTTCTAACAAAGCCAGAAGAGGCATAGGAGAATGTTCCAGGGCATGACGCATCACTACAAGGTCGAAGCTTGCATCGGGCAGCCCGGTAAAATGAAAGTCCCGCTGAAGAAATTCATGCGCCAACGGTTCCTTACCGAGAGTAATGCCGAGCGTTTGCACCTTTCGCCGAGCAAGCCAATCCAGAATCGGGGCTGTCCCGCAGCCTAATTCCACCGCGTTTCGAAGATCGAGATCCGAAAGCAGATGCTCACAGGCCTCGAACGCGGCTCGAGTATGATGAGAATACACGGGCTGCGCGTAGGCCGCTTGAACCATACGCTGGTAATAGGCCTTTATCGTCTCCCAGTCATCCATGCAGATCCTCCATCGGGATTACAAGCTCACCCCCTTCGCCGCCCGCCACACCTCCACCGCCTCTTCCTCTCTCCCCATCTTCCGCAGCGCGACGGCCAGATACCGATAGCCCGTCTGATCTTCAGGGGCCAATTCGATCAGCTCGGCAAAACGCCCGGCCGCTTCCACCAGGCGCCCCGCCTGCAGGTCCAGCATCCCCCGGCCTAACAACAGCAGAGAGCGGTCCGCACCGTGACCGTTCCCTGAGAGCACTCCCGTATCCGCCAAAGCCGCCAGGTGCGGCGCAGCCTCCTCTTTCGATAAACCACATTCCACCGCCCGTGCCCAGGCGTCGCAGGCTACAACCGGCTGCCCCCGCTGCTGGGAGATGAGCGCCAATCCCTTCCATACCATCGGGTGGCGCGGCCAGTGCGCTCGGGCCGCCTCCAGCACCCTCTGGACCTCCACCAGCTTTCCCTGCCGAATCAGCCGCTGCACAAACTGCAAATAGACCTTCACTTCCTCTTCACCCACTCGTCCCGCCCGCTCAAACCACCGCGCCTCCTCGATCCTGTCTCCTGTCATCGCACAGCCCGCCGCAATCCCCAACGCCAGCGACTTTCGGTCCGGACGATACCCCCACACCAGCGCATGATCCCGCTCATAGGCCGCACGCCACAGCGACCACGCCTCAGACAGCTCACCGGACCGAAACGCCATGTCCCCCTTCAGCGCCAAAAAATACGGATGCCCGGGAAACTCCCCCAATGCCCGGTTCAACATCTGCCGGGCTGTCTCATCCTCCCCGCGCGCGAGGTACAGGCGGATCAGGGAGGCCCAAGCCCAAAACCGGAACGAGTCAAACCGCACATCCGTGGGCGGCAACTCGATCACCCGACGCAGGGCCGCTTCGCCCGCAGCCTGATCCCCCAGCCCCATCTTGGCCATGCCGAAATAACACAGCAGCCCCGGGTTGTCGGGATGACGTTCGAGCTCCTTTTCCACATAAGCCAGATTCCGCTCGTGCTTGCTGCGCAAAACAGCCCAGTCAGCCTCGTACCCGTGATGGACGATCACGATGTCCGTATCCAGCGCCTTTAACCCCCTGGCGATCACGTCTGTCCAGACCGACTCATGAACGCGGCCGTGGAAGCGAATGCCCAGCCCATTCCGGAACAGCCGGGTGTGCGGGACGATGTCTTCCGTCCCGTTCGGCAGTCGGCTGGCAACATGGCAGACGTACGCATCGGCCTGCCCCGACGCGACCGCGTTCTTGATCTGCGCCACCGCCTCCGGGCTCAACTCATCGTCCGCGTCCAACCAGAAGATCCACTCGCCGCGGGCGTAGCGCAGCGACTCATTGCGGGCCGCTGAGAAATCGTCCACCCATTGGAAGCGGTAGACCTCAGCGCCAAAGGAGCGAGCGATCTCCACCGTCCGATCTTGAGAGCCGGTGTCCACCACCACGAGCTGGCTCGCCAGATCGCCCAGAGAGTTCAAACAACGGGCCAACGTCGCCTCTTCGTCGCGCACGATCATGCAAACTGAAACCGAGGGCCACTGCGCCGGGGGGATCGTAGAAAAGGACGCTTCTGAAGCAGAGTTCAGGTGGAATTGAGCTTCCCAGCTCTCCGGCTCGAGCTGCTGAACTCGCTGAAACGCGGCGGAAGCTTCGGCGATGCGCCCCTGGCTGAGGCGGACCTGCCCGAGGAGGCTCCAGGCCATCACATGATCCGGCTGGGTTTCAAGCTCGATCTTCGCTTCGCGCGCGGCCTCCTCCAGCCGGCCCAGCTTCTGATAGCATGCCCCTAGCAAAAAATGCGCGTCATACAGGCCAGGGTGAGTGTCAAGCGCCTCCTGGAGGCGCGAGATCGCACCCTCATAACGGCCGGCCTGAAAATCGGATACAGCCTGCCAGCACAGGTTCTGCGCTACCTGGAGGGGTTCAGACGCCTCGATAACCTGTTGCGAAGCGCCCGCCGATCGCCAGTGTCCATCCACTATCCTGTAACCTCCCCGTGGCCCGCATGGGCTACCCATCGCCAAGCTCGGATCGAGTATATCCCTCACCGACGGCAGACGGCGTAAAGGGGTTGTCACATTGGTGTAAACGGATCGTAAAGGCGTGGAGCCATCCGTCTTGCCCCCACCCCCAATCCTCTCTCAAGGGTAGGTTTTTTGCGTTGATGCGTTAACGCTCAACCAGGTAGGCCCAGGGGGAGGCTTGTGAGGGGTTCCCCCTCTTGTGCAGAGGAGCCAGGGTGCCTGGGAGAGGGGCAGGGGGGAGGGGCAAATCCAGTATATGCATACTGGAGGGGGCAGGCTGCGAAGACCACAGGCCGCTAATAGCTGATCGCTAATAGCTAATAGCTAATAGCTGATCACTAACGTGCGATTCGTCCGCCTTTACGGGACCTTTACAATCTCCCACCAGGCTGCTACCGATATGGGAGATAGAAGCAACAAAAACCCGAGCCATAAGACACCGGCATCCTGACCAGCCATCCAGGCGGGAGGATGCCGCCGGATCAGAATGACGATCCGGTAGCAAACACCCTGACGGGTCGCTCGGTCAGGAAGGAGGTGCAACGAGTAGGTCAAAAGGAGGAGCCCTTGATCAACAACACGATGAGCGTTCAGGGGTGAGGGCTGAGACCCCGGAACGCTCCAGGCCAATCATCAGCCCACTCGATTCCGGGGTCTTCGGTACCCTAAAACTCATCATCAAGATAAAGAAAAGGAGAATCCTACAATGGCTACGATTGATTTCACCCGAATTAACACGAACATCGCCGCCCTCAACTCTCTGAACACGCTGCGAGATGTGAACAAGAGCCTGGCGTTGGCCCAGACGCGACTGGCGACGGGCCGGCGCATCAACGAGGCGGCGGACGACCCGGCCGGCCTGACCCTGGCCACCAAGTTCGACGTGCGGGCAACTGGCATGCAGGTGGCCATGGACAACATCGGCGACGCCAAGAACCTGCTGGCGGTGGCCGAGGGCGGCCTACGGAAGATCAACGAGATCCTGGCCAAGATGCGCGTCAAAGCGGAGGCGGCGGCCAGCGACACCCTGGGCACCACCGAGCGCGATGCGATCGCCGATGACCTGGAGCAGTTCGCCCTGGAGATTGACGACATCGTCAACACAACGACCTGGAACGGCCTGGAGCTGATCAGCGGTACCACCTCCTGGAGCTTCCAGACCGGGGCTGCCTCCACTGATGCCACCACCTGGGCGCTCAGCTACGGACATAACAGCAGCAACCTTGCCATTAACACTATCACTGTCGGCTCAGCAGCCAGCGCCCAAGCCTATATTCAGAGCCTGGACACCGCCATCGCCAGCGTCTCTGCTTCCCTGTCCAACATCGGCTCGATGGTAGCCCGGCTCACCTTCAAAGAGGACACCCTGGCCGTGGGCAAGGTCAATACCGAGGCGGCCTACAACCGGGTCATGAACGCCGACATGGCCGTGGAGCAGTTGAACGCCGTCAAGTACCAGATCCTGCAACAGACGGCCATCGCCATGCTGGCCCAGGCCAACCTGGCACCGCAGTCCGTCCTGCAGCTCATCGGCGGCCGCTAGTTCGGCCAGCCCAACTATGTAAAACCCGAAGGGTCTCAGAAGACCCTTCGGGTTTTTCCCTGGGAGCTAGGAAATGAACCCACAGATCGCGCTACGTAACTACCGACAGAACCACATCATGTCCGCCACCCCGTTGCAGCTTGTCCTGATGGTCTACGACGTGGCCATCGTCGGGTGCGCGCACCGGGATCTGGCCAGGACCACAAGGGCGCTGAACACCCTCATTAAAGCGCTGGACATGCGCCAGGGCGATATCGCGCTGGGGCTCTACAAACTGTATCAGTACTGCGCTGACCTGGCCCGGCGAAACGATTTCGATCAGGCGGCGCAGGTTTTGCGGGAGCTGGCCAGCGCCTGGGTGAAATGCCTGGTGGAACAAGGGCCACGGCCTGGCCGCACCCAGCTCATTTAGGTGAAGTAGGACAAGTTTCAAACTTGTCCTACAAAGTGATGAAGAGGGTTCGACTGCGAACACATCACAACCGAGGCATCCTATGCTCAACATTTCCGGCCTGTCATCCATCCTGATGGGTACAAGTTCTTCCATCCTCAGTTCCAGCTACCTTGACGCGCTGGTCACCCAGGCGATGACCTATCAACGCCGCAGCTACGATCTGGTGCAGGCTCAACGAGATCAGCTTAACACCACGCGCTCCCTTTTCTCCAGGTTGCAGGACTTGTTTGACGACCTGGACGATCGGATCGAGGGCCTGGCCGCCGGAACCACCTCCATCTTCGGCTCCAAAAGCGTGACCAGCAGCGACACGGACGTCGTGACTGCAACGGCGACCTCCAGTGCTAACCTGGGGACTTATGAGCTATCCATCACCACGCTGGCTAAGGCTCATCGAGTCCGTTCCGATGTGCAGAGCTACGGTGACCAGGCGCTGGGCCTCTCGGGCACCTTCTACATCGGCGGGCTGGCGAGCCGGGCCGTCTCCAGCGAGTCTTATCTGACCAGCACAGTGACCGACTTTGATGTTGGCTCCATCACCTCCGGACAGCAAGAGATCGGAAGTGGAACCTATTACGTTGAGGTTCGGGACAACGCCGGCACCTGGGAGTTTCGCCTAGTCAACGCGGAAGGCACCGCCGTGAGCATCGCCAACGTGAACGACCCGACCAGCTTCACCTCAAGCTGGCAAAGCCTGGCCACCGTCGCCGGGCAGACCTACAACACCGGCCGTGGCCTCACCATCACCTTCGGCTCAGGATCCTTCACCCAGGGCTCGGCCAGCGTCCGTTACGACGCCCAGGGGGTGGCAGTCAACGTGGCCACCACGGATTCCCTGACCAGTATCGCCAATGCCATCAACAGTGGGACCTACGCGGAAGGGAACCAGGTGGTGGCTTCGGTGGTGCAGGCCGCACGCGGGGAGAATTACCTGATCCTGGAATCCGCCAGCACAGGTGCCACCCACCAGATTATCGCTCGCGACAGCACCGGAACGGTGCTCCATTCCCTGGGCGTGTTGACAGATACGCCTGCGCCCGACACCTTCAAGAACACGATCCAGGCGGCCACCGATGCCTCCTTTAGCGTCAAC
>DAOUAJ010000463.1:0-16814 GCA_034433615.1 Anaerolineae bacterium | reverse complement strand
ATTGACGTACTCTACCCTGTCCAGTTGGAGTCCGAGCAACTGATCTCAGCCAAACCGGCCCTGCTAGATGACTATGAGCCGGGGACCCTTCAGCTCTACCGGAACGCCAAACGGGATGGTGTTCCTGTATGACATATGACACAACGCTATGCCGAAGAAATCGCGGCCTATCTGGAACGAGCCGAAGATTCCATCCGGGCTGCTCAGAGCCTCGCTTTTAGCGGATATCCTGACTTTGCCGCCTCTGCTACATACGGAAAACTGAACGTGGCATCGAATGCTGGTCGCGACGCTGTGCCGGCCGTGCGCATGGCCGGCATCGTCAAACGCTTCCCAGGGGTACTCGCCAACGCCGGCATTGACCTGGAGGTGCGCGCGGGCGAGATCCACGCCCTGTTAGGTGAGAATGGTGCCGGTAAGTCTACTCTCATGAACATCCTGGCCGGCCTCTATCGTCCCGACGAGGGGGAGATCACCATCCACGGCCAGCCGGTGGACATCCGTTCCCCACGCGACGCGATCAACCTGGGCATCGGCATGGTCCACCAACACTTCATGTTGGTGGAAACCTTGACGGTGGCTGAAAACGTCATTTTGGGGTTGAAAGAGCCACGCCTGGTGCTGGATATGCGCAAAGTTGAGCAGGAGGTCGCGGAGCTGTCCCGCAGGTACGGCTTGCCGGTAGACCCCACGGCTTATATCTGGCAGCTCTCTGTGGGTGAGCAGCAGCGCGTGGAGATCTTGAAAGCGTTATATCGAGGAGCGAACATCCTGATCCTGGACGAGCCCACGGCCGTGTTAACGCCGCAGGAGTCAGATGAATTAGGCCGGACGCTGCGTCGTATGGCCAGTGAGGGCAAGGCGATCATCTTCATCACCCACAAGCTAGACGAGGTGGCCGAGTTTTCGGATCGGGTGACGGTGCTGCGGCAGGGCAAAGTGATTGCGACGCTGCCGACAGCGCAGACGACTAAGGTGGATCTGGCTCGTCTGATGGTAGGGCGAGAGGTGCTGTTCCGGCTGGAGAAGGAACCGATCCGTCCAGGTGCGGTCGCCCTGGAGCTGCAGGACGTATGCGCCTTGAACGATAAAGGGTTGCCGGCGTTGCGCCAGATCTCCTTGCAAGTTCGGGAGGGGGAGATCCTGGGGATCGCTGGGGTGGCAGGGAACGGTCAGCGGGAGCTGGCTGAGGTGATCACCGGGCTGCGCCCAATGACGGCCGGGCGGTTGGTGGTACGTGGCCGGGATGTCACCAACTGCTCGCCTGGGGATGCCATTCAGGCGGGGATCAGCCACGTGCCGGGGGATCGCCTGGGGGTAGGGTTGGTGCCTAACCTGCCGGTCAGCGATAACGTCATCCTTAAAGAATACCGCAGGCCGCCGCTATCCCAGGGGCCATTCCTCATAAACCGCGCTGTCGTGCGTTTTGCACAGGGTTTGATTGAGCGCTTCCGTATTGATACGCCCAGCCATGCGACGCCGGTGCGCCTGCTGTCCGGGGGCAATTTGCAGAGGTGTATTTTGGCGCGAGAGATTACAGCCGGACGCGGGCTTATGGTGGCGGTGCATCCCACCCGTGGGCTGGATGTAGGCGCGACGGAGGGGGTGCAGCGTATGTTACTGGAACAACGCACCCAGGGTGCGGCCATCTTGCTGATCTCTGAGGACCTGGAGGAGCTATTGGCGCTGAGCGACCGCATTGCGGTGATGTATGAGGGGCAGATCATGGGTGTTCTCTCTGCCGATCACGCTGACATCAATGCCATCGGCCTGATGATGACGGGCACGCGCCTGCCCACACAGGGAGGAGGGTGAGATGGGCATCTCGCTGCGGCTGGAGAAGCGGCTGATCCCCTGGCGCGCCGCGGCCGTGCTGGTGCCTCTCGCCTCTATCCTTCTGGCGCTGGTGGCGGCGGGGGTGCTGCTCAGCCTAGTGGGCGCTCATCCGGGGGAGACGTACAAAGCGATGGCGGTGGGCGCGTTCGGCGGCAAATACAATATCTCGGAGACGCTGGTCAAGGCGATCCCGCTGATGTTGACGGGGCTGGGGGTATCCATCGCCTTCCGAATGCAGTTCTGGAACATCGGCGCTGAGGGGCAACTGGTGATGGGGGGCTTTGCGACAGCCGGGGTGGCCCTCTTCCTGCCGGAACGGATCCCCGGCCTGCCCGATTGGTCGCTGCTGCCGCTGATGTTCCTGGCCGGTTTTGCGGCCGGCGCGATCTGGGGGCTGGTTCCTGCTTTGTTAAGGGCATTCCTGGGCGTCAACGAGATCATCACGACCCTGATGTTGAACTATGTCGCCATCCTGTGGGTAGAGTACCTGTTCGTCGGGCCGTGGAAGGACCCCAAAGGGTTCGGGTTCCCCGGCACAGCGCAGTTTCCTGAGGCCGGCTGGCTGCCGCGCCTCACCGGGCGGGTACATCTGGGGTTAGTGATCGCCATTATCGCCGCGATTGGGCTCTGGCTGGTGCTCTCCCGCACCAAGTGGGGGTACGAGGTGCGCGTGATCGGCGAGAACCCACGGGCGGCCCGCTATGCAGGTATCAGCCTGGTCCGCAACGTCTTGCTGGTCATGATCGTTAGCGGCGGGCTGGCAGGGCTGGCCGGCTTCGGCGAGGTGGCAGGCATCTCCCACCGGCTGCAGAAGGGGCTGAGTGTGGGCTATGGTTACACAGCCATCATCGTGGCCTGGCTGGCCCGGCTCAACCCCTGGGGCGTGCTGCTGGTGGCTGTGCTGTTGGCCAGCCTGCTGGTGGGTGGCGATCAGTTGCAGATCACCATGGGGCTGCCCGCGGCTGTCGCCTTGGTCCTGCAGGGGCTGATCCTCTTCTTCGTGCTGGGTGGCACCATCTTCGCCCAATACCGGCTGCGGGTGATCCGCCCGCGACGTGTAACTGTGACCTCGGCGGCCGAGGAGGCAGGCGTATGAGCCTGGCGTTATTCGCTTCTATCCTGGCCGTGACCATCCGGGCGGGTACGTCGCTGCTCTACGCCACGCTGGGCGAGATTCTGACCGAGCGTTCGGGCATCCTCAACCTGGGGGTAGAAGGGATGATGCTGATGGGCGCGATGAGCGCCTTTGCTGCGGCGTATCACACCGGCAGCCTGTGGGTGGGGGTCGCCACCGCCATGCTGGTTGGGGGCCTGCTGGCGCTGATCCACGCCTTCCTGACCATCACGCTGCGCGCGGATCAGGTGGTCTCCGGGCTGTCGTTGACCATCTTTGGCAGCGGGTTGTCCAGTTTCCTAGGGCAACGGCTGGGGCCGGAGAGCAAGCCGCTGGTGGGGTTGATTGGTCCGCAGTTCACGCGGCTCCCCGTTCCAGGCCTGTCCGGGATCCCGTTCCTGGGGGAGGCATTGTTTCGGCAGGATCTGTTGGTGTACGCTATGTACCTGTTGGTGCCGCTGGCCGGCTACTTCCTGTACAGGACGCGGCTGGGACTCCATCTGCGCGCTGTGGGGGAAAACCCGCACACGGCCGACGCGATGGGCATCAACGTGGTAGGCTTGCGCTATTTCTACACGGTGCTGGGTGGGATGCTGGTGGGACTGGGGGGAGCTCATCTGAGCCTGGCGTACACGCCAGGGTGGACGGAGAACCTGACGGGCGGGCGGGGGTGGATCGCCATCGCGCTGGTGATCTTCGCCATGTGGGACCCGCTGCGCGCGGTGATCGGCGCGGTGCTGTTCGGCGGGATCAACGCCGTGCAATTCCGTATGCAGGCAGCCGGCACGACCATCCCGGCGGCATTCCTGAACATGATGCCCTACCTGTTCACGGTGGCAGTGTTGATCGTCATCACCTGGTGGGAGGCGATCCGCAAGCGGGTGGGAGCGCCGGCCGCGCTGGGGGTGCCGTACATGCGGGAGGAGCGGCGGTAAGGATTAGACGAGCGGGCTGGTATCCGGCTGAATTTGCCGAGGACGTGAACAAAGCGGTCGCGCTGCTCCTCAAGCTACGCGAGCTGGCCGACTACCAGGGCCGTATGGCCGATTTCCAAAGACAGGTCACAGGCCTGCAAGAACGTTACGCTAACCGTGAAACGTAAAACGTGAAGGGAGCCTTGCATTTACGTCTTTACGTTTCACGTTTTACTTGTCACGATCTAGACAGCAAGGAGTTTTCAGCAATGACACACCCCTTTTCCCAGCCTGACCGCTGGAACCTTTCCGATCTGCTGAGCTCACCGGAAGCGGCAGAGCGAGTGATCGCTGACCTGGAACGGCTGACGGGAGAGATGGAAACCTTGCGTAATCGCCTTTCGCCCGACATGGCAGAGGAGGATTTCCTGGCCGTGGTGCGCCAATACGAAGCCATCACCCTGGCGCTCCACCGGCTGGGCGGCTACGCCCACCTCTGGTTCTCCGAGGACACTCAGGATCAAAAGGCGCTCGCCTTCCTCGGCCGGATCGAGCAACTGAGCGCGGAGGTGCAAAACCGCATCCTGTTCTTCAGCTTGTGGTGGAAGGACCTGGAGGACGAGCCGGCCCAGCGCCTGATGCGCAACGCTGGCGATTTCCGCTATTTCCTGGAGAGCCTGCGCCGCTTCAAGCCGCACACCCTGAGCGAACCCGAAGAGAAGATCATCAACCTTAAGGACGTCAACGGCATCAATGCCATCGTTACACTGTACGACATGATCACCAATCGCTTTACCTTTGAGTTGGAAGTAGAGGGGGAAAAGAAGCGGTTGACACGGGAGGAATTGGCCGTCTACGTCCGCCATCCCTCGCCGGACCTGCGCGCGGCCGCCTACCGGGAGCTATATCGCGTCTACGGCGAACAGGGTAACCTGCTGGGCCAGATCTACGCCTATCGGGTGCGCGACTGGGCGAACGAAAACTTGCGGCTGCGTAAGTTCAGCTCACCCATCGCCGTGCGCAACCTGGCCAACGACATCCCGGACGCGGCCGTGAACACCCTCCTGGACGTGTGCCGGGCGAATGGGGGCATCTTCCAGCGCTATTTCCGCTTGAAGGCGCGCTGGCTGGGCATGGACCGGCTGCGCCGCTACGACATCTACGCACCGGTGTCCGGAGCCGAGAAGAGCTACGCCTACGGTGACGCCGTGGACCTGGTTCTGGACACGTACCAGGCCTTCTCGCCGGTGATGGCGGAACATGCCCGCCGCGTCTTCACGGACCGTCACGTGGATGCGCAGGTGCGGCCAGGCAAGCGGAGCGGAGCATTCGCTTCTGGCGTACTCCCCGGCCTCACCCCTTTCGTCTAGCTCAACTACACCGGCAAAGCTCGCGATGTGGCGACGATGGCGCATGAACTGGGACACGCCGTCCATTTCTCGCTGGCAGGGGATCATTCCGTTCTTACGTTCCACCCCTCCCTGCCGCTGGCCGAGACAGCCTCTGTCTTCGGTGAGATGCTGCTGACCGACCGGCTGCTGCGCGAGGAGAAAGACGTGGCCGTGCGCCGCGATCTGCTGGCCACAGCCCTGGACGATGCTTATGCCACCGTGCTGCGCCAGGCCTACTTCGCCCTCTTTGAGCGTGAGGCGCATGAGCTGGTTAACAACAGCTACACCACCGACCAGTTGTGTGAGCGCTATCTGGAGAACCTGCGCGATCAGTTCGGCGACGCCGTGGAGTTGAGCGACGAATTTCGCTGGGAGTGGATCTCCATCCCCCACATCTACCATGTGCCATTCTACGTCTACGCCTACAGCTTCGGCCAACTGCTGGTGCTGGCGCTGTATCAGCGCTACAGGGCAGAGGGAGATGCGTTCAAGCCCGCCTATCTGAAGATCCTCTCGTACGGCGGCGCGGAAAGCCCGCAGCGGGTGCTGAGTGAGGCAGGGATTGACATCACATCGCCGGCATTCTGGCAAGGCGGTTTTGACGTCATCGCTGGCATGATTGATGAGTTGGAAGCGATTGAGACGTGAAACGTGAGGCTGGTTTTTCTTACCATTCTCTTATCTTCATTTAATGCTGCTCTTAGCTATCCCGGCTATTCTACGCGCGGTTGATCGAGTTGATCGCTAACGGGCTTGATCGCCGAAGGTCTCCTGACCGAGGCGAAATGGGCTCGCATCACGCTGAAAAGAAGAGGTATGGTTCAATGTTCCGTATAACATTCCGTGACAGATCAATACGCGCTCTGGCGATAGCTTTGCTCGTCCTCGTGCTTCTGGTCGGTGTTGGCTTCAGCGGCCTGCTGAGAGGACAGCCCCCCGCGGCCGTGGCCATCGCCCAGGCGAGTAGCCAGGCAACGCCAGTAACGGTGTCGGCTGTTGGAGACCCGGAGGCACTGGCCAACCTGTACGATCAGGTACTGCCGTCGGTGGTGAATATCCAGGTGACCAAGAAGGTCAGTATGTCTGAGGCTCCGCTCCCGCTCCCCGGCTTCCCCTTCGAGATGCCCGATCTGCCGCAGCGAGGCGAGGGGTCAGGCTTCGTCTACGACAACCAGGGGCATATCGTCACCAACAACCACGTGGTAGACGGGGCGGACGGGGTTGTGGTCACCTTCTACAACGGCCTGTGGGCGAAGGCCGAGGTAGTCGCTACTGATCCCCAGGCTGACCTGGCTGTGCTCAAGGTCACGCCGCCGAAGGGTGTGGAATTGCGTCCCCTGTCCCTGGCAAAAGCGGGCACGCTGCGTGTGGGTCATACCGTCATCGCCATCGGTAACCCCTTTGGGTTGGAGGGCACCATGACGCTCGGCATCGTCAGTGCTCTAGGCCGCAGTTTTCCGGTGGGCGAGGCCACTGGCGGCCGTTACACGCTGCCGGACGTGATCCAGACTGATGCCGCGATCAACCCGGGCAACTCCGGCGGCCCGCTGCTCAACCTGGCCGGCGAGGTGGTAGGCGTCAACTTCGCGATCGAATCACCAGTACAGGTCAACTCGGGTGTCGGGTTCGCTATCCCAATCTCCATCGTGGAGCGCGTGGTCCCGGCTTTGATCAAGGAAGGGCGCTACCACTACGCTTATCTGGGCATCGCTGGCGGCAGCATCACACCGGAGCTGGCAGAGGCGCTGGATCTGCCGGAAAACACGCTGGGTGCCTATGTCCAGACGGTCACGCCCAACGGCCCCGCCGACAAGGCCGGCGTGAAGGGTGGCAGCCGAACTGTGAGGGTTGAAGGCACCGAACTTCAGGCTGGCGGCGACATCATCACAGCCATTGACGGCAACCCCATCCGTCAGTTCAATGACCTGGTCAGTTTCCTGGTGACCAGGGCGGAGCCGGGGCAGAAGGTGAAGCTGACCGTGCTGCGGGACGGCAAGGAGAAAGAGCTGGAAGTCATCCTCGGTGAGCGTCCTAAAGAAGAGCCGGCAATCCGCCGAACCGGCGGTATCAGCGCTCGTGCGGCCATCAGCATCGCCCGCGACGAGGTGACCAAGCGAGGGTTGCTGAAGGGGAGGATCACTGAGACGGTGGCAACACTGGAAGAGCAGAACGGGCGACGCGTGTGGGTGGTGGAGCTGGGCGACGGCCAGCAGACCGCCAGGGTCGTGGTGGACGCCGAAAGCGGAGAAGTGATGGAGGTAACGGTGAAGTAATCAGGGCAGTTCCTCAAGTAATGGGGCAACGAGGACTTTGTTACTCGTTGCCCCATTGCTTCGTTCGGTCAGCCACCCTACAGGTTTGGACGATAGCCCCAGCGACATGGCAAGATGATCGGCAGGGAGAACCTCGTCACGAAAGGTGTCTACAGGGTCACCACGACATCACCTGCTCGCGCAACACCTCAATCAGGGCCTCCAGGCGCTTCAGATCGCGGCGGCGGCCCTTCTCCGGCTTGACTCGCAGGCGGCGCACCTGATCTAGCATGGAGACCATCGCCTCGGCATGGGAGCTGCTTGGCTTGCCACTCCCCGAGTCAGGCACGGCCAACGCGTCCCCTGGCCTGACCGGCCAGGACAGGCTGCACCTGGGCGATCTGACCCTCCAAACGTAGCCGGAACACCTCGACCACCTCCCGCAGCTCCGCTCGCACCACGTCCAGTCTGGCCGATAGCTCCTGGCGCAGCCGCTCTTCATTCAATTGTGGGGAGCCTGCCGATTTCGCCTCATCCGACGGCTGGCGCGATCCGGCCATGGTTCGGCACCTCGTCCCCTAACACTGCCGCCACCCGGGCCTGGAGATCACGGGAGATTGCCCGGATGGAACGATTGCCATTAATGACCTCAAACCCGTACCGCTCTTGCAGCCGTCGGAATTCCATCCGCAGCAGACGCTGGTACTTGACGAACGACTGGAAGATGTCGCGCGATAGCCCCAGGTCCATGCCGGCCTCCCAGTAGTCGAGGGTGCCAGACCGCTGAAAATTGCGCTCCACCAGGTTGCGTGGACTCACCTCCATAAAGAAGACGGCATCCGGCACCAGGGCGATGCCGTACACCCCTTCCAACCACTCTAGACTGGCCCCCCGTACTAGATCGCGGGCCATCAGCGTGTAAATGTAGCGATCGGCCAGGACGATCAGGCCGGCCTTGAGGGCTGGGATGATGCGGTTCTCCAACTGGTCAGCGAAATCGGTGGCATAGAAGAGGCTGCGGGTGGTGGGGCTGAGCACGTTTCCCTGCTTGGCTTCTTCCAGCTCTTTGCTGACCAGCGTGGACCGGCTGAGGCCAACGTTCACGATCGCGTGCCCACGCCGTTCCAGTGCCTCAGTCAACAAAGAGATCTGGGTGGAGCGCCCGCTGCCATCCGGCCCCTCGATCACGATCAACTTCCCGATCAGGCTTTCCGGCATGACGCCGGGGATCCCTTCGCCGTAAAAGCGATTCATCGTCATCGATGCGTTCTCCAGCGAAAGCGGGCCAGGTCAATCCGCTCTTCCACGATGTGGCGAATTTCCTCCTGCTGCACCTCGATAGGGCGGGTGGCATCAACCACCGTGAAACCGAATTCTTCCACCATGCTCAGGTACTGCGCCTGCACCCGCTCCTGGAAGAGGCGAAAGCTTTCCTGGGGATCGGTCGAGAGGCCCAGGTCCATACCGGCCTCATGGTATTTGAGCTGCGTGCGGCTACCCAGGATGCGCTCCAGCGCCACGTGCAACGGCACATGGAAGAAGAAGGTGATGTCCGGCGGCAGCGCGAAGCTGTACAGGTTACGGACCCAGACGGGTGAGCAGCCCCGCACCACATCGCGAGCCATCGCCGTGTAGATGTAGCGATCGGCCAGGACGATGAAGCCTGCCTCCAGCAACGGCAGAATCTGCCGCTCGTAGCGGTCGGCGAAGTCCGTGCTGTGAATCAGCGAGAAGGTGGTGGGGGTGAGAAGCTGCTGCTTCTTGCCTCGCTTGGTGGCACGCCGCACCACCCGTGAGGAATTCCATTCGGTGAAAAAGACCTTTAAGCCCTGTAATTCCAGCCAACGTTTCAACAAGTAAATCTGGGTAGACTTCCCGCTGCCGTCCAACCCTTCCACAGCGATGAGCCGGCCGCGCCAGGCGGGGTCCCGTGCAACTGCCATGGATTGCTCCTTCTCCAGTACGGGCCAGGCCCATCTGCCATGCCTGGCCTCACCGTCATTATATCAGATTTTTGACGAGATGACACGGCTGACCGATACCTGACACGTGCCCCGCATCGCATATTGCGTCTCACAACGCCATGGTCAAGATCACTTTGGCTGCGTGATCGCTCTCCACCAGCTCAAAGCCACGGGCGAACTCTGTCCACGGCAGGACATGAGAATACCAGTCGTCCAGGTTGATCTTTCCCTGCCGCACCCACTCCAGCATCTGTTCGTGCGTCTCAGCCTCCTCGACGCGGGGCACTGTCACGTGCGGGTCGGCCCGTTCGGCCGGATCATAAGGCGCATCTACCGGTGGGATACCGTAGATGCCAACCTGGCCGCGGGCACCGGCCAGCTTCAGGCACAGGCTCAGCGCCTCGCGGCTGCCCACGGCCTCTACCACGTAGTCGAAGCCACCGTCGGCGACGCGGGCGCGCACGTCGGCGGGCCAGTCCATTCCGACCACGTACCCGGCTGCGCCTAACGAGAGAAAGCGCTGCCGCCAAACCTCGCGCCGGCCAAAGACGACCACCGGCGTGGCCCCCAGGAGCCGGGCCTCGAAGGTGAAGGCTTGAGCCACCGGACCGGTGCCTACGATGGCCACCGCCTTCCCAGACGCGACGCCCAGATTCTGCAGGCAGGACAGAGTCTCTTTGAGAGTGATCATAGCCGCCGCCTGGGCCGGGGTGATGGACTCCGGAACCACCTGCTGCTTAGGCGCCGACCAGTGAACGGGCACATCGGCGCCGTCCTCGCGGATGGCGCGCGCGTCCACAACGACGGCATACTCGCTAAAGCCGCCCCAGTTAGCGCGCCCGCCGGGGACGTGTCGGTCAAAGAGGACGGGGCGCAGCACGCGCTGGCCCGGCTGGAAGTGGCGCACCTTCTCACCTACCTGCACGACCTTCCCAACTGACTCATGTCCGAGGACAGTGGGGAATGGGCCAGGGTGAAACTGATTCATCATCACCTTGTGATCCGTACTATTACAAATGCCGCAAGCCTCCACCTGCACCAGAGCCTCGTACGGCCCCGGGACGGGCGTAGGGAGCTCCTCCAGCGAAAGCTTACCCGGTGCGACAACCATCAGCGCTTTCATGACTTTCCTCCCTCCCGGTTTCCCAAGTTCTGCCTGACGTCGTATAATGCCTCCGCTGAGCACAGCTCGGCGCATTTAGAAAACAACATACAACGTAAGAGGCATCTTGTCAACCTGCCGGAGGTCTTCGCTATGAAATACCGCAAGCTGGGCAAGACAGGGCTCGAAGTGAGCGAACTGTCTATGGGCGGACTTTTTGTCGCTTCCTTTGCCACTGCCAGGGATGAAGCCCGCCGTGCTGTCCGCCGCGCGCTGGAGCTGGGCATCAACTACATAGACACTGCTCCTTCGTATGGGGATAGTGAGCAGGTCTTAGGCTATGCGCTGGACGGGGTGACACAGCCTTACATCATCTCCACCAAACTGGGCGGGCGGCCGCAGCCCTTCAACCCACAGGACAAAGATGCGCTCCGTCAGTCGGTGGAGGAGAGCCTGAAGAACCTCAAACGTGACACCATTGACATCCTGATGATTCACGAGCCCGACCGCCCCGGCCAGTACGACTGGTTCACCGACCACGAACGCTTTCACGGCCCCGTGTGCGAGCTCCTGGACGAGCTGAAGGCCGAGGGGATCATCCGATTTACCGGGCTGGGGGGCACCACTGCCTACGAACTGCCTCACATCATCGCCACCGGTCGCTACGACGTGGTACTGACGGCGTTTAACTACAGCCTGCTCTGGCAGGAGGCCCTGATCGAGGTGATCCCGGCCGCCAGGAAGCAGGGGATGGGGATCATCATCGGCTCACCGTTGCAACAGGGAGCACTCGCCCGCCGTTACGATGAGGAGGTGAACCACGGCGCCCGCTGGCTTTCCTCGCCGCGCCGCGCTCAGTACAAACGCCTGTACGCTTTCCTGGACGAGATCAACATGCCGCTGCCGGAACTGGCCTTGCGCTTCCTCATCTCCAATCCGGACATTTCTACCGTATTGATGGGGGCGCGCTCGGTGGCCGAGGTGGAAGAGAACGTGCGAGCGGTGGAGAAAGGGCCGCTCCCCGCGGATATCCTCGCCCGCATCCAGGAGATCGCCGCAATGGTCCCCTTCCGACCCTTCGAGGAGCCGTTCAGTCTGCCCTTCGGCCAGCGCGAGCGCAGCGGCCCCGGCTGGGCGCGGTAGTCCTTCGGTCACGTCATTGCGAGCCAAAGCCGCGAGCGTAGCGTGGCGGGCAGCGAAGCAATCTCCTCCGGTACGAGGGATTGCTTCGTCACCTCGCTCCTCGCTGACGTTTGTGCGTAGAGGACTTTTTCAGGGAGGAAACATCATGCGCTTTGGATGTTGTACAACCATTGAGAATGGACGACTGGTCGCGCAGGCCGGATACGATTTCATCGAGCTGAGCGTGTCACGGGACCTGCAGCCAGAGACGCCTGATGCGGAGTGGGAGCCTGTCCGGGCCTCCATCGCGATGCTCCCGCTGCCCATCACAGCCTTCAACGTCATGCTGCCCCGCGATCTGAAAGTCACCGGGCCAGACGTTGATCCTGACCGGCTGCAACGTTACCTGCATACGGCCTTCCAGCGAGCCAGCACCTTCGGCGGCGAGGTGGTCGTCTTCGGCTCAGGAGGCTCGCGCACCGTACCGGAGGGATTCCCACGGGAAACAGCATGGGAGCAATTGGTGCGCTTCGTACGCTGGGCAGGGGACGCGGCCCAGGCTGTCGGCATGCAGGTGGCGATTGAGCCGCTTAACCGCGGCGAGAGCAACATCATCAACTCGGTGGCGGAGGCACTGGAGCTGGCTCAGGTTGCTGATCATCCGGCAGTAAAGGTACTGGCTGACCTGTACCACATCGTCGTTGAAGATGAGCCCATCAGCCATGTGGCGGCGGCTGGCGCAATGCTGGCTCACGTGCATGTGGCCGACACGGGGCGGCGCTACCCCGGCAGCGGATCCTACCCCTACCCCGAATTCTTCACCGCGCTCAGAGCTATCGGCTACGACCAGCGCGTGTCAGTCGAGTGCCGCTGGGAAGACTTTGCCACTGAGAGCCAGGCCGCGCTGGCGTTCCTGCGCCAGGCCTGGGCCAACGTGTAACACTGAGTTTGGGAAGCACAGTTGCAATCCAAGACCTCGGAGGTCTCAGAAACCTCCGAGGTCTGCTTTTTCTCGAATGATGCTACAGCCGCTGGCCGTACTGATGGTGCAAGCCCCGCCCGGGCGTGTCCCCTGTCAACCGCCCATCCTGCAGCACCCAGCGCCCGTTAACCACCACGTGCTGCACCCCTTCTGCTCTCTGGCGGCTGTCCTCAAACGTGGCCCGCGCGTGTATTGCCGGGAGATCAAGCACCACCACGTCCGCGGCCGCGCCCGGTCGCAAGATCCCCCGATCGTATAAACCGAAGCGCCAGGCCGCGGCCGACGCCATGTGTCGCACCATCTCTTCCAGCGGAAGCACCCCCAACTCGCGCACGTAACGTTCGATATAACGAGCAAAGGCACCCCACCCGCGGGGATGTGGCCGCCCACCCACGTAGATGCCATCGCTGCCCGCCGTGTGCGCCGGGTGGGCCATGGTGCGCTGTACGTCCTCTTCCGTGCGCCAGTCATGGAACTGCACCATCCCCACCTGCAACTCCTCCGCCATCAGCAGATCGAGCAGGAACTCGCCCAGGGGACGCCCGGCCTGAGTCGCGGCCTCGATGGGCGTCAGCCCCTCCCAGCGCTGGTGTTCCGGGCGGCTCAACGCGTTGAAGCGCACCCGCTCCCAGCCACGTTCGGGTGACTCCAGGAACGGAATGAGCTGCGCCCGCACGGCCGGGTCGCGCAGCCGGGCTCGCGCTGACTGAAATCCGCCCGCGCTCACCCAATCGGGGAGCAGCGTCATCAGCAGACTGGCGCCAGCCAGGTAGGGGTAGGTGTCAAAAGTGATCTCGATCCCCTCTGCTCGGGCGCGATCAATCAGCGGCAGCAACTCATCCGCCTGCCCGTTGCAGTGGGAGATGTGCACAGGTGCCTGGGCCTCGCGGGCCACCCGGAACGTCTCATCCAGGGCAGCGGCCACGCGACCCGGCGTGTAAGTGCGCATGTGGGTCACGAAGACACCACCCGCTTCCGCCGCTGGGCGGGCGATAGCGATCAGTTCATTCGTGTCAGCATAAAGGCACGGCAGGTAGATTAAGCCGGTGGAGACGCCCACTGCCCCCTCGGCCATGCCCTGGGCGATCAGCACCTGCATGCGCTCCAGCTCGGCGGCGGTGGGCGGGCGATCGAAGCAACCGCCCATCGCCTCCATGCGGACGTTGCCGTGCGGCACCAGGTAGGCGACGTTGACCGGCGTGGCGCCGTCGAAACGGGCCAGGAAGTCGGCCACAGTGCGCCAGGCAAAATCGAGGCCGGCCGGGTTCCCATTGAGGCCAGCCAGGTAATCCCGATAGAAATCCATCGTCTGTGGGCTGGCGGGGGCGAAGGAGATGCCGTCCTGTCCTACGATGTGGGTGGTCACCCCCTGGTATAAGCTGGCGGCCGCCACCTCCGGATCGGTCAGCAGCAACACGTCGGAATGCACGTGGGCATCAATGAAGCCGGGCGTCACGGTCAGGCCGTCGGCTTCGATGATGTGCATGGCCCCCTCGCCCGCCAGCCGGCCCACGGCGACGATGCGGCCATTCTGGATCGCCAGATCGGCCCGTCGCCAGGGAGCACCAGTCCCGTCAATCAGCCGGCCACCGCGGATCAGGATGTCGAACATGTGATGTAACCGTTTAATCAATCAAATTCAGCTCACGCAACTTCTGGAGGATCCGAGCCACACTCTGTTCCACTGTTTCTTTGTCCGTCTCGACCACCACCTCGGGATTGAGAGGAGGCTCGTACGGATCGGAGATGCCGGTGAAGTTGGCGACTTCGCCGGCCAGCGCCTTGCGATACAGCCCTTTGGTGTCTCGCTCGATCAGCACGTCCAATGGCGCAGTGACGTACACCTCCACGAAACGTCCGATCATTTGTCGCACCTCGTCACGCACGGCTCGATAGGGGGAAATGGCAGAGGCGATGGCGATGACGTCGTTACGGGTGAGCAGGTGACAGACGAAACCGATGCGCCGGATGTTGGTATCGCGATCTTCTTTGGAGAAGCCGAGTCCCTTGCTCAGATTCTGGCGGATGACGTCGCCGTCTAACAACTCCACTTTGAGCCCGCGGCGGTGCTTGAGCTCGTCGTAGAGGGCGTTCGCCAGGGTTGTCTTACCGGCGCCGGAGAGGCCGGTGAACCAGAGGGTAAAGCCCCGTTGGCACATATACGATGCGTCCTTGCGACCTTTCTCTCACCCCTTCCTCCGGTGCGGAGGAAGGGAGGAGGCGTGATTTTGGCGCAAGATTATACGCCCGGTCGAGGGGAAGGGTCAAACCGCAACGCCCTTCACCTCTTCGAAAGCTCTCGCGACCCGGTCACCCGACCTTCTGCAGCCTTGCGGGCGAACCCTGGACAAGCTCAATGCCTCTCGAATCCTTCGGGGAGATTAGGAAGAATCCTTGACAGAAGCGCCGATTTGTGGTATCGTGTTCTACGATGATGAAAATCGTTCCATATTATCGAACGCCATTCTGGTGAACGATGCCGGTTCATGATGAGAATGCTGATGCGGGCTATCCAACGGATTGGCATCGTGTGCGTCGCGTGCTCTGACGATACAGGAGAATTTGTGATCCACTCTGTCTTGAAAGCCATTGACATTCTGCGAACGTTCAGTCCGGATGAGCCACGTTTGACCCTGGTGGAGATTAGCAGCCGGCTGGGTATGCCTAAGGGCACCACCCACAACCTGCTCAGTACTTTGGCCGCGTGCGGTTTCGTCGAAAAGACCGACGACGGCCGCTATGCGCTGGGGACGGCGATCGTGCCCTTGACGCAGGCGGTTCGCATCAACGTGGAGCTACGTGACCGGGCGGCCCCGTTGCTGCGTGAGCTGGCGGATGCCTGCCGGGAATCGGTCTATCTGACCGTCCTGGATGGCGATTATGGGCTGTACATCTACGCCGTTGAGTCCCCTCGACGATTGCTGGCACGCACCGCGGTTGGCGACCGTGTGGCTCTACACTGCACCTCGGTGGGGAAAGCGATTCTCAGCAGGTTGTCCAGAGAAGAAGTGGACGGGATCATCAACAGAGTGGGGCTGCCCAAGTTCACTACAGCAACCATCACCGACCGCGATGCTCTGCATCAGGAATTGGAGGAGACACGAGCGCGGGGCTACGCGATAGATCGGGGAGAGCATGAAGTAGGCAATTATTGTGTCGGCGCACCCATACTCAACCATGACGGTCAGGTGATCGGCGCGTGCAGCGTCTCTGGAGCGGATCCTGAGATGATCGGCGGTAAACTTGCGGAGTTTTCCGCCCGCGTGATGTACACGGCGCAGGAGATCTCGCGCCGCATGGGTTACGTACCCGCCAGGCTATCATCGGTGGTCGTCATCCCACTTATGACCCGCATGGCAGAGGTGTCCCGGTGAAGACGGCTCTGGACATCCACGGTATCGTTTGCCCGATCGTTACGCCTTTTGACGAGAAGGGGCGCATTGACCTTGAGAGCGCCTGCCGGGTGGTGGATTTTCTCCTCGCCAACCGGGTCAATTGCCTGATGGTGGGTGGCACGACCGGAGAAGGCATGTTGCTCAGCATGGACGAGCGCAAGGCCCTGTGCGAGGCCGTCGTCGAGCACGTCGCCGGCCGGGCGTCCGTGATCGCGCACACCGGCTGCATCAGCACGGCAGACACGATTGAACTGACCCGCCATGCCCAAGCTGCAGGTGCAACGGCCTCATCCGTTATAGTCCCTTACTTCTTCAGTTTCGACGATGATTCGCTATTCGACCATTTCGTTTCCGTTGCCAGCGCTGTCCCCGACTTCCCGATGTTCCTGTACACCTTTCCTGGAAACGCCAAGAATGACATCTCGGCGGCACTTCTGAAGCACCTGCTCACGGCAGCGCCGAACATCGTGGGCATCAAATCGAGCAATCCATCTTTGATCCGTCTTCAGGAGTATATGGAAGCAGGCGGGGACGGATTCCTCACTTTCTGTGGTGTGGATGGGTTGATGCTGCCAGCTTTGGGATTAGGGGCGCAGGCACAAGTTTCAGGCAATGCTAACGTGTTCCCGGAGATCTTCTGTGCCCTGTACGATGCCTTTACTGCCGGCGATATGGAGCGCGCACGGTCGTTGCAGCAATTGGTCAACCGCATCCGCGCGGTGTTCCGGGATGGTGTCACGCC
>DAOUAJ010000462.1:0-16815 GCA_034433615.1 Anaerolineae bacterium | reverse complement strand
TGCGGCAATGGTATCGCCGGGCCAACGAGCGGTTGAGGCAGTGTGGGGTTCTCCCGCCCGCAGCCCTTGACCCAACTGTCCCTGTTCAAGCGAGCGCTCCCGGATCATCCGCCCGCTCAGAGGGTATCTGAAAAGCCTGAACCGCCCCCTTTTGCGCCAGACTTCGTGGGTGCAAGCGGGCTGAAGCCCACACACCCTGTGGCGCAGGCTTCAGCCTGCCACGATGCGGGCTGAAGCTCACACCACCCTTGGGCGCAGGCTTCAGCCTGCCACGATGTGGGCTGAAGCCCACACCACCCTTGGGCGCATCGGAATCAGGTTCCCACCCCACCCAAACGGGTTTCGCGACGCCCTCTCAGGCGGCATCCTCATCGCCGTTGCCCAGGTACGGAGCTGGATCCATGCGCGGGATGGGCACGCGCCGGAACGCCGCCGGGTTGCTGGGGCCATCGGGGGTGTCCCACGGGATCGTGCAGTCCAGCCCCATCTTGGCCGAACGAGACTTCTGGCCGGGGACGTGCATCGCCGAGGGGTCCAGCGAACTCGATGGCTGATCCCGCCACACCAGCAGGTCCCGGTCGGCCTGAAAGCGGGTCGCCATTGCCCACTCCACATCGGCGGGATCGAACGGGTCAATGTCCTCGTCCACCACCCACACATGCTTGAGCGATCCGTGCCCCCGAAACGCGGCCTCGGCGGCGCGCCGGCCATCGTCCGGGTGGCGCTTGCGGATCTGCACCACGGCGTGCAGCCAGGACGTGCCCCCCGGCGTGATGTGCACGTTCAGACACTCGCACACCTGATTGACCGCGGCGAAGATGGTCGGCTCCCGAGGCATTCCCATCAGCAGGCGGTGTTCCCGTTGGCCGGGGAGCAGCGCGTGGTAGATCGCATCGCGGCGGTGGGTGACGCAGTCAATCTCGATCACCGGCTGCTGCCGGACAAGGTCCCAGGTGCCCGTCAGGTCCACAAACGGCCCCTCGGCTACCAGGCGCCGGGTGATGCGCCCCTCCAGGACGATCTCCGCCGCGGCCGGGACGTGCAGCGGCACCGTCCGGCAGGCCACCAGCGGCGTCGGGGCCAGCGCGTGGGCGATGCGCATCTCGTCCACGCCCGGCGGCGGCGCCATGGACGCGGCCAGCAACACGTGCAACGGCAGTCCGATGCAGATCGCCACCGGCAGATCGCCTGGCACCTTGCGCCAGGCAGTGTCGGTCCCCCGTCCCTCCACGATGCGCGCCGCGCACCGGCGCCGATCGAGCCGAAGCAGCCGGTGATATGAGGCATTCGGGCCCGTGTCCGGATCGCAGACGATGGCGACGGCGGCCGTGGCGTACGGCCCCGCATCTCCCTCCCAGTGCGTGAGGAAGGGGAGGCGGTTCAGGTCCACCTCGCCCTCAACGACCTCCTGACAGGGTGCGTCGGTGACGATCGGCGGCGTTTGGGGAGCGGCCAGGGCATCGGCCAGGCGGAACAGGAGCTGCTCAGGCCGACATCCCAGCGCCATGGCGAAGTACCGACGGTCGGAGCAAACGCCGGAGGCCACGCGATAGTCGCTGCCCGGCACGTTGGTGAACAGCACCGGACGGCCATCCAGCGCATAGATGACCCGCGCCATCTCCAGATGCGGATTCACTGGCCGGCGGATGGTCAGCAGGTAGCCGGCCGCTTCGGCCTGGGCCAGAAACGTGCGGAGGGAAGGAAATAGGTCGCTCATGCTCACCGGACGACAGACGACAGACCACGGAGGTCCGAGCTCTCATCCACCCGGGTGACGATCGTGCGCACGGCGCCGGCGGCACGCAGGGCCGCCGCGATCGCGTCTGCCCGGTCAGGCTCGACCAGGGCGATCATGTTGCCGCCGCGGCCGGCGCCCACCAGCTTGGCGCCGGCCGCGCCATGCGCATAGGCAGCCTCGATCAGCCGCTCCAGCTCCGGGGAGCTGACGCCGATCTCACGCAGCAGCACCTGGTTCTCGGTCATCAGCGGCCCCAGCGCTTCGATAGCCCCCATCTCGATGGCCGTGCGGGCAGCCTCGGCCAGGGCAGCGATCCGGTCGAACAACCCCTCCAAGCGCGCCTGGTCAGCTTCCCATGCCAGGCGCACGTCCAAGACCGCTGCCTTCGTAGGGCTGGGCACCCCCGTATCGCCGATCACCAGCCAGAAGGGCCGGGCGATGCGCAACGGCTGCGGGGATCGCCCTTTGACGAAGTAAATCGGGCAGGCATAGCTGACCACGGTGTTGTCTATGCCGGAGGGGGTGCCATGGTGCAGATGCTCCACCCGATAGACCAGCTCGGATACGGTGTGGGTGGGGAGCTCGTAGCCGGCGGCCGCTGCCAGCGCCCGCGCGATGGCCGCCGACACGGCCGCGCCACTGCCCATCCCGGCCGCGATGGGGATCGTCGAACGCACGCTCACCGCCCAGTCGGGCGTGGGCGAGATGCCCAGCTCATGCAAGGTCGCCCGCGCGATGGCCGCCAGCGGGTTGTCCCTCGGCGCAGCCGCCAGCGAGATCGTCTGGCCCAGATCGAGCGCGTGGATGGACAAGCCCTCGCCCGGCAGACTGGAAGTCACCACCGCCTCGGCCTGCACGCGCGTCACCGGCACAGCGATGGCTGGCCGGCCGTATACCACCGCGTGCTCGCCGAACAGGATCACTTTGCCGGGCGCGCTCCCGCGCCCCAGGGCAACATCACTCATCACACGCTGGCATCCTTAAAGGCCTAAGACCCTAAGGTCTCCACCCACCTCCCAAACCCACGATAGAGGACGACGAATTCCGGCCATCTGGCGACTCAAAACACACCCGCAGAGACCCTTAGGGTCTGTCTTCGCAGTTTGAGTTAGTATAACATGCTCTCAGGCCGCCGACAACCCGGTGATGGGGAATTTTCAGTGCAGACAGCCCCTGCAGAGGGGCTTCGCAAACTGTAGCTGGCGGCTTTTAGCCGCCGGGTCATCTCGGTACCCAGCAACATGAAACAGCCCCTTGCGGTAATTGACATCCCGATCACTTTAGCGTATACTTTGACCCGATGGGCCCATAGCTCAATTGGCAGAGCAGCGGCCTTTTAAGCCGCGGGTTGCAGGTTCGATTCCTGCTGGGCTCATCTTTTCTTTAATTCAGGTGACCGGCACTTCCGAAGTGCCGGTCACCTGAGTCACCTGAACCCCTTAACCGATGGAGGTTACTACATGCCTTATCCCCTGCCCAAAGAAGCCGGATTTGCCACCCGCGCCGTCCACGCGGGCGAGCGAGCACCCTATTCGGGTGCTACACCCGTCGCCTCCCCCATCACCCCCAGCGTCAGCTATCTGTACGAAGACGCCGCTGACCTCGATGCTGCCCTGGGAGGCGAGCGGCCCAGCCCTGTCTACGCCCGCTTCGGCACCCCCACTGTCAGCGCTCTGGAGACGGCCATTGCCTCACTGGAAGGCGCGGGCGCTGCCCTGGCCGTCGGCTCGGGCATGGCGGCCATCCACCTGGCCCTGCTCGACGCGGGCGCCCGTGGCGACGCCGCCGTGGTCGCCGCGCAGGATTGCTACGGGGCCACGGCTACGCTTCTCAGCTACCTGCTAGCCGACGAGGGGGTGCGCACCCGCTTCGTGGACATGAACGACCTGGAGGCCCTGCAACAGGCGCTGGACGAAGAGCGTCCAGCCGCGGTCATCCTGGAGACGATCTCCAACCCCTTGCTCAAGGTGGCCGATCTGCCGGCCGTGATCGAGCGCGCCCACGCGGCCGGCGCCGAGGTGATCGTGGACGCCACCTTCAGCACCCCCTGGCTGTGTCGCCCGCTGGAGTACGGCGCCGACTACGTGGTGCACAGCGCCACCAAGTACCTGGGCGGCCACGGCGATGTGCTGGGAGGGGTGATCGCCACCAGCCGGCCCCGACGCCAGTCCCTCAACGAGCTGCTCAAGCTGGTGGGCAGCATCCTCGGCCCGCACGAGGCCTGGCTGATCCTGCGTGGCCTGAAGACGTTGCCCCTGCGCGTGCAGCGCCAGTGCGAAAACGCGCTGGCGGTGGCACGATGGCTGGAGACCCACCCAGCCGTCGCTCGCGTGAACTACCCCGGGCTCCCCTCGCACCCTCATCACGAGCTGGCCACCCGGCTGTTCGGCGGGCGCGGCTACGGCGGCGTCGTCAGCTTCGAGCTGGCAGGCGGTGGCGCACCGGCAGCCTTTCGCTTCCTGGAGGCGTTGCGTCTGGTGCTGCCGGCCACCAGCCTGGGCGATATCTACTCGCTGGTTCTGTACCCCGCCATGTCCTCGCATCGCTCACTGTCGCCGGAGGAGCGCGGCCGGCTGGGCATCAGCGACAACCTGCTGCGCCTCTCCGTGGGCATCGAGGACGTGGAAGATATTCAGGCCGACCTGGATCAGGCGTTGCGGGGGGCGACGGGTGACGGGGTGAAGGGGTGACGCGGAGACACGGAGACACGGAGTACGCAACACGGACTACATGGCGGGAGTCAAACTGATGAATCTAGTACCCTACCTTGAACACCACCTTCCTAACTACATGGCTGATCTGCGCACCCTGGTCGAGCTGGATTGTGGCACCCACAACAAAGCGGGCGTGGATCGGGCTGGCGCTATCATAGCCGCGCTCCTGGAGGCGTCGGGCTGTCAAGTCGAGCGCATCCCGCTGGACACCTACGGCGATTGCGTAGTCGGGCGGCTGCGCGGCCGCGGCCGTCTGCGGTTGATGCTGCTGGGCCACCTGGATACGGTCTACCCGGACGGCACGGCCGCCCAACGACCTTTACGCATCGAAGGGGATCGGGCTTATGGCCCCGGTGTGTCCGACATGAAGAGTGGTCTGTTGACCGGGGTGTATGCGCTGCGCGCGCTGCAGGCGGCCGGCTTTGACGACTTCGCGGAGATCGTCTTCTTCTGCAACAGCGAGGAAGAGGTCGGGTCGCCCGCGTCTCGCCATCTCTACGCTCCCCTGGCAGCTCAGGCCGATGCGGTGCTGGTGCTGGAGAGCGCTCGCGCGGACGGCCGCATCGTCACGCAGCGCAAGGGGGGCGGCACCATCCACGCCCTGGTCACCGGGCGCGCCGCCCACGCCGGTGTGGAACCCGAGAAAGGGACCAGCGCCGTGCTGGAGATGGCCCATCTGATCGTGGCCGCTCATCGGCTGAACGGCGTCCGCCCTGGCGTCACGGTCAATGTCGGGGTCGTGCAGGGAGGTGTCCGCAGCAACGTGGTGGCCGACCGGGCGGAGGCTGAGATTGACGTGCGTATCGTGCAGGCTGAGGACGAGGCAGCGGTCTGGGCCGGGCTCCAGCGGGAGGCTGCGCATCCCACGGTGCCGGGCACGCGGGTCATCTTGAGCAGCCACGGCTTCACCGCGCCGATGCCCCGTTCACCGGCCATCGCTTTCCTGGCGGGGCTGGCACAGGCTGAAGCAGAGCGCCTGGGGTTTACCATCGGCGAGGCCAGCACCGGCGGCATGTCGGACGCCAACTTTTGCGCGGCGAGTGGCACCCCTGTGTTGGATGGGCTGGGCCCGGTAGGGGGCGCCGGTCACAGCCCGGATGAGTATCTGGAAGTGGGTTCTATTGTACCCCGCACCGCGCTGTTGGGAGGGCTGATCGCGCGGGCGGCCCAGGCGGTGGACCAGTTGCGGGCGTTGCATTCCAAGTAACGAGGTAACGAGGCACTGAAGGGCCAGGATACAAGATGCAAGATCCAGGATGCAGGGATCTGTATCTTGCATTTTGTATCCTGCATCACGTATCATTGTGTTAGTTTCTGCCCCTCAATGGGGGAAACGATGCTCGAGGTTCAACATCTAACCAAAGTTTACGAAGACGGCACACGTGCCCTCACCGACGTCAGCTTCAGCGTGGCCGATGGCGAGTTCGTGGTGCTGTTGGGGCTGAGCGGCTCGGGCAAGTCTACGCTGCTGCGCTGCATCAACCGCCTGATTGAGCCCACGTCGGGCAAGGTCATCTTCGACGGGGTGGACGTGACCGCGGCGTCCTATGCGGAGTTGCGTCGCGTTCGCCGCAGTATTGCCATGATCTTCCAGCAGTTCAACCTGGTCGAGCGCTCATCGGTCCTCACCAACGTGCTGAGCGGCCGGTTGGGATATCTCAATCCCATCACCTCCGCGCTGGGATTTTATCCGAAAGAGGAGCTCGCCCGGGCCATGCGCAACCTGGAGCGGGTGGGCATCGCCGATAAGGCGTACAACCGCGCCCGCGCCCTTTCCGGCGGCCAGCAACAGCGAGTGGGCATCGCCCGCGCGCTGATGCAGGAGCCAAAGCTGATCCTGGCCGATGAGCCGGTCGCCAGCCTGGACCCGGTCCTGGCCCATAGCATCCTGCGTTACCTGGAGCAGCTCAACCGGGAAGACGGCCTCAGCGTCATTTGCAGCCTGCACATCCCCAGTTGGGCGCGGCGGTACGGCACCCGCATCGTGGCGTTGAAAGAGGGCCATCTGGTTTACGATGGATCGCCCGAGGCGCTGGATCGCCAGCGCTTCCGCGAGATCTACGGCCCTGAGGCCGAGGACGTGGAGATCGCTTGAGCATGCACGGCATAAACCCGAAGGGTCTCTGAGACCCTTCGGGTTTATGCCCCTCGAAGAGGATAGGTCCATGTCACGCACACAGTTTCCCCCAGCGGACCAACTGATCACCCTGTTGCTGCCGGAGAGCCAGCAGCCGCGCCGTCCGTTCCTGGCACGGCTGCGCTACCTGCAACTACGCTTCTCGGCGTTCCTGCTGGATCTTCTCCTGGTCGGCTACCTGTACTGGGCCTTCGGCTACGTGGCCGGGCGCGTCGACGCGCTGAAGGGGTTACAACCGCATCTCCCCTGGTGGGCGGCTCTGGCTCTCATCCTCGAAATCACCGTGCTGTGGAGCAGCCTGACCCGCTCGGTAGCCGCCCGCGTGCTCAAGATAGACACTATGCGAATCGACGGCTCTCCCATCTCCCTTTCTCAGCGGCTGATCCGGTTCCTGGGCTGGAACTTGAGCCTGTTGGCCCTCGGACTTGGCCACCTGTGGACGCTGGGAGATCGTTCCTGGCTGGCCTGGCAAGACCGCCTCTCCGGCACCATCGTGGCCGTTCGTGAGCACAGAGCCGAGGAAAAACTGCGGCGCCCGCCCGCCTGGTACGCTACGTCGTGGGGCCTGGCCATGCTGGTCTTCCTGCTCCTCTCCTACGGCGTGGGATGGATTATCACAGAGATTAATTTGCAAGCTCTGGCGGATGCCCATCTGGTCCGGCCCCTGGTGTCTGAGTTGCTGCATCCCGAGATCCTGACGCGCGAGCGGAAGCAGCAGCGCGTCGTGGCGGATTTCGTGATCCCTTGCCCGGAGACAGCGCCGGCCCCCATCGAGGCAAGGGACCGCCCTTATCTGCGCATCATGCCGACCTGCGGTGAGCCGGGCACCCTGGCGACGCTGGAGGGTGGCAACCTGCATCCGGACACCATCGCTCAGATCCGCTGGCTGGACCCGCTGGGGAACACTACCCGGCTCCGGGCGGTCCGCACGAGCGAGGACGGACGTATCTCCATAGAATTCGAGGTGCCCGAGACCGCCATCCCCAACCAGACCGGCCTTTTCGGCGCTGAGGCGCTTCTCTCCTGGGAAGAGGGAGGGCTCAAAATCTCCCAGACGGCTGTCCAGGTCCAGGACAAGATGCTGGAGACCATCTTCCTGGCGTTAATGGCGACGACGCTGGGGGTGATCCTGGCGGTGCCGGTGAGCTTCCTGGCCGCGCGCAACCTGATGGCGCGCAACCCCATCGGCGCGGTGATTTACTACATCGTGCGGCTGCTCCTTAACATCTTGCGGGCGATTGAGCCGCTGATCTGGGCCATCATCTTCGCCGTCTGGGTGGGGATCGGGCCGTATGCGGGGGTGCTGGCCTTGACGTTACATTCAATTGCCGCGCTGGGGAAGCTGTATTCCGAGGCGATTGAGAGCATTGACCCGGGGCCGATTGAGGCGGTCACGGCCACCGGCGCCAACCGGTTGCAGACCATCGTCTACGCGGTCATCCCGCAGGTGATCCCGCCCTTCATCTCCTTCACGATCTACCGCTGGGACATCAACGTGCGCATGTCCACGGTGATCGGCTTCGTGGGGGGCGGCGGCATCGGCTTCCTGCTCATCCAGTGGATCAACCTGCTGCAATATCGCCAGGCGGCCACGGCGGTGTGGGCCATCGCCATCGTCGTCTCGGTGATGGATTATCTGAGCGCGATCATTCGGGAGCGGGTGGTGTGATGGAAGTTGATCCGCGCGGATTGATGGCGCGGTGAATGATGAGCGAATTGACAATATCACAATATTGTTGTACAATTGCTTTGGCGCCATAATCAAAGGAGTCATTGTTTGGAATTCTCAATTGAGTTCTACGAGACGCAGGGCGGACAGACGGTTGTCGAGAACGAACTGGAAGCCATCGAAAAACGATCGCCGGTTTTACATGCTCTCCTGATCGCAGGGCTGAACAAGCTAAAACTCAGGGAATACCACAGACCGCCGTTATGCCTGCCCATTGGTGATGGCCTGTTCGAACTCCGAGTGGGACACAAAGACATAGCCAGAGCGCTCTGGTTCTTCCAACGTGGGCAGCGGATCATCGTTGTGCGATGCTTCATCAAGAAGTCACAAAAGACACCAGTTGGCGAGATAGAACTTGCTCGCAGGCGGATGAAAGACTACCTGACGAGACATGACAGTCAGTAATGAGTGACACAGATGTTAGGAGTGTGGCGAGATGAACGAGAATAAGACCAACTTCGACCGGTATCTGGAGCGTAAGCTACAGGACCCTGGCTTTCGCAAGCGTTTTGCCGAGGCCGAGAGGGCCTGGGATATTGCGCTTCAGCTTGCCGCGCTGCGGCAAGCACGAGGGCTGACACAGCAGCAAGTGGCGGAAATGCTGGGTACGAAGCAGCAAGCCATTGCTCGCCTGGAAGATCCGTCTTATGCTGGACATAGCTTGAGGATGATCAGGAAGTACGCTGAAGCTCTGGGGGCAGTCGTTGACGTGACAGTAGTCCCCAACGAGCGCTCGGCTGAGTACGTAGAGCAACGTGGCCTCAAACCGCTCCTCGCATAATCTAGCCATCAGCCATCACGCCCGCGCCGCTCACCTGAGCCAGCCCTAACTTCTGCGCCACATGCGTACCCTGCCACCTCACTGAGGTTCATATCTCGCCGTCAGATAGCTGCCGTCTTTCTCAATCGTCACCGGCAGCCAGATGGCCTGATCAGAGATGTGGACACCCTCTCCAGCCACATCGGCGCGCTGCCCGCTGACCGGATCGTAGAGGCCAACTGCGATCGAAAACCGCCCATCTGGCGTGATGCGATCCAGGGGGATCACGTGCAGGTCTGGGACCAGATCCCCTGCGCTCCATCGGGTCGTCGGCCAGGAGCCACCCAATGGTGGGCCATCGCCCTGCGCGATCACCTGGCCATTGCCATCCAGGACATGCACGAAGACGGTGTAATCTCTGTCCACGGAAGCAATCACCCGCCAGTACAGATGCAGCCAGAGCGCGTCGGTGGTAGCGTCCAGATCCATACCGGAGAGGATCACATGCCCCTCCGCCAGCGAGACACCGAGGGGTCGAGCGACCTCCGGCATCTCCCCCTGGCGCATCTGTATGCTCGCCCGGCCATCCGCCGTGAAGGAGGCCAGGTACACCAGCGTGTCATTCTGAAAGCGCCTCGGCGCTGCCTCGTTATCCTCTTCAGAGAAAGGCAGCCGCGTCGAGGGATCCCAGAGCTCCGTACCTCGCATCCAGCCCATCGCCATCGCGTACCTCTTGCCCGGCTCCAGTTCCCAGCCCAGAGTGTTCACCCTGACTTTCACGATTCGCCCCGGCTTCCACCGGCTGGTCGGATACCACACCAGTGTGGGTTGCGCATCAACCGTCGCGGCGACCAGGCGGCCAGGCTCTTCGACCAGATACAGAGACAGGAAGTAGTCCTCTTGCAGTGGGCGCAGCGCCCGGAGGTATAGCGAGAGATGGGGGGCCTGCCCTGATCTGGGTTCAACCTCATACCCCAGCAGCTCGAGAGCGTCGCCGAACCGACCGGAAAGTCGCACATCGGTCACTATCGTCTTCGGCATGGCGAAAGTATAAAACCGATCCGGGAACTCCTGAGGCGGCGCTCCTCGCCTGAAGAGCAGGTAGCCATCATCGGCCGCGATCACACCAAAAGTTCCCTCCTTGACCAGCTTCTCGTACAATAGCGATTGCGCCCCCCCGTAGTTGTTGCCCGGATAGCTCGACACGTCCAGCAACACGTAGTCGCAATCGAAAGTATACGGGATGAGGTGGATCTCCGCCCGATGTGTGAAGTGCGGATTCAGGTCCGGCGGCGTGCACAGGCTGGCATCCGACGGAATCAGCCATGCGAACTCCCTCAGCTTACGCTGGTGCGCGCTCGGTCGTGGCCACTCGAATTCCTCGAACATGGGCAGGTATGGCGACTCCCATAACGGCAGGACGATGAACACGCTTAGCAACCCCAGCGAAAGGCAACGGGCATCGCCCCGCCAACGCGGTAGAAGGATCTCCGCCCAAGACCAGAGGGTACGCAGCCCCATCACGCTGGCCGCAAGCGCTACCGGGATCAGCACGGCGACATACTGGCGGCCGAAAACCTGCATTTCGGGTGCCTCACTCAGCAGGTTGATGGCTAACTCAGGCAGGGCCGGCAGTAACGCCAGAGGGTTAAACAACGGCAGACCACCGAGAGGCAACAGCCAATCGAGATAGTATCTCCACGCGGAGACGCCTAGCAGCCGACGCAACACATCCGGGATCACCATGCCGGCCATCAGGCTCTGGTAGCGTGCCAGATAAGGTGAGCGTCCGATGATGTTGTGGCCTGGGATGATCAGAAGAGTGGCCACTGTAAACCAGATCAGTGCGCCCAACGCAATCAGCGCCCCCTCACGTCTGCGGCGTTGTGCTATCCAGGTCCAGACCCCCATCCCGGCCACGGCCAGCGACGCATTCTCCTTGGTCATCATCGCCAGCGTAGCACACACGATGAAGGGCGCCATACGCCTCTCGTGCAGGAAATCGAAGGCTGCCAGTAATAGGGGAGGCGCCAGGGCGACCGCGTGGAAATCGCTGGTCACCAGCGAGTGCAAACCGGGGTGCGCCAGGTACAGCACAGCAAAGGCGAGCCCGGCCGCTTCGCTGTCCAACACCCGACGGGCCAGGCGATAGGCTGGTATCGCCCCCAGGGCGACGGCGATAGCCTGGAAGACCAGTAAAGCGCGCACGTCATCCCAGGCCCAATACAGCGGCACGAGGAGGAAATAAATCGGCTCAAAGTGGATGCCCAGGCGCGTGGCCTGGCCTTCCTCGAACCACTCGTCTTTGCCGACCCAGTTCGTGAACGCCAGAGGGCGCCCGTGCATCGTATTCCAGAGCGCCTGATCGGCGTTGCCCAGATCGTACCCTCGCGTCTGCCACGTTTCGTGGCGGGCGACCGACAGCGCGCCAAACCACGTCGCGAAGGCTGCGACGGCCAGCAAGACCAGGCAAATGTACGGCCCACGAGCGAAGAGGCTGCGAAATGTGACGAACTCATCGAGCCCGAATCGAATCAGCCCATCTGACGAGAGACAACGAGCGGCCCCTGGCATCTGATCCTTTTCCCACTCCTGGTGCGCAATAGAGGTTTGCGCGTTTTGACTCGCGCCGTGCGGCGCGGCGACGCTCAGGCTGAGCACGAAGGTCAGCTATACGGCAGCGCGAAGAGGTTTTTCAAAATGATTTAGTTAATTTAACTAATTAGTTTTGGGGCACAAAAAAACCCCTTACTGGGGTAATAATACCACATGATTGTGAAAATCCTGTGAAGAGCCCATCAGCGTTTCATCAAGATTGGCTCTTTAGGGACTCTGCATCGCCTCAACCGCTCGTGCCAACAGGTCAAGGAGAAGCTGTTGCTCTTCGGGCGACAATCCTTGCAGCAAACGCTCCATTACTTGAAGTCGCTCTTCGAGCATCTCGTCCAGGAGCTTTCGACCTTCCTCTGTGAGGGAGAGCAGCACAACCCGTCGGTCGTTTCGGTCCCTCTCGCGCCCAATCAACCCCTTTTGCTGCAGCCGGCGCGTGAGCACTGTCACCGATGGGGGAGTCATTCCCAATCGCTTAGCGAGATCCTTCATGGTCAGTTTTTCGCCGGACGCCAGCAGGTGTAATGCCCTGAAATGAGATGGCGAGAGGTCCAGCAGTTCCAGGCGCCGCATCATAGGAGCCGGTTTTGTTCGCCGTATAGATTCGAAGATCTGAATCAAGCGGTAGGCATTCGCACGGGTATCGTTCATCAGCCACCTTGATCAGTTTATTTAACTATCGCGTCCCATTAACCATATACCCCCCGCAGGTCGTTCCACCGCACCATCAGCGCATCGCGCAGATTGCGCAGCGAGTCCCGCAAGGGATGCACCTTGGTCTCGGTGCCGTAGTGCCACTCCACGGGCACCTCTTTCACCCGATAGCCGCGCTTGAGCGCCAGGAACAGCAGCTCAACGTCGAAGCCGGTGACCGCCGCCCCCTTCACCGGCGGCGCATCGTTGGCGTATAAACGGACTCGCCGGAAGATGTCCTGCGCGACCTCGTGCCGAAACGCCTTGAAGCCGCATTGAGTGTCCTGGAAGCCACCCACAGCCACAATGCGCACGATCCAGTTAAAAACGCGCCCCATCGCGTGACGATACCACGGCTCGTCGTAGCGAACCGCCCCTAAACCTTCCCGTGAGCCGATGGCAACGTCGTAGCCAGCCTCCAGGTACGACGCCAGCTTCTCCCACTCCTCGATGGGGGTCGCCAGGTCCGCGTCGCAGAAAAGCACGTAACGGCCTTGAGCAGCCAGGACGCCCGTGCGTACGGTGTACGCCTTCCCACGATGATCGTTGCGGATCAGGCGCAGGATCGGGTGGGCAGGCAGCATCTGTTCTACCACGCTCGCCGTGCTGTCCGTGCTGCCGTCGTCCACCACCAGGATCTCTGCTGTGAACGACCGGGCTTTCACGTAGGCGATCACGCGCCCCAGCGTCCGCGGCAGCCGGCGCTCTTCGTTGTAGGCCGGGATCACGATAGACAAATGCGGCCGTTCCACCTGGCCAGTCATCTCATTTTGATGGACTACCACCACGTCGCCAGCTCCATCGCCACCAGCCCACCCACCAGCGAGCTGAGAAAGTTCACCCAATCGTTGTTCAGCCATGTCCACCCACGCAACCGACGTGTCTGTGCGCCGCAGCGGTGCACCGGGCGTTCCGTCTCCTTGCGGCACCGATCGCAGAAATAGATGCCCTGCACTGTAGCTCCCAGCAGGCTGTCGAACAGAGCGCCAGCCAGCCCACCCCCGGCGGCCCATAGCGGCCACCAGGCCCTCTTCGGCTCAGGCGATGCGCCGGGCAGCAGCGCGGCCCACGCCCACGCTGCCAGCCCGATGAACAACCCCCCCGCCAGAGCCGCTCCGAACCCTAACGCCGTCACAGCCCCGGAGGTTCCGGCTGGCACTGGCCGTCCTGTGGTGATGAGTCGGGGGGCCCGCCGGCTGAGCACGCCGACCTCCGTGGCCCACGTATCGGCGCTGACGGCCGCCAGCGCGCCCAGGTAAGCCGGGAACAGCCACCCGACGTCCGTCATGGTCGCGACCACAGCCAGCGCGGCCCCCAGCCCGCCGTTAGCCAACACCTGACCCAGGTCTCGCCGCTCACCCTTGGCGAATTGAGCCCGCACCGCGGCCTTGTCAGCCGTCCGGTAGTGGGAGAGGAGGCTGGACGAGACGAAAAAGGCAACTAGTAACCATCCCCAGAGCCAGCCGCCCAGCCCGGCCGTCAACGTGCCTACCAAGACGGCGCCGACGATCCCGCTTCGAGAAAGCGTCCCCAGCCGATAAGCGGCCAGGCTGATAGCCAGGCTGAGCACCAGCCCTGCGCTCACCCGGCCTGGATACCATCCCGCCACCAACCGTTCCCCCCAGGACAGTTGTTCACGCCACAAGCGGCGCCACGGCCCATGAAAAGCGGTCAGCCATCAGCAGTTAGCTGTCAGCTTTTAGCCCATGGTCTTCTGAGAGGCGAAGACCACAAGTGCGGGCCACAAGCAGCCTTCAGCCAGAGTGGCTAATCGCTGATCGCTGACTGCTATTCTCAGGACAGCATCAAATTGGCCAACGCGATGCCGGCCAACAGTTGCACCACGAGGGTGCTCCCCCAAAGCAGATAGGCGCTGGCCGGCTGGCGAGCGTGCACCAGCACACCCCACATGCTGTTCACCGCCCAGGCCAGGAAGCCGATGATCGGGAGGGCAAACAGTCCCGCGCGCGGCCCGACGCGGTCGGGCATGCCCACCACATCAAAATGCAGCGGCAATTGCTCCGGCAGCCCCGGATAGGCAAAACTCAGCCAGCCAAACAGCAACAAAACACCCAGAAACCCCAGGGCTACCAGCCCCAGCCCCACCCGATCGCGCCACACCGGCCAGTGAGCCACGCCTGGCAACTGCAGTCCAGGAGCCAACCAGTGAGTTGGCCCCAGCCGGTATCGTTCCTGCACAGCGTTGAGGAACCCCTCCTGGTCCGCGGGCGACAGCCCTAGCACCCCCTCTGGTGTGACCAGTAGAATCTGCTGCGGCAACGGTCGAGTGGCGAGGGAGGTCACCTGTGCGCGCGGCCCACCGATCAACTCTGTCACGTAACGAGATGGCCAGGTCCACCACGGGCCGGGCCCCCGGTCAGCCGCGCCCAGGACGATTTGCTGGATGTGGCTCATCGGGATCACGTAACGAGCGAACAGCCAGATCACAGTGATGCCATCGCGATCTACCTGGTAAGACAGCGTGAGGCAAATCAGCGTGCGGTACAACAGGTAGGCGCAGGCAGCCAGTGCCTCTATCGCCAACAAGGCTAGAGCAAAAACCGTTCCACCCAGGGGCAAGACGAAGGCTCCCCAAATCAATGAGGCGGCAAGCAGCAAGAGCGCGACGGAGGCAACAATCCCTCTGATCACCTGCGGGCAGGGGAGCGGCTTGAAGCTCATGGTCTGGACATCCCCTCCCACGCCAGGTCCCAACGCCGCAGCACCGGCAGGAAATCGTAGTCCGTCATGTCCATGTTGAGTGGGGTGACCGATGCGTAGCCCTGGGCCAGTGCCCCGATGTCCGTATCACCGTCCGGGTCAGAGACGCCTGTGGGAGGCTCCCCACCGATCCAGTAATACGGCTGGCCACGGGGGTCGAAGCGCTCGATGAGCACGTCCCGGTACACGCGCTGGCCCAGCCGGGTGATCCGTACACCGCGGAAGTGGGCGCGCGGCAATGAGGGGACATTCAGGTTCAAGAAGGTGTTGGCGGGCAGCCCGTTTTGCAGCACCAGGGCCGCCAGCCGGGCTGCCAGCTCCGCCGCCAGCTCCAGGTCTCTGTCCTGCCCCCAGTCCTGTGACACAGCGATGGCCGGTATCCCGCTGACCACCGCCTCCATCGCCCCCGCTATGGTGCCCGAATACGTCACATCAGACCCCAGATTGGGGCCATCGTTGATGCCCGAGACTACCAGGTCTGGCCGGAAAGGGACCAGTCCCAGCAATGCCAGCCCCACGCAATCCGAGGGGGTACCCGTTGTAACGAGTGCGGAGGTGCCATCGGCCAGCTCAGTCTGAAAGACGCGCAGCGGCTTATGCATCGTCTTGGTGTGCCCTGCCGCCGACCAGTTGTGATCGGGGGCGAACACAGCCACCTCGCCCACCACTGACAGTGCCCGCTTCAATGCCAGCAGACCAGGGGCATGGACACCATCATCATTGGTGATCAGAATGCGCTTACGCTCAGGCATGAGGAATCCTAAATATCATGTTCAGTAGATCACAGTTTTGCTCCCAAGCCCGTCCTCGGACGCTAGATGGACGCCCCGGGGACGGGGCTTTGAGCCGAAGGAATTCTAAATATCATGTTGTCCTGTCCTGAAGAAGGCAACGAGTAACGAGGGATGAGAGACGAGGCAGGCGTTTTCCCTGGCCTGTCCGCGATGGGTGAAGGTCTCCCGACCGAGCCCCTTTCGCCTCGGTCAGGAGACCTTTCGACCTTCGGCGATCAAGGCGATCAAGGGTGGCCAGACACAGGGGACAGGCATCCGCCAGCGCGCCCACAGACTGCAGTCGGGCGCCGGCTTCCCTTTCCTCCGGTTTATGCATCACCAGGACGGTCACGGGCGTGCTTTCCGTCACGTTGCCGGCACTGTCGTAGGCTTTGATCTGGATAACGTGAGTTTCTGTGTAGCCGTGACTGTCATAAATGATCGTGCGGCCAGATTCCCATTTCTCAATCAATCGCAGCGAGCCATCGGGCAACGTTTCCTGCTCGGTGGTGGCGACCACCGCTTCGCCCATCTGCACCGTGCCATCGGGCATCGTGATAGGCCGCATGGCGGTGATGGTACGTCCTTGTACGGGCTTCGTATCGGACATCACGATCGTCCAACGGATGCTATAGGGAGCCACGGTGCTGGTGCCGATCGGCTCTCCATCCAGGAAAAACTCAACTCGATCCATGGACCAATCATCGGTGGCGTCGGCCGTGATGCTGATCCATTCGTCATCTTCCATGACATACACCTTGCCATCGGGGGGATGGAGCAGTTCCACCTGAGGCGCCACGTTGTCTGCTGTGACCTGGGTAGTGGCCGTGCGTACACTGCCGTCGCCGCGCGTCACCACCAGGCGCAGGGTGTAGAGGCCGTTGAACGGCGCGGTATCCCAGTATTCCAGGACACCGTTCCCCACCTGGTTGAAGTGCTC
>DAOUAJ010000461.1:0-8109 GCA_034433615.1 Anaerolineae bacterium | reverse complement strand
CTGAACTTGTGATCAACCTCCGCCGAAGCGGCTGGCGTATTCCTTCGTCAGCGCCGCTTGCATGTCAGCGGCGGCCTCTTCGGGGGTCTTGGTGCCGTGGTTAACGGCCGAGACGGTGTCCCACCACTGGTTGCCCGTGAAGTTCTCGATGGGGTCAACCGGCATGCCGTGCATCTCATCGGCCTCGGTTGCCGATTTGACGTAGAAATCGAGACCCGGGTATTTGGAAACATCTACTTTGGCCAGGTAAGATTTGCGCGCGCCGATCCACCCGGTCCCCTCGTAGATGATGTCCATAGCCTTGTCCGAGAGCAGGAACTCGATGTACTTGAACGCCTCGTCGGGGTGCTTGGCGCCGTTGGGGATTTGCGAGTTGTGCCCACCGGTGGACTGCACCTTCTTGCCCTTGCGGTCGGTGGGCACCAGCATCCAGGAGTAAGCGAATTTCCGGTCAGGCGCAGCGTGGGCCAACTCGCCTGGCTGCCAGTAGCCGTTGATGATCATGGCCTGCACGCCGGCCGGGAAGCTGGCCGTCGGGCTCTCGGTCCACGTGCCATAGCTGTTGCGGTAGCCGTCAATCTTCTCGGCGCCCACCAGGTCATAGAACTTCTTAATGGTGGCAAGGACCTCGATGAACCAATCCTCATTGACGTGGTAGGTGCCCGTTTCTTCGTCGAAGGCCTTTTTGTTGTAGGCCGCGCCCCAGTAGAAGGGATCGCCACCGCCCCACGAGCCCCCCATCGCATCCATGGGATCGAACCCCAGGATGGCTACGTTTCCAGCCTGATCCAGCTCGGTCAGGATCTTGTGCCACTCGTAGGCCTCGTCGAAGGTCTGCGGTGGCGCATTGGGGTCCAGGCCCTTCGCCTGCACCAGGTCTACGTTACAGGAGAAGGCGTAGCGCAGGAAGCTTTCGACCGAAGGGATGCCGTAGATGACGCCCTGCCAGCTCGCGTAATCCCAGGACGACTCGAAGATATCCTTCCGGTCAATAGCAGTAGAGGCGTTGAGGCGCTCATCCAGAGGCTGCATGGACTTGCGCGAGTAGAACTCGGAGTAGGCGATGTTGCCGGTCTCGACGTCCGGTGGGGTGCCTCCGGCGATGGCGGTCAGCAGCTTATCGCTCACCTGATCCACCTGGGTGCGCTTCACCTGGAAGCCGGCTCCCTGCTCGTTAAAGGCCTGGGCGACCTTCTCCAACGTATCCAGGGCGACCTGGCCGCCCCAGCCGTGCCACCACTCGACGACCACCGCCTCGGCGGGAGCCGGGGCAGGGGCCTTTTCTTCAGCGGGTGGAGCTGCCGGAGCCGCGGGCGCGGGCGCACACGCAGCGAGGGCCATGGCACCAGCCATGCCGCCCGCCATCTTGAGGAAACTTCGTCGGCTAATCGTTCTGCTTGTCATGGGATATGCCTCCTGCAGGTTGCGAAACTATGGGGATTGTACGATAGACAGGGTTCTGAGGAAGAAAAATCACCTTACTTGAAGAGCAATTGTCTGGCCCACCTCCTTCTTTAACCACTCATGGAATGGCCCCAGGGCTTTTCAATGCAGCCTGCGACTTCAGCCGCCGTCTGGTGAGAGCATTGAAAAGCCCTAGACACTACCGGTCAGGCTCGAATGCGGGGAAGGTGCAAATCCGCGTCTGAGGTTGGAAGCTTCCTTGATTGTTTATACCACGTCGCTAACAGGGTGTCAAGCTAACCGAGTTGAAACTACTGTCTACGCTGTGCAAAGCCTCCCTTCGGAGGCTGCAGTCGCTGTTGGCAGCCCCTGAAGAGGGGCTTCGCAGACTCTAGCCTGGGGCTTCTAGCCGCCGGGTCATCTTATCGGCGGAACCTCATGCCTTTGAAACGTTCAAAGTAACGGATACTCCCGTCGGGCTGTTTCTCGCCCAACCGCTCTCGCCACCGCCGTTCGACTTCCGCCGGATCACCAAATTGACTCTTGTGGCAGAGGATGGCCCGGATCTTGAGATCAATCTCCTCAGTGATGTCTATCTCGACGTTAGTTTCCTCGTGGCCGGCGACATACAACTGGCTGATTTTGTGGGGTAAGTACCCCTCATCGGCCATGTCGGGATAAAACATCGGGTTATCAGCGGCAGGAAAGATGGCCTCCAGCGCCACCAGGCCGGCGTTGCGGTGATCCGGGTGATTGATATAGCTATCGCCGACCAGATAGCGGTCTGGATTGGGGCAGATGATCAGTTCCGGTCGAATGCGGCGGATTTCCCTGGTCACCCGCTTGCGGATGCTACGCGTGGGATGGAGAAAGCCGTCCTCTTCGCCCATGAAGAGGACCTGCTTCACGCCACACAAGGCGGCGGCCGCGCGTTGCTCCTCTTTGCGCATGGCGATCAACTGGTTACGGGTCACCAGTGGGTTGTGATTGCCCTTATCACCGTTGGTCAAAACCATGTAAGTCACTTCAATGCCTTGCCGGGCCATCTGGATGACGGTGCCGCCACAGATGATGTCGGCATCGTCAGGATGGGCCATGATAACCAGGACACGGTGCACATCGGACCAGTCCGGTCGTTTCTTTCTCTCTTCTTCAGTCATTGCCTTCTTCACCTCTCGTCAACAGGTTTTTTCAAGCACAGCCGTTCCTGACTCAAAAAGGGAGACCGGCGGCGCATCTTGTCCCCGTAGGGGGGATGACGCCACCCGCGCTGCTAGCCACCAGCAGCCTGGCGAAGCGCAGCGATGAACGCCCGTAACGCCTCTTGCTCCTCGGGTGGAGCCAGGGCTAGAGCAGCCTCCGCCTGGATTAACGCTTTCTGTGGTTCTCCCATCTGCTGGTAAACAATAGCCAGATTCTTGTGCGTATTATAGTCATTGGGGTTCAACTCCAAAAGACGCAGGTTGTGACGTTCGGCCGCGGCCAGGTCGCCGCGCTGAAAGGCGATGTACCCTAGAGCCATATGCGCCTGGATCTCGTCGGGGTTGAGTTCCAGCACTTTCTCATAGATGGCGGCTGCTTCATCCCACTTTTGCTGATTGAACAAGGCCTGCCCTTGAGCCAGAAGCTCCTGCACGTTGGGCGTGGCCGCCAGCGGCAGGCCTGCCGATTGTCGGAGCTGGGTGATGATGGTTTGCAGGCCCGCTTTCTCGTTTTCCGGAGCCCGTTGTAATGCCTGCTCTGCAGCTTCTAGAGCCTTTTCGGGCTGTCCGGCTTGATTGTAGAGAAGGACCAGGTTCTTGTAGGTGGCAAAATCGTCCGGCGACAGCCGGAGGGTCTCCAGGTTTTCGGTGATCGCCTCCGCCACGCGCCCCATCTGCGAGTAGATATAACCGCGCGCGCTGTGAGCCTGAGGCAGGTTGGGGTCTATGGCCAGGGCCTGGGCATAGGCCTCCAGGGCTTGTTCGTATTCTTGCCGGTTCAGGTGCAGGTCGCCGATCAACAGGTAAGTCTGGGCGAACTTTGAGTCCAGCTCCAGAGACCTCTGGTATCGGGCAAGCGCCTCCTCGGGCTTTCCCAGCATGGAGTACACAATCCCCCACTCGTTGAAAAGCCCGGCGTTGTGGGGGCTCAGGATGGTGGCCTGTCGGTAGTATTCCGAGGATTGCTCCAGCCTGGCCCGGCGCGTCTCGTCGTTGTCGCTGAAATCTGCCCAACTCCGGTAGAGCCGGGCCAGATTCGCCGTATGGTCCGTGTTCAGCGGGCTCAGCTCTCGGGCACGGGTGAGAACTTCCAGCGCGCTCTGGAGCGTGCGCTCTCGCTCTTGCGGGTCGGAGATGCTGCGAGCCTTCTCCAGTTCCGCCCGGCCGAGGAACAGATAATATCGGTCTTCATTCGGCGCCAATTCTATCGCTTTCCGGTGCAACGCAATGCTGGCATCCCAGCCGCTGCCTTCGGCACTGAGGGCTTGCTTGTAGTAGATGTCTGCGCGCACCGGGCGGATGTTAGTAGCCCAGGCCAGCATAAGGACTACTACCGCCACCCCCGGCACAGCCACCGATGCCAGGGAGGACCCCCCCTGCTGTTTTCCGGTCACCTCCCCCTGATCGAATATCAGGGTCAGCGCCAGCAGCAAGATGGCCAGGATGATGGCGATGGCATACATGGCAAAGACGCCCGTCACGTCCCCGCCACCGGGCCGCAAGCGTGCGCTCTGCAGGAGGCCGAACAGGAGCGCGCCTCCCCAGGCCGTTGAGCTGAAGACGGTCAGGCGGCTGGTCCACGTAGTTGGATCTGCCGGATTGGAGGCGCCGGACTGATCCATCGCCAGCAGCATGCCCCCCACCCAGGTGGCCAGCCACATCCACAGGATGCCATGGGACGGCACAACCTGTCCGCTCGCGATGCGCGTCGTCAAGGCCCGCCAGAAGATCATCAGGGTGTCGCCGATCTGGGCCTGGTTAGTGATGAAATCATACCCCAGCGTAACCAGTACGACCCCCAGGAGGAGTGAAGCGGGCAGCAGGCCCCTCATACTTTGCCACGGGTGCACCGGGGCCTGATGGACCGGAGCCCCCCCCTTCTTTGGCCGTTCGCCGGCTTTGGCCGATGGGCGCGGCCGGCGGCGACGCCTTGAACCCGAAGAGCCGATCTCACTGGCGGCCGGCGCGGGGATGGCTGCAGTGGCCTCCGATCCTGTCGCCTGGATGCGCCCGGTGCCCACCAGGACGAGGAGCGCGATGGCGACCCAGAAGTACAGCCGGGTGGCCACGATGGCGATGCCAAAGTGAATCTCGATGAAGTGGGCAGCGATAGCACTCAGGAGGGCCAACACCAGCAGCAGATTCTGCCCGGTGAGGGCATGGGGTGCGTCTGCGGAGGGTCGCAAGCTGCGCCAGATCGTATAGAGGATAACACCCCCTATCAGACCCACAGGCAATGCCACGCCAGCCAGTCGCAGCGACCCGTCCGCCCGCCAGGCGCCCAGAACGAAAACGACGGCGCTCCCTATGCTAAATGCCAGGAATTTCGCCAGATCAGACCGGGCCCCGCTTAGTCCGAGCCAGCGAAAGGCGTGATAGAAAGCGCTCAAGAATAGTGCCATGTAGGCCAGGAAGCCCAGAAGGCCGGTCATCGCCAGGGCGTCCAGCGTCTCGTTATGGGAACGGTCGGGAGAGGCGTTGCGGGCCTCGTAGTGAGCCAGGTCGGGTGGGTAAAAGCGGTTGTAGGCCACCCACATCGCCTCCGGGCCATAGCCGAGCAGCGGCCGGATCGGGTTAAGCCTGTCCACGCGGCCATCCGGGTACTCCAATGGAGCATGAGGCGTGATCAGTTGGAGAGCTCCCTCCCAGATGAGGACGCGTACCTTGTTGGTCCCTTCCTCAAGCTGCGTGATGCTGCCCAGCCGCCCCACGCCGGGGAGTTCGCGCAGCGGCGCCAGCGGGCTCCCTGGCATGTTAAGGCTGACTACGAACAGCATGAAGGCCAATCCGAACAGAAGAGGAACCAGCCAGGCCCAGCGCAATGCCTGACGTAACAAATTGGGCAACTGGGGGCTGCGAGTAGCCCACCGCCCAAGCAAGATCAATCCGAGGAAGCAGAACAGGAAGAGGCCGGCCACGAACCCCAGCCAGGGCCCGCGACTGCCGGTGTAGTAGATGCACAGGGCCTGCATGCCGGCCAGCGGAGCCGTCACCGAGAAGCCCAGGGCGGTGCGCAGGGGCGCGCCGGTCGCATAAGCGACCCCCGCGGCCAGGAGGGGGAAAAGCAGGAAAAGCGCCATACCCAGTTGCAGGCTGATGGCCCAGCCCAGCAGGCCCAGCCCTCCGCCGGCGATGCCGAGCACGGCCCAGAGGGCGGCTCGTCTCCCCCAGCTCTCGCCCACCAGCCTCATCAGCGCGGTCAGCGCCTGGTAGAGGGTGAGGAAGAACGCGATGATCAGATAGGCACCCAGGAAGATAGCGTTGCCCAGGCTGCCGGCCACCCGCGTGGACACATCCCCTAACCACGGCAAGGTGTCCAGCCCGTTGCGCTGGAGGAGACCATAGAAGGTGACAGGCAGGCTGGCGATAATGGCAGCGTACATCAGGCGTTCCAGTTGCTCCCGACGACGCAGGAGCGCCAGGATCGAAGCGAAGACCACCAGGTAGGACAGCGTCGTATAGGCTCCTTGCATCCGCTCATACGAGCCCCAGAAGCTCAAAGAAGGCGCCAGGGAGAGGGTGGTGCTGATCAGGTAGGTGCCGGCCAGCAAGATGGTGGGGAGAACAAGGGGAACCTGGAGCCAGGAGCGCAGGTTACGGCTCTCTGACCCCTGGCCCTGAGCCTCTTGTCGCAGCCAGTCGCGGTCCAGCAGCTTGAGGAGCCACGCGCCGGCCATGACTAACGCAATCGTACGGATCAGGCTGGCCTTGTCGGGCTCGAAGACGCGGCTGGAGTAGATGTTGAAAAAGAGGGGGGCCACGATCAGCGCGGCCAGCCAACCCCCTTCGATCACGCGATCGCAATAGCTCGTGAATCTGGTGACCATGGCTCAATCCCCTTCGGCCCTACGGTTTCTCTGGAGAAGCCGAATCTCGCCCTTTCATCATATCACAATAATACGTAATACGTAAAACGTAAGGGTAAGACCCTATCGTCACGATGGGGTGAATGATGAAGATTTTGTCATGCTACATGTGGGGGGCCTTCATCATACGTTCATCCGCATGTGCGATACTAAAAGGGGCAGGGTGATGCTCGGCGACTGGAAGCCAAAGACAGCGGCGGTTAACCTGTCCCCTGTGCCTGTCCGGCACAGGACAGGCCAGGGAAACTCGCCGCCTGGGTGCTGCCATCGCCTTTGCCTCGGTTGGGAGACCCTCGGCGATCAAGGGATTGTCAATCGTTGAATGGGCTCACGGCCGCGTCTTTATATTGACAAATGGCGTATCATGGTGGTATAATTCTGTAGATTTTCCAATTCGCTCGACTGAGCGGTTTTTCCTTCGCTTCTTTAGGCCCTTTCGCAAACAGATCCTTTTCGAGGATCAGTAGATCACGATTTCGGCTCAAAGCCCCGTCCTCGGAGCGTCCATCTAGCGCCCGAGGCTTCGCCCTGAGGCTCTGCCCGAAGGGACGGGCTTGGGAGCAAAACTGTGATCTACTGAGGATAGCAGGTAGGGCTTCTGCGCCTGGTGATCAGACGGCGTGGGAACTGTCCGTGCTGGCTTCTCGGACAGGCTCTCACGGGTGGAGATCCGGTTCTGTGACCAGCGATGGTCGGCCCCGACAGTGCAGCGACGCACGGCGGTGTTTATGCATGATCTGCGCGCAGGTATGTCATCTCAGGGTTATGGCTCCAGGACGGTTGCTTACGCGCCAGCCGTTCCGTGGGGTGCTGACTGACGGGATGGCTCCGCCTATGGAATTCGGAGGAGGTGAATGCCCTGAAGAACATATTTGACAATTTGCAGAAGATGCTTATGATGAGTGTTGTTTGCCGCTGGCACGCAAAAGCCCGGGTGTTCGCACTCGCGGTCTGCTGTGTGGGAACCCTCGATTGGCCCTGATGGGGCGTTGGAGTTCGTCATCGAGTTTACAGAAATGGATCATATGCCATGGGCAAGGCATAGAACGTCACCAGATGGGCTGGTCAATAGGATCCCGGAGTCTGCGTGGAACTTTCCTCCCCTCGCAAGCTGTACCCTTTAACGCTGTTTTGGAGTGTTTCATGACACTATCGCACCGACCGACTCAAACAGGCGCTCCAGCGCAAAGGATCGTAGCCGTATGCCGCTATCATCGTGGACTGTCCGATTCAGATGTGCGCTTCAGCGCAAGGGATCGTATCAGATCAAAGGAGGAGTCATGAAAAAAACCGCGCATCAGATAGCGGTCCTCTTGGTGGTTCTCTCCCTGATCGTTGGCTTATTGCCCTCCTACGCGGCGGCCGCGGGCCCGGTAGGGATCTTCAGCCTGACCAAGACCGCTAACCCATCAGGAGGAGTGTATCCGGGCAGCACTCTGACTTACACCCTGGTAGTCCGCAATGCGGGGACGCCTTCGAAGGGCTTCCTCGCCGACCCTATCCCGACCAACACCACGTACGTGGCAGGGTCTGTGGCCGCCACCGCCGGCACTTATTACTACGAGACGGCCGGCAACCGGATCGTGTGGACCAAGGACCCGGTGGCGACAAATGAGGTGATCACCATCACCTTTCAG
>DAOUAJ010000460.1:0-7465 GCA_034433615.1 Anaerolineae bacterium | reverse complement strand
TCTCGAACTGCTGCCCATTAAAGAGCACGGCCGGCTCGGAGATGTAGTTTTCGTCCCAGCGGCCGTTCTTTTCCGCGACCATCAGGGGATTTTGGGGGTAACGCGTCCAGTGCACGCCGTCGGGCGAGGTGGCATAGTTGATGGACCAACGCTCGAAGTCGTGGGCGCTGTACCACATGCGGAAGATCTCACCGTCGAAGAGGACGAAGGGGGGGTAGACGATGTTGGCGTCGGGGCCGTCGGCCGGGCCGACGTCCAGCACCGGGTTCGCCGGGTGACGTGTCCAGTGCACGCCATCAGGCGAGGTGGCGTAGCCAATACGCATAGGGGCTTTGTGACGGCCGGCGGGCGGCTCGTCCCGGTTGCGGCCGGTGTACCACAAATGAAACGTCTTCCCATCGAAGACCACCTTGGCCTCGTCCACCACCGTGGCGTCCCACTGGCCGGCCACTCCGGTGTCGAACACGGGGTTATCGGGATGTTTTGTCCAGGTGCCCGGCTGCGAGCGCAGTCGCAGGGAGCCGCGCGCGTCCAGGTCGTACGTATAGGGCGTCCCCAGCGCGTCCAGCCCGCGAGCGTCCAAATGGTCACGCTTCCCGGCCATAAAATCGGCCTGTGTCGTGTGCACGAAGACTACGGGCTCGCCAGTTTCCTGGGCACCAGCTTGGCCCGCCCCCAGTCCGACAAGAAAACCAACCACTAACAAAGGGGCTGGCAGGACACGCGATGCCCAATACGCATTACGCATTACGCCGCCGAACACCGATCTCTCCCGATCTCCAACCGTCATGGCGGGTAATTGGCCAGAAACTCGTAGGTGATGCGCGAAAGGTCGGCCACTAGAGTTGAACTAAGCTCCCACTCTAGCCAGCCTGGCCGGTACAGGAAAACAGCGATGATGTAGGGGCCGTTCGGCCCCCAGATGGCAGCCACATCGCCGTGGGTGTCATCAATAAAGCCATGTTTGTGGGCAATGGGTGTCCCTTCTGGGATGCCGGTTTCCAGCAACGCGCCAATGCGCAGCCCTGCCATCCAATTGATCATCTCCTGGCACTCGCCTGGGGTGATCTGATCGGGATAGGCAGCCAGCAGGGTGCCTCCCCCCTCCACGCATTGCACGATCATCTCCATCAGCAGGCCGATGTCCTTGGACGTGGTCTGCATGAAGGGATCGGGCTTGGTGTCCAGGTCTTTACGCTGGTTGGCCGGGGTGACCACCCGCGGGACATTCTTGGTACGTTTGTCGTACGGCGCGGCGATGAAGGTGTTGCGCAGCCCCAGCCGGCGCAGCGATTCCGTGACCACCTGCGCGCCCCGGTCCGCATCGCCGTCGCCGATGAGACTCAGTAACAGGTTGGCAGTAAAGTTGCCGCTCAACTGCATCGTCTCCGAGATCAGCCGGGTTGTCTCGGCATCCGGCTCCCTATCCAGGTGACGATAGACCTCCTCCAGGATGGCGATCTTCATCGTGCTCATGGCCGCGTAGGCCACTTCCTCGTTGATCCCCGTCTCCCGCCGATTGTAGATGTCCCGCACCCACACGCTGGCGATGCCGGGGAAACTGGCCAGGCGGTTTTGCAGCAAATCGTGCAGCAAGGAGATGCCAGGCCTGGGCGGTGGCTCCTCCACCACGACCAGATCGGCCTGACGGTTGGCCGCCCGGGTCAGCGCGGCCACCAGGCCCGGCACCGATGCCTGCGCGTCCAGGCGCAGCCCTGGCCTGCCGGGCGCGATCTGCCCGGTGGCGGGAACCACGCCCGGTGGCATGGGATCGCGATCGTAACGAGCGGCGACGTCATTCAACCAGGTAGCCAGCGCGACCGTATCCAGCGCAAACTGCACGGGGACGTCCACCCGAGGCGGGGGCTGATGAGCAATGCGAGCCCAGAAGCCACGCCAGAAATGCTCACCCTGGCGGTAACGGGCCGCCTCAGACAGAGTGGCCGCCAGGTCCGGCTGGAAACCGATCTCTGACGGACGCAAGATCAGACGCTCCTCGGCGTAACGGACGATCACGGGCTGCGCGAGCGCGTCGTTTATGGCCTGGGCTGCCTCGTCCAGCGTCTGCGCGCTGCTCAGGTCCAGGCCCGCGATCATCACGCCTGGGGGGACCGGCCCCATCTCCTGCTGATACATCCACAGCCGAGGTCCCAACGAGACGGCCAGGAACGCTGTTAGCCCCAGTAAAAGCAAACGAAACCTATGCATCAAGCGCAATTGATCCGCCGCCTCTCCTGGCAGCTTGTCCTGGAAAAAGTAACAAGGCGGTCGTTTTCATGTGCCGACGGATCTCAATGGGGAAACTATCCACGGTCAAGCTTCTGTTCAATGATGTTAACCAGTTCTACAATGCTCAATAATTGGCCTGGCTCGACACGTGACTCCTCACCCACGTGGACATGATACGGGAAATCCGGTAAGTCAGGAAAATGTTCCACGTTATCCCAACGTTTCCTCAGCACTCGCTGCGACTCATCCATCCACTGATAGCGATAACGCCTGGTCACACAACGCCCTTCTTCGACGACGAAGTACTCGGCCACCTCCAGGAAATCATTGTTACTGAGCCTCAACCGTGCGCGGAGGTACCCTTGGTCCGGCAGGGCACGCTCTTCCACAACTGCGATCGAAGCCACAGCGGAACTGGTCGCTAGTTTGGCCTTAACCTCGGCCAAGTACCTTTGCGGGTCCATTAGGCGATCTCCTCTACCTGTCCTGAGGTTGCGGAGCAGGTCAGGGAGCCTGTCGAAGGGCTGGTTCAGCTTCAAGGGTTTCCAGGCGTTCCCGTACAGATTCCTTCATTTCATAGAAGACACTCCACTCTACGAAATCCATCGCATCACCCAGTTCCCCTGCGCGGAAGCGTTGGTAAAAATCCTCTGACAACATCTGATACCGCACTTCGAATGCCCGCAATCGCTCTTGCAAGTCCGCCAGCTCATGCTGAGCGGCTGCTCTTTCCAGCGCGATAATCTTGTCCAGTGACCGATCTATCACGTCACTTCGGTATCCCCGGCGATAGAGAGCCTCAAGATACTGAAGCCTGTCCAGGGTCTTCTCCTTCGTTGCCATTGGCTCCCTCCTCAGTTGACTTTATCACATCATCTGTCATACCCTGCCTTGCCCTCTCACTCCCATTCTATCGTGCCGGGCGGCTTGGAGGTGATGTCATAGACCACCCGGTTGACCCCGGGCACCTCGTTCACGATGCGGCTGCTGATGCGCGCCAACAGGTCATAGGGCAGCCGCGCCCAGTCCGCCGTCATGAAATCGTCCGTGGTCACCGCGCGCAGAGCAACTACGCTGGCGTAGGTGCGGCCATCGCCCATCACCCCCACAGAGCGCACCGGCAACAGCACGGCGAAGACCTGCGCCGTCTCCCGGTACAGACCCGCCGCGCGTAGCTCTTGCAGCAAGATGGCGTCCGCCTGGCGCAACGTCTCCAGCCGCGGCCAGGTGACCTCGCCCAGGATACGGATGGCCAGCCCGGGGCCGGGGAATGGATGCCGCCAGACGATCTCCTCCGGCAGTCCCAGCGCCTCACCTACGGCCCGCACCTCGTCTTTGAAGAGGTAGCGCAGCGGCTCGATGAGCCGGAATTGCAGGTTGGGCGGGAGGCCACCGACGTTGTGGTGGGTCTTGATCTTCTGGGCGGCTCGCGTCTCTGCCGAGGTAGATTCGATGACGTCGGGGTAGAGGGTGCCCTGAGCCAGGAAGTCCACCCGCCCCAATGCCTGCGCTTCACGTTCAAACACCCGGATAAAGCGAGTGCCGATCCGCCTGCGCTTCTCCTCCGGATCAGTGACCCCGGCCAGGTCGGACAGGAACTCCTCAGTGGCATCTACGGCGACCAGCCGCAATCCCAGCGAACGCTCGCCTGTACCCGCTAAGCGGGTGAAGGTCTCTACGACCTGTTGCGGTTCGCCCTGGCGCAAGAGCCCGGTGTTGACAAAGATGCAGGTGAGCTGGTCGCCGACGGCGCGGCCCACCAGCGCGGCCGTCACTGCCGAGTCCACCCCGCCGCTCAGCCCGCAGACCACGCGGCCGTCCCCTACCTGCTCACGAATGCGCGCCACGGATTCGTCAATGAAGGAGCCAGGCGTCCACGTGCCCTGGCAGCCGCATACCCGATAAAGAAAATTGCGCAACAGCTCGCAGCCGTAACGGGTGTGCACGACCTCCGGATGAAACTGCAGGCCGTACCAGCCACGAGCCACATCGCCCATGGCCGCCACCGGGGAGTTGTCCGTGCGAGCCAGGACTGTCCAGCCGGGCGGCAACGCCTCAATGCGGTCACCGTGGCTCATCCAGACCGGCTGGCGTTGGGGGAGACCGGCAAACAGAGGTGCCGTGGGGTCGAGGACGACAAGTTCGGCCGGGCCGTACTCTCGCTCGCGAGCTGGCGCCACCTGGCCACCCAGTTCGTGGGCCAGGGCTTGCATCCCGTAGCAGATGCCTAACACGGGCTTTCCTGCCCTGACTACAGCCCGCGGCAAGCGCGGCGCGCCCGGCTCGTAAACGCTGGCTGGCCCCCCGGACAGGATGAACCCGCGTGGCGACAGTTGCTCGCTTGTACCCGCCAGACGGGTGAAGGCCTCGTCCGGCGCGTCCCAAGGGATCAACTCGGAGTAAACGTGCGCCTCACGCACCCGCCGGGCGATGAGTTGGGTGTATTGGGAGCCAAAGTCTACGACTGCAATCATCTCACGCATTTTGGATTTTCGATTTTGGATTGTGGATTTGTGGGCTCGCCGCCTCACCTCTCCGCGTCCCCGCGTCTCCCCCGTCCTCGTCTGCAAACTCGATGCGGCCGTTTTCCATGCTGGTGATAATGGCTAACGACTCAATAGGTACTCCCAACGGTTGCAGCAACTCGCGACCGCCCTCGAATCTCTTCTCAATCACAGCGCCGATGCCGACCAGGGTGGCGCCAGCCTGCTCCACGATGCGCACCAGCGCGGCGATGGTCTGCCCGGTGGCTAAAAAATCGTCTACTAACAGCACGCGGTCCTGCGGTCCCAGGTATTCGGGCGAGACAAACAGCTCTACCAGATGCCCTTTGGTGTGAGATGGAGCGGTATCCCGATAGGCTCCATTGGACATAGTGATGGGCTTGCTCTTGCGGGCATAGACCACCGGAACGCCCAGGGCCAGCGCGGTGGTCAGGGCGGGCGCGATACCGGAGATCTCCGCCGTGATCACCTTCGTCACACCGGCATCACGAAAACGGTCGGCCAAAGCCCGGCCTACTTCCACCATCAGGACGGGGTCTACCTGATGGTTAACAAAGCTATCAACCTTAAGGATCCCTTGTCCCAGGTTACGCCCTTCGGCGAGGATGCGCTGTTTGAGTGCCTGCACTGAAAGCCTCCTCTAATGCCTGATACCGCTACTCGAGTATTTCACCAAAGCGTTCTCGATAACGGGCTAGCAGAACTTCTAGTTCCGCAGCCCGCTGTTGAGCTTCCTTTGCCTGCCGCTGGGCCTCTTCCACTCGCCGCTGGGCCTCTTCCGCCCGCTCTGCTTCCTGCTCTGCCACTTCCTGCGGCGTCGGCAGCAAGACACCCTCCAGGGTCGTCCATCGCAGCCAGCGCGCACTGACGCCCTTGTACGTCCCCTGCCAGCATACTAGCGCCAGTTTCAATTGCTGGCTGATCAGCCGCCCTCGGACGTCCGGTTCTATCGGTTCGTAGACCCCTTCCCGCAAGGCGAAGCCGGCCCACTCCCCACTGAAAGGATCGAACCAGAAGTACTCGGGCACCCGTAACTGGTCCTGGTAAATCTGTTTCTTTTCCCCCTTGTCTCGCGCTGCCGTGCTCTCCGACAATAGCTCGATCACGACATCGGGCCCTTTGCCTTCCTGCCAGACCACCCAACTCTTGCGTTCTCGCCTTGGCACGCCCAGCACCACAAAGAAATCGGGGCCGCGGAAGTTCTGGCGGCGCACCTGTTCCAGGCTGAAGTACATGAACATGTTGCCGCCGACGAAAACGTCCTGGCGATCAGCCCAGAGGAGGAGCAAGGGGTCCATCAGCAAATCGAGTTGCAGTACGTGGCGTTGAGTTTCCATAGGGATGCCATCATCGGAAGGGAGTTCGTCCTCTGTGGGCGGCCATTCCATCTCGACCAGGACCGGCTCAACCAATGTCATCTCTTCCATAGCTTCACCTGCCTGTCTATCAGACAGCCATCGTTACATATCGGTTGTTCCTCGCTTGTGTATGGGCTTACTGCTCCATCAATTGCTCCAAGACCCCCGCCCTTGGCACAGCATAAGGCTTGAACTTCTCCCCCGCCGACGAACAGGTTGGAGCATCTTACAGCCAGGGCACAGCGCCATTGTATCCCTGAGCAGTGAGAGAGTCAAGGTTGCTATCTTTGCAGTTCCTGCCTGCCGAATGAATTCAAGTAACGCTCGATTCCCAGTCTTGAATGCCCCGTTGACTCAGTGTTGATCAAGTCCAAAAAATATGGTAGAATATAATTGAAAATGCCACAACGTGAGGAATTTTCAGGAGACATTGACATGAATAGAATGCACGAGGTTCTCGTCGGCACACTGCTCCTGACCACGTTGCTGCTCGCACTCCCTGGCATGGCTGGCGCTGGCGAGACGGCTGCTGCTCCAGGCTGCTTCGACGTGATCCTTAACGGCGACTTCGAGGGAACTGGCGGCTGGACGATCAATATCAGCCCGGCCACACCAGCCTACGCGCCTGCTCCTAATCGCTCCGGCACTGCTATGCGCCTGGGCATCACCGAGGTTCCTAACCGTAACGCCTACTCTTCCATTGAGCAAACAATCTCTATTCCGGCCGATGCCGTCAGCGCTCAACTCCGCTGGGACTTCTTCGCCATCGCTGAGGGACCGATTGATGCAGACAAGCAACAGGTCACTATCCTTGACCCGCTGACCCGTGGGACGATTGAGATATTGTGGGACGAGCGGCAGAATGCTCAGACCTGGTTGACTGCCATGGTTGACATGATGATCTATAAAGGACAAACCCTCGTTCTTTATTTTAACGTGTTCAACGATGGGGTGGGTGCCGTTAATGAAGGGACTGCCATGTATCTGGACAACGTAAGTCTGGAGGTATGTGTCGGCGTCACGACTACACCCACGACCACCATCACAACCACACCAACAGTCGTCACCGCTACTCCCACTCCAACTTCTACCGTCACGCCGAATGTGCAAATCACCTTCATCGAATACGATCCGCCAGGCCCCGAAGTGGAGGGTGAGTATGTCCTGATCCAGAATCCTACGGGAATAGCCGTGAACATGACCGATTGGACCCTGCAGGACGCGGCTGGCCATACCTTTAAGTTTCCACCCTTCACCCTGAATCCGGGCGCATCGGTAAGAGTGTGGACGAAAAGCGGCATTAATACGACCGCCGACCTTTATTGGGGCAGAGGCTCAGCGGTTTGGAACAACGACGGTGACATAGCTTACTTA
>DAOUAJ010000459.1:0-5185 GCA_034433615.1 Anaerolineae bacterium | reverse complement strand
CACCTGGCTCAACTTCGTCGTGAGAGGGTTTCCATGGCGTTGGTGAGAAACAGCCGACTGGTTATGCTATCTGAGATGCGTAGCATCGCCGTAGCCGAGACCAGATACCTGCCGGCACTCTTGCTGACTCCGGCTATCGTTCTCATCCTGTTCGTGGTGGGCTTCCCTATGCTCTATTCGTTGGTCCTGAGCTTTACCAGCTTCACCCTCCTGGCTCCGAGAATGAACTTTATCGGGCTGGAAAACTACATTACCCTTTTCCAAGACCCGATCTTCTGGCGATCCTTTGGTCGGACGGTGCTTTTCATGTTCCTGGCCGTTAACATCGAATTTATCCTGGGGCTCTTCATCGCCCAACTTATGTCTCGCGTGGTGTGGGGCCAGGGGATCCTGCGCACGGTGCTCATGATGCCCATGATGTTCGCCCCCATTCTGGTGGGTTTCCAGTTCAAATGGTTCTTCAACGACCAGGTCGGCTTGGTCAACAACCTCCTTTTCAGCCTTACTGGCCGGCTTCACATCATCGCCTGGCTGGTGGACGTGCCCCTGGGGTTCATCTCTATCCTGGTGGCCGAGATCTGGATGAGCACCCCCTTTATGGCAATTGTCCTGCTCGCTGGCATCCTCTCTCTGCCGTCGGAACCCTTCGAGGCAGCCGAGGTGGATGGCGCCTCGGGCTGGCAGAAGTTCCGCTTTGTCACCGTACCCATGATCATGCCCTTCATTTACATTGCTATGGCCGTACGCTCGTTGGACATCGCCCGAGTCTATGACGTGGTCAGTATCATGACGGCTGGCGGCCCGGCCCACCGCACGGAACTGATCTGGACCTACGTCTACCGGCTGGCCTTCACCAGCCAGAAATTCGCCCTGGGCTCTTCCATGTCTTACGTAACGGTGGCTGTGTCTTTTGCCTTCACCTTCTACCTGTTCCGGAACCTGCTGAAAGCCCGAGAGGGTCGCGCATGAGTGCAAGGAAACTGAAAAACATCTTACTCGACCTCCTGTTGTATGTGATCCTGGCATTGTTTTTTGTGCCTGTTTTGTGGATCATCCTGACGGCCATGCGCCCCAACGTGGAGATCAATGCCCGGCCACCCGTCTGGATCCCCCGGACCTTGGATTTCAACTCCTTTCTGGCCCTTATGGGCGTCACCAGTCGAGCGGAGGAGTTCGGCTTTGGCCATTCAGTGCCCTTCGCCAACTACGCCCGCAATTCTTCTGTCGCTGCCCTGGTCAGCACGGCTGTTGCCCTGACCATCGGCACCCTGGCCGGGTTCGCCTTCTCACGCTTCCGCTTCAGGGGCAGGAACGGCCTTTTTCTTTCGTTTATGTTGGCCCGCTCTGTGCCAGGCATCGCTCTGGGGTTGCCCCTGTTCATCCTCTTCTCCCGCCTGGGCCTGGCCGACACCGTTGTGGGATTGATCATCGCTTACGCGGCCTTGAATGTGCCTTTTACCGCCTGGCTGATGGACGGTTTCTTTCGCGAGATTCCGGAGGAGCTGGACGATGCAGCCCTCATTGATGGCTGTTCCCGTTGGACGGCTTTCCTGCGGGTTGACCTGCCTCTGGCCCTGCCGGGCGTGGCGGCCAGTGGCATCTTCGCCTTCCTGACTGCGTGGAACGAGTTCGCCGTGGCCAGTGTCATCTCCCGTACCATAGCTTCCAAGACCTTCCCGGTGGGCCTGTTCGACTTCACCGGCGAGTTTGTCTCCGACTGGCGAGGGATGTGCGCCATGTCGGTGATCATGCTCATTCCGGCGGTAGTTTTCGTCATCCTGGTGCAGCGCAACTTGATGAAGGGGCTGACTCTGGGGGCGGTGAAGGGGTAGCGGACTGCTGCAAGTGCAGAGTTTGACTAAACGGGCTATTGATGGTGAAATATGGAGCCTGACTGAAGGTTAATGTCTTCCCGGAAGTGACCGGCACTCCTCAAAGTGCCACTCACTTCCGGGGGAATTAAGCGTCGGAGAAAGAGCCATGAATGAGCGTGAACGGTGGCTGGCCACCATGCATGGGCAGCCGGTGGATCACATACCCGATGAGGAGTTCGGGTATTGGGATGATACCTTTACCGTCTGGCATAAACAAGGGTTGCCGCGTGAGGTCAGGAACAACGCGACGGCCGATCGCTTCTTTTGCTTCGCCCGCCGGGAGACGGTGCCCGTCAATGTGGGACTGCTGCCGCCCTTCCGTCGTCGTGTGCTCCGCCAAGATGAGCGGCATAAGGTCATTGTGGACAGTGAGGGGGTGGAGGCCGTCGTCCACAAAGATGGCAGCTCCTCGATCCCCCACTACGTTCGTTTTCCCTTGCAGACGCGAGCGGACTGGGAGGTGCTCAAACGCCGCCTGGATCCCGACGATCCGCGCCGTTTTCCGGTAGATTGGGAGTGGCGAGTGCGGCAGTGGAAGGATCGCACTTACCCGTTAGGCATCTTTGTCGGCAGTCTGTTCGGCCGGCTGCGCAACTGGATGGGCTTTGAACATATCGCGATGACCGTCCACGACGACCCGGAGTGGATCCACGAGATGGTTGAGCACCTGACCGTGCTCGCAATCAAGGTCATCGAGCGGACTGTGCAGGATGTGCAGCTTGATTTCGCCGCCTTCTGGGAGGATATGGCCTTCCGCAGCGGGCCGATCATCTCGCCCAGGATGTTCCGGGAGTTCCTGGTGCCCCGTTACAAACGGATTACAGACCTGCTGCGCCAGCACGGCGTGGACATCGTGTACCTGGACTGCGACGGGAACATCCTGGACCTGGTGGAGCCCTGGCTGGAAGCGGGGGTCAACACGATGTTCCCTCTGGAGGTGCGCGGCGGCTCGGATCCCGTGTTGATTCGCCGACGATTTGGTAAAGCTGTCAAGCTCCTGGGCGGCGTAGATAAGACCAAGTTGATTGAAGGAAAGGAGGCCATCCGGAAAGAAATCGCTCGCCTGGAACCGCTGGTGGCGGAAGGTGGGTATATCCCTCATGTAGATCACCGGGTTCCCCCGGACGTGAGCTACGAGAACTACTTGTATTATCTGAAGGTTAAGCGGGATGCTTTCGGCATTCCGCACCCGCGTTGTTGGGAAGAGCAGATGGCTGCGGCGCAGGCGCATGTGCCCCAGGCTGTCATCTAACTTCACTCCATCGCCCGTGCTTCCTCTCCTCTCATGAGGAGAGGTGAGGTCACTTATAAACTCGATTAAGGAGGGTACTCTGATGTTTGATCTGACCCCGTTGACCGAAGCAGTAGTGGCGGGCAATGCCCCCAAGACGAAGGAACTAACCGCTAAAGCCCTGGAAGCTGGGGTTACCCCGGGTGTGATCTTGCAGGAAGGCTTGATCCCCGGCATGGCCGAGGTCGGTCGTCGTTTCGAGTGCCGCGAATATTACGTGCCGGAGCTGCTGATCGCTGCCCGCGCCATGCACTCCGCGCTTGACCTCTTACGACCCTTGCTGGCGGAAAGCGGCGAGGTGGAACCGGTGGGCAAGGTCGTCATCGGCACTGTGCGCGGTGACCTGCACGACATCGGCAAGAATCTGGTCACCATGATGCTCGAGGGTTCCGGCTTTGAGGTCAAAGACCTGGGCATTGATGTATCGCCGGAGAAGTTTGTGAACGCAGTCAAGGAGGGTGGCTACGATATCCTGGCCATGTCGGCATTGCTGACCACGACCATGCCCAGCATGAAAGCCACCATTGATGCCTTGAAGGAGGCGGGCCTGCGCGACAAGGTGAAGGTCATGATCGGTGGCGCACCCATCACGCAGGATTATGCCGATCAGATCGGCGCGGATGGGTACGGGGAGGACGCTAACCAGGCGGTGCGGGTGGCCAAGCGACTCCTGGGCTTCTCGACCAACTGACATCGTGAAACATCTGAGTTCAGGGCTGGCGGCGCGGTTGGCGGAGATATACGGAGCTGAGGCGGTAGACACCCAGCTCGTGCGCTACCAGGCAGCTCTGGCCACCTTCCGCGCCGCCTACGGCCCGGGTCCGGTGGCCGTGTGCCGTTGTCCAGGCCGGGTAAACCTGATCGGAGAACACACGGACTATAACCAGGGATTTTGCCTTCCGGCGCCGTTAGATCGTGATCTGCTGGTGCTGGCGCGGCCGCGTTCGGACCGTCAGGTATCGCTGATCAACGCCGAGCCGGACCTGTTCACGCCCCGGCACTTCACATTGAGTGAAGCTATCCCGTCCGGGCCACCAGGGGATTGGGGGAACTATGCCCGCGGTGCTGGCCAGAAATTGTGGCAGGTCTTCGGTCCGCTACACGGCTTCGACGGCTTGGTCGTCGGGATGGCGCCGTATGGTGTGCCGCGCGGCGTCGGCGTCAGCTCATCTACCGCGTTGACGGTGGCCGTAGCCATCGCGTTGGCCACCGTCAACGAACTGGATGTGCCCCCTGATCGCTTCGCTCCCATCTGCAGTGAGGCGGAGTGGTATGTGGGCACGCGCGGCGGGGTACTGGATCAGTTCGCCGCCCTTCTGGGCCGCCAAGGGCATGCCCTCTTTTTGGACTGTCAGCCCCAGATCAATGCCGAGGGGATGCACAACTTCTGTACCGAGCCGGTTCCACTGCTGGATGGCTACACACTCATCCTGGCGAACAGCCGGGTTCGTCACACCCATAGCCTTACGGCCACAAGCACCACCGGCGGTTTCAATGTGCGCGTGGCCGAAGGGCGGTTGGGGGCGGCCTGCCTGGCAGAGCACTTCCCCGGCATCCGCACGCTGCGCGACGTGCAGTCGCAGTCCTGGGATACCTTATCTCCCTACTTGCCTGAGATAACCACCCTGGACGAACTGACTGCATCGGGCATTGACATAACCCGCTGGCTGGGTGATCTCAACGTGCCTGGCGATGCTCGATTGAAGCTGCGGGCACGCTGCCGACACGTGCACAGTGAAAACCGACGCGTTCTGGACAGTGTGGCTGCCTGGCGACGAGGAGATGCGCAAGCGGTTGGCCGGCTGTTGAACGAGGCGCACGTCAGCCTGCGCGACGATTACGAGGTAAGCTGTCCCGAGATTGAGATCCTGCGGGACTTGATTCTTTCGGTGGACGGCGTGCTGGGCGCACGCATGGTAGGGGGCGGCTGGGGCGGTTGCGTAGTCGCGCTGGTCGAGGCCGGCTGCGAGGAAGCCTTCGCCGCTCGTGTCGCGCCGGGCTACGAGCAGGCCACCGGCCA
>DAOUAJ010000458.1:0-4520 GCA_034433615.1 Anaerolineae bacterium | reverse complement strand
AACCTGGTGCAGATGTCCTGGTATCAGATGCTCCAGGAGCAGGCCGGGCAGGCGTTCGTTGAGCAGTTCCAACGGAACTATGACCTGGGCTGGCAGATCTTTCCTCGCCTGTTCGGAGCACCCGACCCGACGTCAGCAGCTCTGGGGGTCATCTTCACGCCGCTGGGCCTCATCGTGAGTTGGCTGGTCTATGGGCTGCTGGCTCACGTCTGCGCCCGTCTGTTAGGAGGTGAGGGGAGCCTCTCGCAGACGCTGGGAGTGACAGCCCTGGCTGCGGCTCCACAGTTGCTGAACCTGGCCAATCTCCTCCCTAACGTGGTGGTCGGTGGGGTGGTAGGGACGTGGGTGTTAGTTTGCCGTTACATGGGGCTCCGCATTGCCCATGATTTGACCTGGCCACGCACGTTGGTGGCCACTCTACTGCCCTCTCTCATTCTGTGGCTGCTGTTCATCCTCTTGGCGATCCTCGGCCTGGCCATTGCGGGTCCATTCCTCGGTAGCATGCTGGCGGGAGGAATACGATGAACACGGTATGGCAGACGTTACGGGGCATCCTGACCCTGCGCACAGAGACCTTCTTCGCTTTTCGTGATGATCCCAATGGCCTGCGGCGGGGGCTGACCTGGCTGGTAGTCGTCACCTTGATCGCCGGCTCCCTGGGGTTCGTAGTGGATCTGGTGCAGAACCTGCGGCCGGTTGAAGCGCAGATCGCCGACGCCCAACGCGGGTTCGAGGAGTTCTTCCGACAGATGCAGCAGTTCATGCCGCCCGGGGGGCCGCCACCGGAGTTCTGGAATGAATTTGAGAGGCAGTTCATGGCCTCTTTTGAAGTGGGGACAAAGATCGGTACCGAGATTGAATCTCTGCCCACGTTATTGCCCAGGCCGATCGGCGCCTTTCTGGAGACGTTGGGTGAGTGGTGGTCTCAACCGTTTGCGCGCCTGGGCGGCTGGTTGTGGTACGCGTTGTGGGTCATGCTGGCAGCCAAGTTGCTGGGCGGGCGCGGTGGGCTGCGTCGCTTCCTGGCTACCACCTCGCTCTATGCCGTGCCGCAACTCATCACCATTCTGCGGCCGGTACCCTACCTGGGGGCGGTGCTGGGCTGGGTGGCCACCGTATGGGGCTGGGTGATCTACGTGAAAGCCACAGCCGTGGCACACGAGTGGACGGAGGTGACCAAAACGGAGGCCGGGCAGCTCATCGAACGTACAAACTGGGGGCGAGCGGTTGTGGCCGTGCTTCTGCCATTGCTCGTGGCCGTTGCCCTGATCATCTTGTTGGTAACGGCGGTCGCGATCCTGATCGCATTGGCGAGCCGTTAGAAAGGAGCCATATGTCACAGTTCAACGGTTTGCACATGAGTTTGGGAAACCTCTCTCGTCTCTCTCACGCGGTCACGCGTTCCATCAGCGCGGAGAACTTCACCGGCGAGAAGGGGAAGGCCGGGATGGCTACCGAGGGCACCGGGGCCATCGCGGCGCGCGAGTTAGGACGGGGGTGGAAGGTTTCCCCATCCATCCACGTGCCTGGCAGGGCTACCGTCACCCTGGCCGACATCCAGGGGCCGGGGGCCATCCAGCACATCTGGCTGACGGTGCATCCCAGTGCCTGGCGGCGCATCGTCCTGCGCATGTACTGGGACGGCGAGGGAACGCCCAGTGTGGAGACGCCTCTGGGCGACTTCTTTTGCATGGGGTGGTGCGAGCGGGCCAATATCGCCTCGTTGCCGGTGGCGGTTAACCCGGCGGGTGGATTCAACTGCTATTGGGAGATGCCGTTCCGCCAGTCGGCCCGCATCACTATCGAGAACCTGGCGGACGACGAGATTCGCGGCTTCTACTACCAGATTGACTACACGCTGACCGACGTGCCCGACGATGCCGCCTATTTCCACGCCCAATGGCGGCGCGATAATCCGCTGCCATACATGCAGGTGCACGCTATTCTGGATGGCGTGAAGGGGTGGGGGCACTACGTTGGCACCTACATCGCCTGGGGTGTTAACAATAACGGTTGGTGGGGCGAGGGCGAGGTCAAGTTCTACCTGGACGGCGATGGGGAGTTCCCCACCATCTGCGGCACCGGCACTGAGGACTACTTCGGCGGTGCCTGGGATTTCGAGCAGCCCCAGGGGCAGTACTGCGTGTTCTCAGCGCCTTTCAGCGGCCTGCCTCAGGTCATTAAGCCGGACGGTCTGTACCGCAGCCAGCAGCGTTTTGGCATGTACCGCTGGCACATCATGGACCCGATCCGCTTCGAGCGCGACTTGCGGGTCACCATCCAGGCGCTGGGCTGGCGGTCACAAATGGGCGGGTTACCGCGCTACCTGCCGCTTCAGGACGACATCGCTTCAGTTGGGTTCTGGTATCAGGCTGAGCCCCACGCTCCCTTCCCGCCGCTGCCAGACCGCAACTTTCTGGAAGTGATTTAAGCATTCAGCGATCAGCCGTCAGCCATCAGCTTTCAGCCTGATTAATTGCTGACGGCTAATCGCCGACTGCTAATGGCTGAGAGCTAAAAGCTGACCGCTAATAGCTGAGAGCTAAAAGATGGACGAAAGTGTGCGCGCCCTGCTGGCTGCCACGCGCTTGCGCGTGCTGGCTGATTCGTTTGTGTTAGCTCGCCTGCCGGCGGCTGCTTATCCGGCGTTGCTGGGATCACTGGCTCAAGTAGCCGCGCGCGGCTTTTTCTCCCTCGTCCGTTCCGCGGAGGAGACGACGTTACTGGCTGCGGAGGCGTCCTGGGCCGAGATGGCAGACACCTGGCCGGATGCAGCGGTGGAGGCTGGCTGGCGGTTGATCACCCTGGAGCAAACCATCGCCCTGGACGTGGTCGGGTACCTGGCGCCGCTGGCTCAGGCCCTGGCCGCCTCCGGTGTCCCCCTGCTGGTAGTCTCAGCCTTCTCCACCGACCACCTGCTGATTCGCGAACAGCACTTGCCGGTCGCTCTGGCCGCGTTACAACAGGTGATAGACGATGCGACCCGTACCATGGAGGGCTAACAAAACGCTAACGGACTGCTAATGTCATTCTAATGGCACACCGATAGATTATGGACGATGAGGACGGTCAGATAGAGGTAACGCGTCTGGACTTAGATGGCGGCCTCACACGGACATTTCAGTGAAGAGAGTATCAAAAATGCTCCCAGCACCCGTCTCCGGGTGCGGAAAATCCGCCCGAGGAGGGGCTTTGGAGCGAATTTTTCGACAGTCTCTGAAGCTAAAGACGAGGAGAAGAGAATTATGGCCAGTACACGATGGGATCCGATCAGTGACTTGATGAATTTACGCCAGACGATGGACCGATTCTTTGAGGAGGGTTTCCCGCGGCCCGTGTGGGCGCCGCTGGCCAGTCCGGAGCGTGTGCTACGACTGCCGGTAGATGCATATACCACGCCCGATGAGGTGGTCATTATCGCCTCGGTCCCGGGCGTAGCCCCCGAAGATGTGGAGATCACCCTGGAAGGCGAGACGCTGACCATTCGCGGAGAACTGCCAGGGCCTCCGGAGAGTGTCAACTGTGTGCTACAAGAGCGAACGAGCGGTAAGTTCGCCCGTACCTTGACACTCAATGTACCTGTGAACGCAGAGAAAGCAGAGGCGGTCTTTCAAAATGGCGTGCTCACCCTGCATATCCCCAAAGCGGAGGCCGTTCGTCCCAAGACTATTAAGGTGAGTGTCAAGTAATTGTGACCACAGGTGACCGGCACTGATCTGTGGTGCCGGTTACCTGCGCCTCTATTGGAGAGATTCAGATACCGGAGGTTCACCTTATGAGGGTTATAAGGTCGGGCGTCCGGTGTCTAATATCATCACCCTGACGATGTAGAGGAGGAAAATATGGCGGAGATCAAACTGCGCCCCTTGGGGGATCGGGTCGTTGTTGAGCCGATGGAGGAAGAGGAGCGCACGGCTGGCGGCATCATCTTGCCCGAGACGGCTAAAGAGAAGCCGCAGCAAGGCAAGGTCATCGCAGTCGGGCCAGGTGCTCGCGATGAGGACGGGAACCGCATCCCGATAGATGTAAAGCTGGGTGATCGGGTGCTGTTCGCCAAGTATGCAGGCACCGAAGTTAAGTTAGGTGGTGATCACAAGGTGCTGGTCCTGCGAGAGTCCGACATCCTGGCCGTGATCGAGCAATAATTGGCCGCAGATTTGTTCCCTGGCCTGTCGGCTAAGAGAGGCAATCCTTTGATTCGTTGTCATATCCCCAATCAACAGAGACTTTCTGAAGAAACGGCGGAATTCTAAAAAATCAGAAGGATGGAGGTTGTAAGCTATGCCTGCCAAGCAATTAGTCTTCTCGGAAGAGGCTCGTCGCAATTTGAAGCTCGGTGTGGACACGTTGGCCAATGCGGTGAAGACGACACTGGGGCCGAAAGGGCGCAACGTCGCCCTGGACAAGAAGTGGGGCGCCCCCACCATCACCCATGACGGCGTCACCGTCGCCAAGGAGATCGAGCTACAAGACCCCTACCAGAACATGGGCGCTCAACTCCTGAAGGAAGCCGCCACCAA
>DAOUAJ010000457.1:0-23192 GCA_034433615.1 Anaerolineae bacterium | reverse complement strand
TCCCCTCCGCACCACCCCATCCGAGGCATTTATCCGCCTCTGTTATACTTTGCCCAGCGCCTTATCCAGCTCCTTTTGCGTCGCCTCCTGTGCCTCCCGCAAGGCCTGCTCAGGCGTCATCTTGCCGCGCACTACGTTGTCACTCGCGTTCTCAAGCTGAGAGTTCCAGAACGTGCGCACCGGCATCAGCGGCTCATGATGAGCATAGGCTAACGCGTCGTTGTACACCTTCCAATAAGCGCGGCCTTCGTCCGTATCCGGCAGCGCCTGGGGATAGATGTGCGTCTGATCCTTGCGGGAGACCATGTCAGCCGCCAGCGGCACCCACATAGCAATGCCATCAATGGCCATAAAGGTCGCGAATTTGAAGGCAGCATCGGGATGCGGAGAGCCCTTAGGCAAGACGCAAGCCGATCCCTGGTTAATCGTTGCGTTTTTAGCACCGTCGCGATAGGGCAGCGGCCAGACCACATACTTCAAGTCGGGTGCGTACTCATATTTGGATGACATGACCCAGCTTCCGTAGAACACGATGCCCAGCTTGCCGCGGAAGAAGGGGTCATCGGCGGTCATGTGGCCCCCCAGCCCCTGTCGGAACCGCTCGATGGCCTCGCCACCATATTTGTCAGCATACTGCTTGATCCAATTGAAGGCGGCGATGTTCTCCGGCGTGACCGCAGTGATCTTCTCATTTTGCTCGTCGTACCACTCCCCACCCGCCAGCCAGCCGAGGAGGTCTATCCGTGATCCCCACGGGATAAACCCCACGCGCTGATACCCACTTTGAGCATCCCCCTGGGTGATCTTCTCGGCGACGACGTCCACCTCCGACCATGTGATCGGCGGCTTCGTCGGATCCAACCCGACTTCATTAAAGAGGTCCTCGTTAAGCCATGCAGCATAGGTGCCGGATTCGAAAGGCAAAGCATATACCTTGCCATGCCACATCACCTCTGTCCACGCTACCTCAAACCAATCTTCCGGCTTGATCCGTGGCTCTGCTGCAATCCGCTCGTCTAGTGGCATAATCCCACCGCGCACCGCCCACTCAATGGCCTCACTGCGGTTGATGATCGTGAAGTCCGGCGGCGTGCCCGCGGGGATAGCGGTGAGCAGTTTGGTGCTGAGCTCGCCCCAGGGGACGATGAGCATCTCCACCTGGATTTCCGACTGGCTCTCGTTGTACTTGTTCACAATCTGTTGCTGGAATTCGCCCCAGCGATCGGCCCAGAAGGTCCAATAGCTGATCTTCACCGGCCCCTCACCAGCAGGTTTAGCCTCTTCTGGCTTGGCCTCGGGTGCAGCCGGCGCCACTTGAGGTGCACACGCGACTAGCAACGAATAAGCGCTGGCCCCCAGGCCCACGCCGACCAACCCACGCAACAGCTCGCGCCGCGTCCAGCACACTCCCATCAGGTTCCCTTGTTGCTTCATGAGAATGCCCTCCTTTCCAGCTCTGCAAAACCACCTACGGACAAACCACCAGCTTGCTCTCCCAGGCTGTACGGGTGAACCATCCCAATGAGGCAGAGAACTCGCTATTTGCGATAGGCATCACCTCCTCACGCCCCAACTGCGGATCTCCAACCCATCATCGGTCTTGCGACAACGTTCTCAGAGTCACTCTCAGGCCTATGACGAGGAGGCCCGGTCGAACTTCGCACCACGAGCTTAAAATCGATCTCCACAAAAGAGAGCGGCCGCTCGGGGTCCTCGATCCGCTTCATGAGCAGATCCAGAGCCGTCTCCGCCAGCTTGGCATGGCTGATCTGCACGGCCGTAATCGGCGGCACCGAGAACGAAAACCAGTCCACGTCGTCGAAACAAAGGAGGGATATCTCCTCGGGGATCGCCACCTCATGACGACGCAACACCTTAATGACGCCGGGCATGATCGCGTTGCTGGCGACGAAGAGGGCGGTAGGCAATGAGGGGAGACGAAGCAGCTCCGATGTGGCCGCTTCGCCCCAGGCGCTCAGCGCCGTCCCCAACTTCACCAGCCGCTCATCTACCGGCAGATGGGCATCCCGCATGGCAGCGAGATACCCTTGCCATCGGGCACGATTGCTGCTGTAGCGGACATCGCCGCCGATATAGCCGATCGCGCGATGTCCCAATTGGATCAGATGCTGAGTGGCGGCATAGCTGCCATCGTAATCGGCAAACACCACCGTGTCCAAGACATCCCCTGGCACACGACGAACGATAGAGACGGCCGGTATCTGCTGTCGAAGAAGGCAATCCACCAGTTTTCGATCGCAACTGGAAGGCACCCAGATTAATCCCGCCACATCCTGGCCGATCATGTCACGCATGATGGCCTGTTCCAGAAGTGGATCATCCCGCGTCGACGATAAAAGCAGGTGATAACCCAATCTTGCCAGTAACTGGCTAGCCGTATCCGCGAGCGCCGTGTAGTAAGCGTTCAACAGGTTAGGGATGATGAGGCCGATCCCAGAATTTGACTGCTGCCGAAGCCCTCTGGCCCGCAGGTTGGGATGGTAGCTGAGCTGTTTGGCTGCTTGCAGGACCCGTTCCTTCGCCTCGGGGGATGCGTAGCCCTTGCCGCTGAGCACTCGAGACGCGGTAGCCACCGAAGTGCCCGCAAGGGCAGCGACTTCTTTCAGGCTGGCCCGTCTGTTACGGAGCATGGATTCATCACTCTGAGCGGAGACGGCAGATGTGAGAACGTTTACAGATTGACTTCATTGTAGCACACACGCTTCGAGCTGTCAAGACCTTTTCTTACTTGAGTTTGCTATCCAGGTGCGTATAATGGGGCACACACCCAGGATCGAGGACAGGTGCACTTGTCAACCACGCTATTGATTGATTCGTTGGTTCGTTCCTTGCAAGTGGGCAGTCTCTATGCATTGATGGCGATCGGCCTAAGGCTGGGCCGTGAGATGCGCGCACTGGCCGATAATCTCCCCCTGGCCAGAGTGATCGGTATCCAGGTCGAGCGTGTTCATTATCTGACCTGGATCCTGGTCGGTGGGCTGGCCGGCGTGGCCGGCGCGCTGTGGGGCATTTACACCTGGGTCAACCCATTGGTGGGCTGGCTGGCGATCCTCTCCGTCTTCGCGGCGACGGTGCTCGGGGGGATGACCAGCTTTTCGGGAACCATCCTGGGTGCTTACGTGGTCAGCCTGTCTGAGAACGTGGTGATGCAACTCCTCAATTGTCGTGGGTTACCTGGCCTCGTACCCGGCCCTGCGCCTGAAAGAAGAGTGGTTCCTGGCGCTCGTGTTATTGATCAGCCTGGCTGTCGAAGCAGGACGGTTCGTTGCCATCCTCGGCCCTAACGGAAGCGGCAAGAGCACCCTGATCAAGTCCGTGTTCGGGATGACTACCGTATTCGGTGGCGCCATTCTGATGGACGACACGCCGCTGCTTGGGCTGCCGACGGAGTCCATCAGCAAGTTCGGCATCGCTTATGTCCCACAGACACAGAACATCTTCACCTCGATGACGGTCCGCGAGAACCTGCTGCTGGCCACCCGAAAGGCGGGAAGGCAAGACATGCAGCGCAGGTTAGATGCAGCCTTCGAGCTGTTCCCGACCCTTGCGGAACGCCAGAGACAACGGGCCGGCCGGCTCAGCGGCGGCGAGCGGCAGATGCTCGCCATTGCCATCGGCTGGTTATCTCGCCCCCGGTTGATGCTGCTGGACGAGCCGAGTGCCGGGTTGGCTCCACTGCTGGTGACGGAGATCTTCCGCCTGCTGCGTCAACTGGGCGCGGATGGCATCACGCTGGTGGTGGTGGAGCAGAACGCCAGGAGCGTCCTGCGCTGGTGTGACTATGCCTATGTGCTGCGCGAAGGCCGCCTCGCCTTTCAAGGCACAGCGGACGCTATCCTGGCCGATGAGGAAACCGTTAAGAGCTACCTGGGACCCATCCGGGTTTCGGCTGCCGCGTAGAGGCTAAAACAGCCCATTCTGTGGAGGGGGCTCCCCTGGCCCATTCGGGCCACAAGCTTCACACCACCCCTTTCGGGCAGGAAATGGCCGTTAACTTTTGATGCTCATAGGGCGGTGCTCCGTGCCTGCCCCGTCAGAGGGACCATGATCCATCTTTCCGTCAGCATCGCCTTCCAAACTGACAAACCGCTAGCCGCCTACGGCCCGCTGGCGGTGGCGGCCGAGAATTACGGCTTCGACGGCGTAACCCTCTATTCCAGACGTGATCCCGCACATCCGCGCCGACATTGCGCACGCCGCGGCGGCCGTTCACCGTGACCCGGCTGAGGTGACGATCGTAGCAGGCGCTGTCACGGTCGTGGATCGGGACGGGAAGGCCGCGCGCACACTGGCGCGCCGTCAGGTGGCTTTATACCTGCCCGTAGTCGCTCCACTGGACTGCTCTCTTGAGATTGATCGAGAGATCCCAAACCGGATCAAAACAGCCGCAGCCCACTACGATTTCGAGGGCGCGGCGGCTAACATCTCGGACGATTTGCTGCACCGTTTCGCCTTCGCCGGCACCCCGGACGAGGTGGCTGAACAGGCTGTCAGGCTGTTTGAAGCCGGCGCCGGTCGGGTGGAATTTGGGACGCCTCACGGTTTGACGGAAGAGGAAGGGCTGCGCCTGCTCGGCGAGCGGGTGCTGCCAGCGCTGAAATGAGACACGCTAAGCCGTTTGCTAGCATCCTTGTGCATCTGGTGGTATACTTGGACGAATTCGGTTTATTCCCTGTGGGGCAATGCGGCGCCATGATGGCACGTTCTGCCATAAATCACATCAGGAGGGGGTAAGATGGACTTCAATGCCATGATCAACCGGGTCGTGCGCGCGGCTATGCTTGACGTCGCCCTTTATGAAGACGTCGAGAAAGACGCCAGGCTCACACAAGAAGCCCTGATCGTCGTCATCATCGTATCGGTCGCCAGTGGTCTGGGAGCTTTCCTGGCCGGCCTCGGCACATCCATCGGCGCCGCTATAGGCGGCCTCATTTTTGGGGTGATCATAGGGGTGCTCGGCTACTACATCTGGGCCTATGTCACTTACTGGGTAGGCACCAGCGTCTTCAAGGGCACGGCGGACGTAGGCGAGTTATTGCGCACATTGGGTTACGCCAGCGGCCCGCGAGTGCTGGGTATCCTGGCATTCATCCCGTGCGTGGGGGAGCTGGCGGGCCTGATCGGTGGCATCTGGGCGCTGGTGACTGGCGTCGTCGCCGTGCGACAAGCGCTGGATTTTGACACCGGCAAGGCCATTCTCACCGTGATCATCGGGTGGGTCATCGTTCTGGTTATCAGCATTCTGCTTGGCGGGGCGTTGGGCATCAGCGCAGTCGGCCTGGGCGCGTTGTTCGGCGCCGGGCGGTAAATTCCTGAAAATCCAAGAAGGCTCCGGATGCTGCACTCATGCACAGCTCCGGAGCCTCCTCGCGTAGCCAGGTTGGTTTCCTCGCCGAATAAGACGCTATTCCGCAGCCTGATACCTGCGGGGTACGCCCCCACGCCAACCCAAGGCCGGACTGCAAATCTGGGTTGCGATGGCAGCCAGGCGATCAAACAACTCACCCGGAATCCTTCGGTGCAGGACTTGGGCGATGAATTGTGTCCAGCCATGCAGGAAATACAGCCACCCGTCCTCGACGAACACGTTGCGGCTCTCGCTTTGGGCCAGCGCCTGATGCAAGAAATCGAGTTCGCCGCGGTAATTTAACTCCCAGGCGACGCCGTTGACCGGGAAGAGACCACGATCGGTCACCGGAGAGCCCGGCCGATCTTTCCCCATCCCTGTCGCGTTGATCACCAGGCTCCCCGGCGGCATGATCGCCATAAGCTCATCGTTGCGCTCTGGATCTTCGTTGCAGATGTACTCAAACACGATGTCGGTCTGAAGCTGCTCCACCATCGCTCTCAGCCGGTCAAGCCGGCCTTGCGAACGGTTCACCACCACGAAGCGCCGAGGACGGTCGCCAGGGTTCGGTTTGTTAATCAGATGAAGTGCGATCGCTGTGCCCGATCCGCCCGCGCCAAAGCACAGCACCTCGCCACCTGTGCGCCCAAAATAGTCTTCGCCCAGCAAGGCATCCAGGCTCAGGCCGCTGCTGATGGGGTCCTTGGCATGGCCTTCCAGACTCCCGTCTCGCTTCGAGATGCAGGAGACCTCGCCGCAAAGCTGAGCGTAGAGGTCGAGGTAGTCAAACATATCCCGCGCGGCCTCCAGCAGATCAATCTTATGGCTCGTGACCAGCGCGCCCAACGAGAGGGGGTCGTACTTGATCTGAGCGACAGCCTGACGATACGCGTTGGCGTCGTCATGCAGTTTCAGGTCAATCCCCTCGATGACAAGCTCAGGCCGACCAAGCTCTTGAGCCCATAGCGGAAAGACCCTCATGATCGCCGACTTGCCCGTGGTCACACCGATAAAATAGATAGTAGGCTCTTTCCTGGCGGTGATCAAATACCGCCTGCGCGCCTCCTCAGCCATGTGCACTCATCTCCTCACGAATCCGGAAATCTATTTCGCGCCGGCAACATCATTCTGTTGTGTTAGATCACCCGATGAGCCGGTTGCTCGCCGCGCAGGACGGCCAGACAATCGTGCAGAGCGCCCCACCCCATCGCGTTCAGCGCGCTGTCCGTGTGCGCTCCGCAGTGCGGAGTGGCGATGACTTGCGGCAAAGCCAGCAACGGGTTGTCGCGATCCGCTGGCTGCTTGCCGAACACGTCCAGCGCCGCGCCGCGCAGACGACCACTTTGCAACGCCTCCAGCAGGGCCGCCTCGTCTACGATCTCCCCGCGTGCGGTGTTGATCAGGAACGCGCCGGGCTTCATTTGAGCCAGAAGGGCCGCATTCACCATGCCACGCGTCTCCGGCGTCAGTGGCAGGTGCAGCGACAGAAAGTCGGCGCGGCGAAGGACCTCATTAAGGGGACATAGCTCGACGCCGTGTGCCGCTGCAAAGGTGGCGTCGGCCGCCGGGTCGTGCGCCAGGATGGTGCATCCAAAGCAACGCAGCCGCAGGGCGACCTGCTTGCCGATCGCGCCTAGGCCGATCAGGCCAACGGTCTTGCCTTCGAGTGAAATGCCCATCAGGCGCGGCCACTCCCCCGCCCGCGTCTGCGCCGCCAGCATGGGAAGCGAGCGCGCCAGTGCCAGAATAAAGGCGACGGTGAGCTCGGCGACGGAGACCGCGTTGGCCAGCGGGGTGTTGGTGACGACGATGGACTTTTCGGCGGCAGCCGCCAGGTCCACATTATCCACCCCCACACCATACCGGGCGATGACTTTGAGCCGGTCGGCCGCTTCCAGCGCGGCGCGGTCAATCGTGTCCAGGCCGGCGATGTAACCATCGCAACCGGGGAGCAGTGCCCGTAGTTCCTCAGAGGTAAGGGGCCGTTCGGCGGTGTTGTAGATCACTTCGCCGACGGCTGCCTCTAACTCCGTGCGGAGCTGTGGATCACTGCGCCCGTATGAAGTGGGGGTTACGAGCACCCGACAAGATTTCAGGTCCAGGTAAATCACCTTCCTCTCGTCACAATTTTCAGAGACCCTTTGGGTTTCGTAAAACCCGAAGGGTCTAAACTCTTATCTCTCTTCCGGCGCGCGCCAGCGCGGGTTATCCACAATGATCGGACGGCCGTCACGCTCGATGATCAGCTTGCGAAAGCCCTGCTGCTCGATGGTGCCGTAGTCATGCCCGGCGTGGCCAGAGCAGATGAAGAAGGTGACGAGGTCCTGCTGGCCAGTGTTCACCGAACGATGAGCCCAGCGCGGCGGCACGTAGACCACACGGCCTGGGCGCAGCTCCTCCACTGCCCAATCGCCCTCGGGCGTTTCCATGAGCAGCAGACCTTCGCCTTGCAGACAATAGTAGACCTCGGCAGTATCCAGCACAGCGTGAAAGTGTCCCTTGGTCATGAAGTATTCATCGCCTACCTTGCCCGGATGCACGATGGAGAGGCCGTGTAGAAGTTCACCGGCCTGCGCCGGGCGCTCCATCTCGTACACTTCGTAGAGGACTACGTCCTCCTGGTCAAGCATGGCCTCATACGCTCGCTGATCGGTGTATTGCCCTCTCATGGCGGACAAGGTACGGACGATATGGTGATCAAACTCTGCCAGATGATCTTCAGGGGGTGAAATGTAAAATCCGTAAGGGCCCTGCCTCACCAGATTGCCTCCTCAAAACTGTTGTGTATGCCACCGGCGCCACCACAGTGAGGGAAAACGGGATCACGAAGTCGCGAAGGGTCGCAAAGAACGCAAAGAACGCAAAGACCCGCGGTGCCTCTTCGCGTCGCGCTACTTCGTGTCTTCGTGGTCCAAATCCCCATTTTCAGGACAACACCTCGCTTAAGTAGACCGGGCGCTCTTCCAGAAATGACTTTGTGGCGGCCAGGACGCTGGCCACCGCCCAGCGCCCGTCCTGGCCACCTACCTTGGGCGCTGTGCCCGTCTGGATGCAGTGGATGAAATGTTCCATCTCGCGGATGTATCCCCAGGCAAAGCGCTCCGGCCAGGTGCGATAGATCGGCGTCACCAGGCCCTGGTCACGATTAGTGCACACGGCTACCGCTTGGCCCGCGAGCTGGCCGATCTGCATGATGCCCTGCTCGCCGATGATCTCGACGCGGGCGTCGTAGCCATACTCACAGGGGCATACGCTGGAGATACTTCCCAATCCCCCGTTCTCGAAGCGGATCGTAACCAGCGCGTTATCGTAAAAGTTCGGCGTGTCAACGCCCAGGGCTGCGCCCTTGAAGTTGGCAACCTCGGTGTAAACGCGCTGAGGGTTGGATCCCATCAGCCAACGTATGCAGTCCCAATCATGGCTGTTGACCTCGGCCAGCATCCCGTTGGAAGTTTTGAGATCACGTGCCCAAGGGGGCGGCAGCCCGGGGCCATGGGTCAGTGACTTGATCATCATCGGGCGCCCGATCTCCCCGGCCTGGATGCGTTCGGCTGCCGCCACGAACTCTGGGTCGAAGCGGCGCATGAAGCCCAGTTGCAGGAAGACGCCGTTGCGCTCCGCGGCTTCGATCATCGCATCGCATTCGGCCAGGGTGAGCGCCATGGGCTTCTCACAGAAGATGTGCTTGCCGGCCTCGGCTGCCAGGAGGGCCAGCGGCTTGTGGGTGAAGGTCGGCGTGGTGATGACTACTGCGTCGAAGGCGGCGCCATCCAGCGCCGCCTCCAGGGAATCAAAGCGAGCATCAACACCATAGCGATCACCGGTTGCCTGTAGCGCGTTGAGATCAGGGTCAACCAGAGCAACCAGTTGACCGCGCGGGATATGGTTGACCAGGGAATCGGCGTGCACCTGGGCAGCGCGGCCTGCACCAACCAAGCAAATTCTTACAGGGTTGGACATAGCCCCTCACCGACGAATGACAAGGTCACCAAGGTGTGCAGTGATCTTGTAATGACAGGATTACAGCACTCAGGTCACTATATCATCGAACAAGCCCTTTGTCAACGTACAATGCCGCAACGGATCGGGAAAGGGGCTCAGAAGGCCTCGGAAGCCTGCCCTGTGCGTTAAAATTGCTGCTCTGCAAGCTCAAAAATCACTTGACAGACCATCGAGTATCTGATAATATGTTCTTGGGACTTAGTATCCTGTCATGACAGGATGATCTAATCAGGTGATTTCCAGAAGACAACTGATTTGACATGTTCTTGCGTCCAACAGCGATTGATCATGATAGCCCGGTGCCTTACTACCATCAACTGGAGGAATGGTTCCGCGAGAACCTGGCTAATGGCACTCTACAGCCGGGTCAGCAGCTCCCATCAGAGGCTGAGCTGTGCCAGACCTTCCAGGTCAGCCGTACGGTCGTTCGCCAGGCTTTGGACGATTTGGTCAACGAAGGCCTCCTCTATCGCCGCAAGGGCAAGGGCACCTTTGTGGCCAAGCCGAAGATTCGCGAGAGCCTCGTTCAGAAGCTGACCGGCTTTTACCAGGACATGGTAGATCGCGGGTTCACGCCGGTCACCCGCGTCCTGGAACAAGCGGTCATCCCCGCTTCCAAGTTGCTGGCAGAACGGCTGAGTATAAACGCAGGGGACAAAGTCATCAAGATTGACCGGCTGCGCTTTGTCAATAATGAGCCGATCGTGTTCGTGACCACTTACATCCCTTACGCGGCCTGCCCAGGGCTACTCCATGACGACCTGAGCAACCAGTCTCTCTATGCTGTGCTTGAGGAAAAGTATGGGCTGGAGATTGTCCGCGGACGGCGCACTCTGGAAGCCATTGCGGCCAGCGATCAGGATGCCAGGCTCCTTGACATCGCGCTCGGGTCTCCCATCGTCCTGCTCAAGAGTGTTAGCTACCTCAGAGATGGACGGCCGATCGAGTACTACGAAGCCAAACATCGCGGTGACCGCAGCCAGTTTGAAGTCGAGCTGATTCGAGTCAGGGCCGGTGAGAAACCGTTGCAGGGGGAGGATATTCCTTCCAGCCTACCAGGAAGCAACGGTCTCAAGAGTTCATCTGTGCGTTAGAGCTTTACTATCCGGTTTATTGAAACCGGAGTCATCGAGGCCGGGTTGACCGGCTTCTGGACTCAATTTTTCAACGGCCTGATCATCCTGCTCGCTCTGGCCGGTCACAAATTGCACGAACCGCGCTACCGGTATTGACCTGGTAGCCCAGGAGGGACTTCCATGCAAGGTCTTCGTCAAGAGGGAAATTCGCTCATTTGGGAGCAGTACCACGAGACTGTGCGGATTGAACCATGGGGCCCCAATAGCCTGCGGGTGCGCGCCACGCTGGCGCTAGAGATCCGAGATGACCTGCCGGACGCGCTGCTGGACCCCATCCCCGTTGAAGCACAAATTGAGATCGGCGAGGAACGCGCCGTTATCCGCAACGGCGCAATCACTGCCGAAGTCCGCCCAGGTGGGGAGCGGGTTGATTCCGGCATCCAGGCGGCCATCCGCTTCCTCAATAGCGCCACCGGCGCTGAACTTCTGGCCGAGTCGCCGTCATACTTCCCCCGGCCGCCGGCGCGGCAGTTTAAGCCTGTAGGGGGCGACCTTTTCCAGGTCCAGGTGCGATTTAAGGCTTATGACGACGAGCGCCTCTACGGTCTGGGCCAGCACCAGCACGGTTTACTGGACCAGAAGGGTGCCGTGATTGACCTGGTCCAGTGCAACACCGAGGTCTGCATTCCCTTCCTTCTATCGAGCCGGGGCTACGGCTTCCTGTGGAACAATCCAGCCGTGGGACGTGTGGAACTGGGACAGGCTCAGACGCGCTGGGTGGCCGAGGCCACCCCACAGATGGATTACTGGATTACCGTCGGCGACACACCGGCGCAGATCATGGCCCACTACGCCGACGCGACCGGCCACGCGCCCATGTTGCCCGAGTGGGCGGCCGGTTTCTGGCAGTGCAAGCTCCGCTACCGCACGCAGGAGGAGTTACTCTCTGTGGCACGGGAGTACAAGCGTCGTGGATTGCCCCTCTCGGTCATCGTCATAGACTTCTTCCACTGGACGAAGCAGGGCGAATGGCAGTTCGACCCTGAATGTTGGCCAGATCCGGCGGCCATGGTGCGCGAGTTGGAGGAGATGGGGGTCAAAGTGATGGTCTCCATCTGGCCCACCGTCAACCCTGCCAGCACTAACTTCGGAGAGATGCAACGACGCGGGTTACTGCTTCGCACCGAGCGTGGCGTTCCGGCGCTCATGCTCTTTACCGATACCGGGTTCACGGGGCCAGTCTACATGCACTACTACGACCCCACCCATCCCGAAGCGCGGCGCTTCATCTGGGAACGAGTCCGTGAGGGCTACTACCGGCACGGGATTAAGGTCTGGTGGCTGGACGCTTGCGAGCCTGAGACCCGGCACGAAGACCCTGGGAATCTGCGCTTCCACATCGGCAATGGGGCGGCGGTGGCGAATATCTACCCCTTAATGCACGAGCGTGCTTTCTACGAGGGGATGCGCGCCGAGGGGGAAGAAGAGATCATCACGCTCTGCCGGTCGGCGTGGGCGGGGAGCCAGCGGTATGCGGCGGCGGTCTGGTCTGGGGACATCCGGTCTACGTTCGAGGCGCTGCAGGCCCAGGTTCGCGCCGGACTGAACATCGGCCTGAGTGGCATCCCCTGGTGGACTACGGACATCGGTGGCTTCATCGGTGGTGATCCAGCATCGCCCTACTTCCGCGAACTCATCGTGCGGTGGTTCCAGTACGGCCTCTTCTGCCCGCTGTTCCGCCTGCACGGCTTCCGGCAGCCGACCAGCGGTTGGCATACAGGTGGCCCCAACGAGGTGTGGTCCTTCGGTGACGAGGCCTACGCCATCATCAAGGAACTGCTGTTCCTGCGCGAGCGGCTGCGGCCCTACATCATGGATCAGATGCGCCTGGCCCACGAGAAAGGCATCCCTCCGATGCGCCCGCTCTTCTTCGACTTCCCAGGGGACAAAACGTGTTGGGCGGTGGATGACCAGTTTATGTTTGGCCCGGACTTACTTGTCGCCCCAGTGCTCTACGAGGGTGCTCGCAGCCGTAAGCTCTACCTGCCGGCCGGGACGACCTGGACTGATGCCTGGGCAGATGGGACCTTCGAAGGCGGTCAGTGGGTCACGGCGGACGCGCCATTGGAGCGCATCCCGCTCTACCTGCGCGGAGAAGCCCGGTTGCCCATCCGTGCCGACATCAGATGAAAGGAGCGTAAAGCCATGGATCTCGGCCTCAAAGACAAAGTCGCCGTCATCACCGGTGGCAGCGTGGGCATCGGTCTGGCCGTTGCGCAGGCTCTGGCACAGGAGGGGGTCCACCTGGCCCTCTGCGCTAGAAGCGAAGAGCGCCTCACGGAGAAGGCTGGCGAAATCGCCAACCAGTACGGCGTCAGAGTTCTCGGCGTCAGAGCTGACGTGACTAAGGTTAACGATATAAGCCGCCTTGTCAGTGAGGTCGAGAGGGAATTTGGCGGCGCAGACATCCTGATCAACAACGCAGGAACAGGCAGCAATGAAACCATCATGGACGCCCCTGACGAGAAATGGCAGTACTATTGGGATTTGCACGTCATGGCGGCCGTCAGGCTATCACGCGGCCTGGTGCCCTCGATGCGCAGGCGGGGCGGCGGCGTCATCATCAACAATGCCTCCATCTGCGCCAAACAGCCTCTTGACTACGAGCCCATTTACAATGTGACCAAGGCAGCCTTGATGATGTTCTCTAAGTGCCTGGCCAACGAGCTGATCAAAGACAACATTCGCGTCAACTGCATCAATCCTGGGCTGATTCTCACTCCAGACTGGGTAAAGACAGCCAAGCAACTGACCGCGGGCAAAGACATCAGTTGGGAAGAGTATCTCGATCAGATCGCAAAGAAGAACGCCCCCATTGGCCGCTTTGCGACGCCTGAAGAATTGGCCAACTTCTTTGTCTTTCTCTGTTCGCCGCGAGCGAGTTACTGTGTCGGTTCTACTTACTACGTGGACGGTGGGTGGTTGAACGTAGTGGCGTGAGATAGCGAATGAGGGGAACCGGGATGAAACTGACAGGCAAAGTGGCGATCGTGACGGGGGCCGGGGCCGGCATTGGGCAGGCCACCGCGCTCCTGTTTGCACGCGAGGGCGCCCGGGTTGTGGTTGCGGACCATGATTCGATCGCTGGACCTAACACGGTCACCCTCATTCGCGAGGCCGGAGGCGAGGCAACTTTTGTCCAGGCCGACGTGTCGGTGGCAGCGGATGCCCAGAAGATGGTCCAGACGGCCCTCGACACCTACGGCCGGCTGGACATCCTGGTCAACAATGCGGGCATCTACACAAAAGGGGATGTTGCCAATACCGCCGAAACCGATTGGGATCGAATCCTGAACGTCAATCTCAAGGGCGTTTTCCTTTGCTCGAAGTATGCGATCCCCGCGATGAAGAAGACAGGCGGTGGGGTCATCGTCAATGTGGCTTCCGAGGCCGGCCTGGTGGCGATCAAGAACCAGGTGGCCTACAATGTTTCCAAGGCGGGGGTCATCGCCCTGACCAAGAGCACCGCAGTAGATTTCGCGGCGGACAACATCCGGGCCAATTGCATCTGCCCAGGCACGACGGAGACCCCCCTGGTCAAGGCCGCGCTTGCCAAAGAGGCCGACCCGGCGAAAGTGCGCCGTGCACTGGAAGAATCCCGCCCCCTGAACCGGCTTGGCCGTCCAGAAGAAATCGCCGCCGGTATCCTGTATCTCGCTGCGGACGATCTGGGCTACGCGACCGGGGCCGTCCTCTCTGTTGACGGCGGCTACACCGTCCAATAGGTACCTGGCTCACGCCCCATAACCAGCATGAAAGGTAGAATGATGCCTACCGCAGAGGAATAAAGGCATGGCACAGACGTACCTCATCGGCGTGGACCTCGGCACCGCCGGCACCAAGGCCGCCATCTTCGATACCCAGGGGAACCTGATCGCCGATGCCTACGAGGAGTCTAAACTCTACTACCCGCAGCCCGGCTGGGTGGAACAGAGCATGGACGAGATTTATGGCTCGGCGGTGCGCACGATCCAGACCTGCCTGGAGAGGAGCGGCATTTGCCCCGGCGAGGTGGCAGCCATCGCCTTCGACGGGCAGATGGCCGGCATCGGTTCGGTGGACGCCGATTGGGGCACGCCCACGGTGTACGATTCGTGGCTGGACACGCGCTGCGGCCCGTACATCGAGGAGATGAAGCGACACGAACGTCTGATCATCGAAAAGACGGGCGGCCCACCGACTTACTCCCATGGGCCAAAGATCCTCTGGTGGATGCGGGAGCGGCCTGAGGTGTTCCGGCGCATCGCCAGGTTCGTCGTGCCTGGCGGCTACGTGGCCGGGCGGATGGCCGGCCTGCGCGGCGAGGAGGCGTTCATAGACTACACGTACATCCACTTCTCCTGCCTGAGCGACGCGCGCGCGGCCGCCTGGTCGCCGGAGCTGTGTGGTCTCTTCGACGTGCCGATGGAGAAGCTGCCGCGCATCCTCAGCCCATGGGAGATTATTGGCCGGGTCACGCCGGAGGCGGCCCGTGAGACCGGACTGCTGGCCGGGACGCCGATCGCCGCTGGCTGCGGTGATCAGGCGGCGGGGATGCTGGGCGCGGCGATGGTGGAGCCCGGCTTGGTGTTCGACGTGGCCGGCACCGCCTCGGTGCTGGCCACCTGCACGGCTGAATTCGTTCCGGACGTGAAGCACAAGACCCTCTTCACCGCGCGCCTGGTCCCGCCGGACCTGTGGTACGCGCTGGCCTATATCAACGGCGGGGGGCTGAATTTGCGCTGGTTCCGGGACGAGATCGCTGTCGAGGAGAAGGCCCAAGCCCAACGGGAAGGGCGCAGCGTGTATGCCTTACTGGATGAGCGTGCTGCCGCCATCTCGCCCGGCTCGGACGGCCTGCTCTTTCTCCCGCACCTGGGCGGGCGGGTGTGCCCCAACGACCCCGACCTGCGCGGCCTGTGGCTGGGATTCACCTGGGCGCACACCAGGGCGCACTTTTACCGCTCGTTGCTGGAAGGGGTGGCCTACGAGTACGCGTTGTACCTTGACATCGAAAAGCAGTTGTTCCCCGATCTCACGTTCAAGGAGGCTCGCGTGATCGGCGGCGGCTCCAGCAGCCGGGTCTGGAACCAGATCAAGGCCGACGTGTTAGGCATCCCCTACGTACGCCTGAATCGGCAGGAGTTCGCCGTGCTGGGCTCGGCGATTGTGGCCGGCTACGCCGTCGGCGTCTTTGACGACCTCAAAGCCACACCCCGCCGCTTTGTCGGGACGACCGATCGCATCGAGCCGCGGCCCGAGCATCACGCTCGGTATCGGCCTTTCGTCAGCCTCTACGCCTCGTTGTTCGATAAGCTGCGCGAGACATACTCGGTATTGCAGAAGAACAAGCCTGCCTTGACCTGATGAACCTGATTGGCTGACAATTTAAGGTGGATGGAAACAGACGGTCCAGACAGGGCCGGGTTTAGCAGCCTCGCGTCGTGAAGCAATAGCTGGCTCAGGATCTGGTTCAGGATCCAGCCCAAAGGAAAGAAACCGCGGCCAACCCTTGTGGGCTTGCTGTCAGACCCAACTCCAGCCGATCCCTGGCCTGACGGCCAGGACAGGCAACCAGCGGATAAAGCGGCGCCGATGGCTGGCTGCCTGCTGGGCCCGGCTGATCACCACCTCACCCCAGGCCGACGGGCTGATCTTCGCCGTCACGATCACGCCAATCATGGCCCATATCAGAGTGGACAAGCGGCGGATGCCGCTGAACACCTGACGTTCCATACCGGCCTGCCATGATTGCGCAGCCAGCGCACCTCCTCACTTCTGGTGATGATGCGGAATTCGCTCACGTCCGGCTGACCAGCAAACAGGCGATCACGTCGCTGAAAGGTGACAGACATATCCTCTGGATAGATGAGGCTGACCCAGCCGCCGCGCTCATCTACTTCCTGGGGAATTCTCCATGAACTTGCGTTCACCAACGTTCGGATGAAAATGCTGGTGAACGTAGGACAAATTTCAAATTTGTCCTACATTTTCAGAGGAGTGTAGCCGGTGATGCGGGTAAAGGCTTCAGTCATCCATTCGAGAACAAGCGTGCCGTCAGGTTCGAGGCGAAAAGCATAACGAGCGAGGTTTGTAATGTTCGCTCGTAGCAGAGGACACTCCGCCATCACACCGGAGACTATCGTCCCCTCCGAGCAAACATATTATTATTACGAGGAGGTAGCGGTGTTCCGAACTATAGCGGCGACCCGTTCCGGCCGTCGGGCTCAAGACTCTGTCATCCTGCGCCATCTGGGCGACGGGTTGATCCTGCGCCGAGCAACAGTAGCAGATGTCGAGGCGTTGGCGACGTTTAACGCGGAGATTCATCGCAATCCCGATGCAACGGAGCCGGACTTTCGCGTCGGAGCCTGGACGCGAGACTTAATGGAGCACAGGCATCCCACGTTTGATGCGAGCGATTTCACCGTGGTGGAAGACACGCGCACGGGTCAGATCGTGTCGTCGCTTAACCTGATCTCTCAAACCTGGTCGTACGGTGGCATCCCATTCCAGGTGGGGCGGCCAGAGTTGGTGGGCACGCATCCGGACTACCGGCGACGCGGGCTGGTGCGCGCCCAGTTTGAAGTGATCCACCAATGGAGTGCGGCGCGTGGTGAGAAAGTGCAGGCGATCACGGGGATCCCCTATTTCTATCGCCAGTTTGGTTACGAGATGGGACTGACACTCGGCGGTGGGCGTCTCGGATATAAGCTGAATGTGCCAAAGTTGAAGGAGGGGGAAGCGGAGCCGTACCGCGTGCGGCCGGCGACGGAGGAGGACCTGACGTTTATCGCGCGCGTGTACGAGCAGGCGATGAGTCGCTATCTGGTCACCTGTGTCCGTGATGAGACGATGTGGCGGTACGAGCTCTGCGGCCGCAGCCAGGATAACTGCGAGCGGCGGGAGTTGCGCATCGTGGAGACGACGACGGGCGAGCCGGTGGGCTTCCTGGCGCACGGGCCACGCCTGGAGAGGGCCATATTGGGGGTCACGTCCTACGAGCTGAAGCCGGGCATCTCATGGCTGGTCGTGACACCGACCATCTTGCGGTATCTGCAGGTGACCGGTGAGACATACGTAGCACAGGATCAGAAGGGTGAGTTCGAGTCGTTCGCATTCTGGTTGGGGACAGAGCACCCGGTGTATCAAGTGATCCCCGACCGGCTGCCGGTCACGCGCAAGCCGTACGCCTGGTATGTACGAGTGGCAGACTTGCCCGACTTCCTGCGCCACATCACGCCGGTACTGGAGCAACGGCTGGCCAGATCAGCGTTCGTAGGACACACTGGCGAGTTAAAGCTCAGCTTTTATCGGAGCGGGCTGCGATTGGTCTTTACAGATGGGAAACTGACCCCCATAGAGCCGTGGACCTTCACATGGGGGGATCGGGGATCAGCGGCGTTTCCAGATCTCACCTTTTTACAGTTGCTGTTCGGCTATCGAACCGTGGAGGAATTAAACTACGCCTTTGCGGACTGCTGGGCGAGTAACGACGAGACGCGAGCGCTTTTGAATGCGCTATTTCCCAAGCAACCATCGAGCGTGTGGCCTGTGGCGTGAGTGGGAGCCTTTGGAGTTCTGAGGAATCTTGTCATCCCGGCCTTCCTTTGTTATACTCTCTCACAGGGAACCAGGGGGGTCTTTGACTGGGTAAGGGGGGGCTATGCCCGGACTGCCGGCTGATATGGTTCGGCGTCTCTATCAAAAGGGAAGCCTGTGCAATACAAAGGACGGCTTTGAGATGACGCTGCTCAATACGCTGGCGCCGGGCACTGTGATCGGGCTGGGACCCGTTGAAGTGGACAGACGAACCTTCCTGCCTCAACGGATCATCGTGCTGTCAGCACGCTCCGAACGCTCCGCCGACCGGGTGAACGAGCGGGGGCCGGTGCCATTCCCGATCAATGGCCAGATCCGTCTGCGCGTAATAGGCGAGTTGCTGACGCCTGGCCTGCACACCTTGATCATCAACGTCCATGTTAAGGAAGTGGGGCCTCTCCGCATCGAAGTTGAAGATGAGATTGCGGCCGAGGCTTTGAGTTCAATCGGTGACTGAAGCACCCGTTGATCTCTATCTGCCATCGTAGCGGGAAATCTCTCAGGTATAGATAGAGGGAGTACCGACTGGCAGGTAAAAAGGCTGGAAGGGGTTTTTCTGGAGGGGACAAAATCTCCTCCGGACCTTCCCTGCTGAGTGTGACGGGGGTCTGGACAGGCGCCGATGACGACGCTCAAATCCCCTCCAGTGGCCCATGTGGATCACAGACAATCAGCGCAGCGTGAAGTTATTGCAGGATATCCACCGCCACCCGCACGTCGAGATCCACCGGGCCGGCGCCCTGGTTCCGGAGGCGGTAAAACCCGCATCCGCGGCGGATCATCCCCTGACTCCCCTCGCCGACCTTTTCCTCAACCCCCTGGCGCACCACCGTCCAGAGAATCCCTGTGCCATCACCCTGGGTGACCTTCCAGGAAAGCGCCAGGGCAAAGGCGGCGCACGGCGGCTGTTGATTGTAACCAACCGCAGCGGCCAAGTCAAAGCCATCCCTCTCCCAGATGCTGCTGGCATCCAGATGCAGGCGTAGACAACCTTCTGCCTCCCGGCTCGCCCCAGGCGGGACCGGGATTGGCGGGGCAGCGCATGCGGTCTGTCCGCGCGGCTCCCATTTGACCGCGTCAAAGGCGATGAGGCGACTCAGGCGAGGCTCATAGGTGACGTCGGCTAGTGAGACGTAATCGTCGCGCGTGCCGTAGAACCAGTACGTGCCCAGCGACACCCAGCGATTCCCATTCGTTGACTGGTTTACAACCCGCAACGTGTAGCCACCTGCGTGCGAGATCCAGTAGCGCGCCCGCGCGGTGGTCGTGTAGCGTTCCGGAATGAACACAAAGACCTCGTATCGTCCCGGGATCAGATCAGGATACCAACGCGCCCAGTTGTAATTAGGCCGCGTCCGATCATTGTTGCGCGTCCAGGTCAGATGGCCCCCGTACCCTTCGGGCGCAGTGTGCCAACCTGTCGGGGAGCCACCTTTGACGAAGCCCGGATCGGTATCGTCAACGATCACCACGCCTGGTGGCGGAGGAGGCGTTGGCGTAGGCGCTGGTGTGACCAGCGGAGACCACGTGAGCCGAGCAACAGCCCCACCAGTGTTCTCGTAATATTCCATCCTGATGGCGACCCCACCCCCCGGCACGTAAATATCGCCTGTGTATGTGTGAGGGGCCTGATCGCGCCATACGTCAATCAGCAGATGCTCGTTGACCCACAGGCGGCCGCCGTCATCTACTGTCATCGCGAAGCGGTAGGGGCCAGCCGGCAGGTTAAGCGAGCGCGTCCAGCGGATGGAAAAACCGTCGGTGCCGATCAGACCCGGGGCTGGTGAGCCGGCACCCCAATCAAAGTTGATCTGCACATCGTCACGCACCAGCACGGGAGGGCCGCTGAGCGTCATATTGTTGAAGTACTCACCGCGCCAGTTGTAAATGGGGACAGGCGCCGGTGCCCAAGACACTCTGGCAATGGCCCCACCTGTGTTCTCGTAGAACTCGACCACCACCAGATGATGCCCACTGCTCAGGTTCTTGTCGGCACTCACTGTTTTGGCTGGATGGTCATACCATTCGTTAATGATCAGGTCACTATCCACCCAGACACGGATGCCGTCATCACTGGTAGCGGTGAAGCGATACACGCCAGATATGTCAAGGTAGCGGGTCCACCGCGCCGAAAAGCCATCCGGGTTGACGCTGGGATCAGGGGAGCCGGTCCCCCAATCATGATCGAGGTTTGTCTCGCTGCGTTGCAGGACCGGAGGCCCGGACAGGGTCATATTGTTCCAGTAAGCTGCCTGCCAGGCGATATCACTATGCAGAGGGCCGACTGGACCCTGGGCTTGCGCGGTGCCGGCGAGCACCAGAACGACGACCAACCCGATGAGGAAACGAATTGCTTTGAACATGATCCACCTCCGTATAGGTCTCCACCACCATGGGACGCCGAACCGGATTCCCATTCTTTATAATCAAGACGACGATAACAGGGCTATAGTTCCGCTCAGATGGCGTCTCACGCTGTCGTCCTGATCCGTTTTTGTGTCTACATAACCGCACATCGGTCTTGACAAACGCGCCAAATGGTGGTATATTTAGGCTATATAGAACAGGTGTGCGAAAATGGGCGAGATCAACACCACCAATCGAATGACTATCTTGCTAGGCCGCTTGCAAGCCACGACCGGCCAACGGCTCTCTTTGCGCCGGCTGGCCGCTCTGGCCGGAGTCCCCAAAGACTTGGTCTACCGGCTCGACACGGGCGAGGCGCGCTACATTGACCTGGACGCGATGGCCCGCCTGTGTACCGTTTTGCGCTGCCAACCTCAAGACATCCTGGTGTGGAAAAATGACCACGACAGCAAGTAACCCCTTTGACATCCTGCCAGCTCAGCTTTTCAACATCCTGGGCACCGGTGGCCATGTCAACCTGCAACGCCACTACATGGCCATCCTGCTGCGCATCTACGAGCTGGCCGAGTTCAACCGCTTCGGCCTGACGCGCGAGGTTGTCCTGGCTGAGATCGTGGACTACCTGAACGACGCGGGCGTGACCGCCGAGGTCGCCATGGAAGCAGCGGCAGACGGCGCGGCGATCGGCGAGAAATCGGTGCAGGAATATGCCAGTTTCCTGCTGCGCCGGCTGGCTGAGGCCGGCTGGGTGGAGCGGGAGCAGCACGCCGACTACACCGAGTACATCATCCTGCCTGATTACGCCTTCACCCTGCTGGAGGCGTTCCGCAATATCCAGCAACAGAAGCCGCGCGAGTACACCGGCCAGCTCTACGCTGCCCACCAACTGCTCACCAGCGAGAACGAGGATTTCTCGCCCGCGCTGGCCGTCACCCAGGCCTACGAGAACGTGCGCCAGATGGTGCGCGGCCTCAATGAGCTGAATCAGAACATCCGCCGTTACACCGAGCGCGTTACGAAAGACAAAGATGTGCCCGAGCTAATGCGTATGCAGTTCGACGACTACGCGCCGGCCCTGGGTGCCGCTTACCACGCCCTCAAGACCAGTGACCACGTCTCACGCTACCGGCGCGCCATCGTCAGCCGGCTGGAAGCGTGGCAGATGGACGGTGAATGGCTGGAGCACGCCGCCAACGACCTGGCCATGCAACGACGGTTTACGCCGGCCCAGGCTGCCAACGAGATCAGCCACTACCTGCGCTTCATCGTCGAGCAGTTGGAGAGCCTGGACCCTCTGCTGGCTGAGATTGACCGCCGCCACGCCCAGTACCTGCGCACCTCGTTGCGGCAGATCCGCTACAAGCTGGGCAGTGCCGACGGCAGCTTCAAGGACCGGCTGGCGACGCTGGCCCAGCAACTGGCGCGCTTGCAGGACGATGGCCTGGAGTTCCTGCCGGAGGGCGCGCCCGGACCGAAGCAAGACCCCGTCAATGCGCCTGACGTCAACAGCTTCTACACCATGCCAACGGGCCGCGCGCCCTTCCTGCCGGCTATCATTGTCCAGCCTCTGCTCGACCCGAACGATGCCGCCAGTCTGCGCCTGGCGACCATGAATGAGATCAGCGCGGCCATCACGCCGCTCAAGATCCAGCAGTTCGTGCACCGCTTCCTCAACGGCAATCGCAGCCTGCACGCCAGCGAGCTGCCACTGGAGTTCTTCGAGGACATGCAGTGGGCGATCTTCACCCTGGCCTACGGGCATCACCCCGAAGTGGATTACGGCGTGGAGCCGGCCAGCGGGGAGCCGGTGGAGATCGGCCCCTACCTGGTGAGACCGTTCCGGCTGGTACGGATTGGGCTGCCGACGGGCGACCATCGGAATAGGACGCGGACTAACCCGGACGGACGTAGATGAGGTTCGACAGGATATGGGTTTGTCATCACCGCCTTTTTGACCAAGCGGAAAAGGCGACTTGAGAGGAGTCGAAGGGCTGACTATACTTAACGCGAGCAGAAGGTAACATGCCATTCGACACTGATACCGTCCTGGAATCCACCGGCCTGCCCGAACGGGTGCAGCGCGATGTGCCGCGCATCGTCAACCGGATGCTGGGCCAGACCTTCCTCTACCAGGACGTGGAGACGGACAAGGAAGACTATTACACCGTCTACCGCCACCGGCCCGTGTTCGAGACGCTGCTGGCGTTGGCCGGCTTCACGCTGCTGCACGATGACTACCACCGCGTCTTCCAGGTGGTGTCCGATTTCAGCTATTGCCGGGCGCGCTTCAAGCTGGACGAGAGCTTGATGATCGTGGTGCTGCGCAAGCTGTACGAGGAGCAAGCTGAGCAGTTGCGCCTGGCTGCCGACCCGGTCGTCACCATCGGCGAGGTACGTGAGGAGTATCGCACCATCACCGGCAAAGAGCGCGACCTGGGCATCGGCCAATACGAGCAGATCCTGCGCCGCTTGCGCCGGCTGGGGCTGATTGACACGCTGGACGGGCGCAGCATTGACGTGCGCAACAGCGAGGCCCGGCTGCGTCTGCGCGGCTCGATCAAGATGATCCTACCCGTGCAGACCGCGGACGAGATGGAAGCGTGGATCAGACGGTATCGGGTTGGCGGTGGGGAAGAGGGGGACGGCGGAGAGGATGAGGAGTGAGGGATTAGCCGTGTTGCGTGGTACGTGTTGCGTACTCTCATGAACTCACGGGGAGGTATCGCAACTGGTCGAGG
>DAOUAJ010000456.1:0-23482 GCA_034433615.1 Anaerolineae bacterium | reverse complement strand
CAATCCACTCCTCCTCGATGAGTTGGCGGAACTCCCACTTGGAGCTGAACTGCTCGCCGGCAGCCAGAGGGACGCGCGTGCGCGGCCGCAGCGTCTTGAAGGAGTCGGGGTTTTCGGAGCGCAAGGGATCCTCGATGAAGAAGGGGCGGAACGGCTCGACCTCTTGGCACAGCCAGACGGCGTCGGGCAGGTCCAGCCGGGTGTGCACATCGAAGGCGATCTCGATCTCGTCGCCGACAGCCTCTCGCACCGCTTGAAACTGCCGGATGGCAGACAGGACGGCCCGGCGCGGCTCCAGGATGTCGCCCTCCTGGGGCAGCCCCCAGCGCACGAATTTCCATCCCTCTTCTTTCGTCTTCAGGCATGACTCGACCAGAGGGGTGATCTCCATGCCGTGGCCGACGTTGTGCGGGTAGCAGACCACCCGGTCACGCACGCGGCCGCCTAGCAGCTCATAGATGGGCACGCCCAGCGCCTTGCCCTTGATGTCCCACAGCGCGATGTCTATGGCCGAGATGGCGGCGGTGAGGATGCGCTGGGCGGGGAAAAAGCCGCCGCGAAAGAGGGTCTGCCAGATGTGCTCAATGCGGAACGGGTCCTGGCCGATGAGGAGCGGCTTGAAGTGCTCAATGGCGCCCATCACGGCCAGCTCGCGGCCGGTGATCCCCGCCTCGCCCACGCCGTAGACCCCCTCGTCAGTGTCCACGACGACGAAGAGGAAGTTGCGATGCCCTCCCCACACGGGATAGGGCTCGATGTTTGTGATTTTCATGGGAGTTCTCCTGGTTTACGAGCTTTTTCACCTGTCTCTATTTTATTCAGAATGACTGCCTAAATCACAGCCCGTACTTGTGTCGCAAAAAGGTGACCACCGCCTGATGCACGTACTCTGCCCTTTCCAGTGCATCCCTGGCGTCTGCTTCAGTTGCTTCAGTGTACTGCTCTGAAGGGATCCAGATCGGCAGATCCGCCCGGCCGAAAAAGGGATATTCGGTTCTGGTTCCCTCTTTCTCTAAAGCAGATACTGCCAGCGCTACCTGATCGGCCTCGCCAAAATCTGGGAAAGCAGCCACGAAATCAGGTGAAACTGTGTGTTGCCTGGTAATGATGATGTTCCGCAGGGCCAGTGCCGCCTTCAGAATCTTCTCTACAGCATGCTGACAATGGACAATAGTCTGGCTGTATTCCTTGCCAGCCAGGAGTAGCCTAGCTGAGCGCAGGTCTGCTTCAGCCTCCTTGAGAAACGCCCGGGCGATGTCCCTAATGCCTGGCAAGTTCAGGTACCTCCCACTTGTGCTCGGCCAACTTGCGGACTCCACGCGCGGCCAGAATCTCTTCGAAACGCTTCATCTCATTATGAAAGAATTGATTTCGGTCAAACAGGCAGCGATAGCCATCGTGAATTTCCAGCAACAAAGGCATGATGGAGTCTACAGCAAGACGCACTTCCTCTGGTTCAACCAGGATTACCTGAAGCGGCCTGCCCCACTGGAGCCCCAGGCGCTCGAGAGATAGTTCGATAGCGCCTTTTTCTCTCCAGTCTTTCGGCAAATTCTCGACGACGAGCAACAGATCAACGTCTGAATACTGGTGGGGGTCTCCCCGAGCAAAGGAGCCAAAGAGCACGATAGATACGAGGTTACGCCCCCAGCGATTGAGCGATTCTTTCGTTACGTGATCAAGCATGGCTGTAATTGTCCGTTGGCGTTTCACGGCCATAGTGGCACAATCTCCTGCAGGATACGCTGCCCGATGGCGGGCTTGAGCGCACTCTTTTCCACCAGGTCAACCTTGACACCCAGCCGGTCACTCAATTCATTCTCCAGCGCGATGAACTGCAGCAACGTCAGTGGACGTTCGTCGAATTCCACTAGCAGGTCCAGGTCACTTTCCTCGCCCTGCTCGCCGCGCACATAAGAGCCGAAGACCCCGAGCGAGCGTACCCCGTAGCGCATACGCAGCTCCGGCAATTGTGCGCGCAGCATCTGGCGTATCTCCTCAAGACCGCGCGCTCTCCGCAATGGCACAGCATGGTTCACAGGCTGTTCCATATTCTACCTCTTTGCTGCGATTAGCCGCGTCGTCCACAGGTCAACTCCATCCTGTTCGATGCTGCGAGCTAACAACAAACCGTCACGTTGCATCTTGGCGTAGCTCGCCTCGTTCTTGATAATGAAGGAGATAATGATCCCGTAAGCGAGCTGGATATCCCACGCCAGATCAACCAGCGCATTCCAGTGCCGCCGGTAGTCGCCAGGCCCCATGCGCAACACGATCAGCAAGTCGAAGTCGGATTCTTCGTGGGCATCGCCGCGCGCCTTCGAGCCGAACAGCCGCACGCGCAGCAGATCATCGCCGTATCGCTGGCGCAGCCGATCCACAAAGGCAGCCAGGCCTGCACGTTCGTTGGGCGTCAGCCTTATGTCTAATTGCTCCCATCTATCTACAGTGGCCATCATTTATCTCTGACAAGGCACCGAGTAACGAGACAACAAGGCCCTCTCCTTGCTGTCTCATTACTTGGTGCCTCATTGCCTCATGTGCTTCTTGAGCACGTCAATCAGCCCCTGTATCGGCCGGCAGTTCTTGAGGGCGAACGATTGCAACACCCGGTCAATCTCCTCCTCCGACATCCCCTGGAACCGTTTGGCATAGATCGGCTGCATCAGGCCGCCCACGTAGCCCTCCAGCGCCGCCTGGGTCAGATAGCGATAGTTAGCCTGCGGCTCGATATCGGGATCGGCGAGGACCTCTTCCGTAAGCTGAGACAGGTTGCGCACCAGCTCCTTGGCCGGCGTGGACGGCAGCCATCCCATCCAGAAGTCGGTGTCGAGCTGACGCTTGGCCTCCGGCACGGGTGCGATGAGCTGCATACAACGATGAAGTTCTCCATGTTCATCCAGCCGCCCACGCACGTCCCACGCAGGCGGACCGGTTGCCCTTTGGTATCCACGATTTGGCCGTTTTTGACTTGAAGCGGGTCCATCGGTATCTCCTTAAGATCAGTGATAAGTGACGAGTAACGAGTGAATGAGGCAACGAGGGATGAGACAGCATTATCGGTTCATCGCCTCGCTACTCGTTGCCTCATCGCCTCGCTGTCAACGAGCAAACGCTCGGAATGGGTTCACCTGTGTCAATTGTCTGATGGTCCCCTCGTCCACGCCGGCGGCTCGTAGCTTGGGCAGGAAGACTTCGCTGATGTACGTGAATGGTTTGGGAACGCCGCCGCCTGGCTGAGCCGGATCGTACCAGCCGCGATCGTGGCTGAGCAGCAGATGATCGCCCAGGCTGGCGTCCAGCACGCGCTGAATCCACTTGATGTAGACCTCATCCGCCGGCCCGTTGCCGATGCCGTCATATTCGATCCAGCAGCCGCGTCGCGCCATCTCCAGGTGGAGGTCGAAGTCGGGCTCGGCCTGGGTGTGAATCCAGATGAAGCGCTCCGGCGAGTACCCCGCTTTCTCGATGATGTCGAGCTGATCCTGCGCCACGCGGCCGCGGATGGTGTGGCTGCCGATGACAGCGTTGGACACCTTGCCTGCTGCCGCGGCGGCTCGCAGAACTTTGGTTTCCGTCGCCGTCAGCCCATCATCGCCAGCGCTGAGCTTGACCCAACCGGCCTGCACCCTCGTCTTTTCGACCTCGCCCAGCAGCTCACCCATCATCCAGTCACGTAGCTTCTCCTCGCTTGCCTCATGAACCCAGGCGGGGATCCACGGCTCACGGTAGACGCCGGTGGGGGCCAGCAACGGGAAGCCGGTGGCCTCAGAAACAGCCTTCAGGATATCGGCCCGTCGCCCCACGCCGACGGTGCTGCACTCCGCGATCGCGGTGACTCCTGCAGCCCTGGCTTTCTCAAGCTCCGGTGCCATCAATCTGACCACATCGGCCACCTCAGCCTGGGCGTAACCGGGCTGATCCCAGGTGCGCAGGTCCACAAACACGTGCTCGTGGGGCAGGATCATGCCCATCTCATCGGCATTCTTGGGTCCGAGGGTGGTGATGAGCTGTGTCATGTCACTCTCCTTCGTCTTGAATGAGGTCACGAAAGTTGCTCTAGTACCTTGCATAAGTATACCACATTTTGCCAGGTGACCAACACCTCCGTTCTTTTCCGAAACACCCTTTGGTGATATAATGATCATGTAGATACATACCATCTTTGGCGTTACTTGGCAATGCTGCTCTGAGAGTGTAAGGCGTTGGTTCGATGCACGAGTTCGGTGGTATTGTTCTGTCTTTGAGCACGAGCAATAAGGGGTTGTTTGTCATTCGAGACCGATATGTCCCCTCGATCAAATGAAGGGTGGCTGCAGGCCCTCACTGAGCTGTCCGGAGAGGCGCGCAACGAGGCGTTGCACGAGTTACGCGATTATCTCCTGCGCGCAGTGTTAGTATATCTGTCTTTGCATCGAAGCGAGTTAGCCGGTTGGAGCCATCAGGACGTCTACGAACTGGCAGAAGACTTGTGCCAGGACGCGCTGGTGAAAATTCTGGCCAGCCTAGACACCTTCAAAGGCAAATCTCGGTTCACTTCCTGGGCGTATCGCTTCGTGATCAATCAAGCCGCCAGCGAGCTTCGGCGCTACCGTTATCGCGACGTCTCGCTTGAGCGGTTGTGTGAGGAGGCTCCGATTGTTTTTCAGTCTCTGCTGGCTGTCAGGGAGGAGGTCAAGCCTGAACGTTTAGCGGAGCAGCAAGATTATATCAACTTGCTGGGTGAAATCATCGAACACGAGTTGAGCGAGCGTCAACGAGTAGCCGTTGTCGGCGTCTACTTACAAGGATACTCTATGGATGAGATGGCGACAGCTCTTGGCCTGACGCGCAATGCACTCTATAAACTGCTCCACGACGCCCGTAAGCGCCTGAAAGCCAGCTTATTGGAACGCCACCTTACCCAGAGTGATATCCTGACCGCTTTTGAAGATTGATTGAACGATACAGTCTGGTAAGAAACAAGCTTGTCACGGCGTCTTAGTGTGTGGAAACCATAAGGGGAGGGTCATCGTTGACTTACGAACGTCTCATCCACTGGCTGGCTCAAATCTATGCCACTACCGAATCTGAGATCGGCTGCGATCAACTTCAAGTTCTCCTACCTATCTATGCAGAACTCGAGATCGCCGGCCAGTCTCCAGAAAACCGCCTGCCTCAAGTCAGTGCACACCTGGCCCAGTGTCCTGATTGTGCCGAAGAATATGCCGGTCTGCTGGAAGTAGTCGCTTTGGAGGCCCAGGGGCGTCTGCCGGAAGTCGAGGAGCTCCTGGCACGGTTCGAGGTCCCTGAGTTCGTGTCAGAGCGACCAGAAGCGATTCCGGTCTTGGTATCCTGACCAAAGTCCTGTTTTCCCTTGTAAGGATTCACTCTCTCACAACGTCTCATCTACCAAGAACGAGGAAGGCTCTCGCTGTTTGAGGATCTTCCCGGTGTTACTTTCATCTTCAAACCCCACACCGTAGCCTATGAAACAACTTATGAGTAAGACGAGGCTGACATCTCGCTTGAAACGCTGGCGCTTAGAGCGCTAACAGGATGGCGTTCAAGCTGGTAATATGCCCAGCCAGCCATATTAAGTACACCGGGAAGGAGCGATTAACTCAGATCGCTCCTTCTTGGTTCAGAAGGGGTATGCAAGGAGTGCGAGAAATGAGTAATTCAATTCTTACCAAAATTGAGCAGCTTCAGGATCTGGCAAGATTTCGGAATTTGTATTGGGAAGGAACCTTCGCGGAGTATCTTGAGATTGTGCGCCAGGATCCCAAGGTCGCCCGGACAGCCTTCCAACGGTTGTATGACATGATCGTTTCTTATGGCTATCAGGAATACACCCGCAATCGCGAGACATTAATCCACTACAACTTCTTCGATGATCCGTTCGAAAACGGTAAGGATGCCGTTTTTGGTCTGGACAAGCCGCTGATGGAGCTGGTGCGGGTGTTTCACGCGGCCGCCCGGCGCTACGGCACCGAACGCCGGGTGATCCTGCTGCACGGCCCGGTCGGCACCGCCAAAAGCACGATCGTACGTCTGCTCAAGAAGGGCCTGGAAGCCTATACTCGCTCCGAGGAAGGCCGCCTGTACACCTTTTATTGGCTGCCCGACGATGGTGAACGCATGGACTGCCCCATGCACGAAGAGCCTCTGCACCTGATCCCGCCAGAGTACCGCCCTATCATCCAGGGCGAACTCAACAACAGTCGTAGCGACGTAGAGCATGTCCAGATTGAAGGTGATCTGTGCCCGGCGTGCCGATTCATGTACAACCAATTGCTGGAACGGGCCCACGGCAACTGGCTGGATGTGGTTCGCCAGGTGCGAGTCAGGCGGCTATTGCTCTCCGAGAAGGACCGGGTGGGCATCGGCACCTTCCAGCCCAAGGACGAGAAGAACCAGGATTCGACGGAGCTGACCGGCGACATCAATTACCGCAAGATCGCCGTATATGGCAGCGATAGTGACCCGCGCGCCTTCAATTTTGATGGAGAACTCAACATTGCCAACCGTGGCCTGGTTGAATTTATAGAGATCTTAAAACTTGATACCGCTTTCCTCTATGATCTGCTTACCGCCTCCCAGGAGCACAAGATCAAACCCAAGAAGTTCGCCCACACCGATATAGACGAGGTCATCGTGGGCCATACCAATGAGGCAGAATATCGGCGCTTGCTGAGCAACGAATACATGGAGGCGCTGCGCGACCGCACCATCAAGATTGACATCCCCTACGTCACCCGCTACAGCGATGAGGTGAAGATCTATGAGCGGGACTTCAACGAGCGGCAGGTGGTGGGCAAGCACATCGCCCCACACACCCTGGATGTGGCCGCGTTGTGGACAGTACTCACCCGGTTGGAGCAGCCCAAGCGAGCCAATCTGACCCTGCTGCAGAAGCTCAAGTTGTACGACGGTCGCGCTCTCCCCGGTTTCACCGAGGACAGCGTGTTAGAGCTCCAGGCCGAAGCACCCCATGAAGGCATGAGCGGCATTTCCCCCCGCTATATCCAGGATAAGCTCTCCAACGCCCTGGTCAGCGATCAGAGCCGTACCTGCGTTAACCCTTTCATGCTCATGCGGGAACTGGAAACCGGCCTGCGTCACCACTCCCTCATCACCAGCGAGGAGCAACGCAAGCGCTACCGGGAGCTGCTGGCGGTGGTCCGGGAGGAATATGACGAGATCGTCAAGAACGAAGTCCAGCGGGCCATCACGGCCGACGAAGCGGCCATCAAGCGCCTGTGTGCCAACTACATTGACAACGTCAAGGCGTACACTCAGAAGCAGAAGGTGCGCAACCCCTACACCGGCCAGGATGAGCCACCCAACGAGCGGCTGATGCGCTCCATCGAGGAGAAGATTGACATCCCTGAGAGCCGTAAGGACGACTTCCGGCGGGAGATCATGAACTACATCGGCGCGCTGGCCCTGGAGGGCAAGACCTTCACCTGGGATTCCAATGACCGCCTGCGTCGCGCCCTGGAGCTAAAGCTCTTCGAGGACCAGAAGGATTCCATCAAGCTCACCAGCCTGGTCTCTAACGTGGTGGACCCCGAAACCCAGGAGAAGATCGAGGTGGTCAAGAGCCGCTTGATCAAGAACATGGGCTATTGCGATGTATGTGCCACCGATGTGCTGAACTACGTGGCGAGCATCTTCGCGCGAGGCGACACGACACGGAAAACATGATGCGTGAAGGAGGAGAGACGCCATGACCCTGCCCATCGAACAAGATGCCAGCCGCTTCCGGCAGATTGTGCGCGGCCAGATCAAGCGGAACCTGCGCAAGTACATGTCCAACAGTGAGCTGATCGGCCGGCGAGGGAAAGACTTGGTCAGCATTCCCGTCCCGGAGATCGAGCTGCCCCATTTCCGTTTTGGCGGACCCCGAAGTGGTGTCGGCCAGGGCGAAGGAGAGATCGGCACACCTATCGGTCGAGGCGAGCCGGGCGACGGCAGCGGTCCGCCTGGCGATCAGCCCGGTGATCATATCCTCGAGGTGGAGCTGACCTTGCAGGAACTGGCCGAGATCTTGGGTGAGGAACTAGAGCTGCCTCGCATCCAGCCGAAAAACAAGCGCAACGTCGAAGGGGAGGTCATCCGTTACACTGGCTTGCGGCGGGTCGGCCCGGAGAGCCTGCGGCATTTCAAACGCACCTACCGGGAAGCCCTCAAACGTCAACTGATCACCGGCTCTTACGACCCGGAGGATCCGGTCATCATCCCCATCCGGGATGACAAGCGCTACCGCTCCTGGAAGATTTACCCGCGCCCCGAGAGCAACGCCGTAATCCTATACATGATGGACGTCTCGGGCAGCATGACTCAGCGTAAGAAGGAATTAGTGCGACTGACCGCCTTCTGGATTGACACCTGGCTCCAGGCGCACTATCAGAATCTGACAGCACGCTACATCGTCCACGACGCCGCAGCCAGGGAGGTGGACGCCCACACTTTCTACCACATCCGCGAGGGTGGTGGCACCCGCATCTCCTCGGCATACGAACTATGCTACCAGATCATCCGTCAGGACTACGATCCGGAAGACTGGAACCTCTACGCCTTTCACTTTTCCGATGGCGAGAACTTTGGCGGCGAAGACGATGAGCGCTGTCTGGACCTGCTGGAAGCGTTGCTGCCTCAGGTGAATCTCTTCTGTTACGGCCAGGTCAGAAGCTCATACGGACACCAATTTATTGAGACCCTCGCCCAAATTGACGACGAAAAACTGGCTGCGGCCAGGATTGAAGACGACGATGACATTTACGGCGCTATCAAGACCTTTCTGGGTAAAGGCTTATGATGCAGACTGGTTTCTCTCCCGACCTGCTCGAACTTCAGACGAAGATTGAGGAATATGCCCGCGGCTTCGGCCTGGATTTCTTCGAGGTGCGCTTCGAGCTACTCGACTATCGCACCATGAACCAGGTGGCAGCCTACGACGGTTTCCCCACCCGCTACCCCCATTGGCGCTTCGGCATGGAATACGAGCGGTTGTCGAAATCCTACGCCTATGGCCTGCATCGCATCTACGAGATGGTGATCAACAACGATCCCTGCTACGCCTATCTGCTAGCCAGCAACAACCTGGTAGATCAAAAGCTGGTCATGGTGCACGTGTATGGGCATGCCGACTTCTTCAAGAACAACATGTGGTTCGCCCACACCAATCGTAAGATGCTAGACGAGATGGCCAATCACGCCTCCCGCATCCGCCGCTACATCGCCCAGTATGGCCAGGACCAGGTAGAAGACTTTCTCGATGCCTGTCTCTCAGTGGATAACCTAATTGACGCCCACGCCATCGGCATCCAACGCCGCCCAACGTCTGAACCGGAGGTCGAGGAGCCCCAGGTCGTGCGTAAGTTGCCAGCCAAGGATTATATGGACTCTTACATCAACCCACCGGAGTTCCTGGCTGAGCAGCAACGTCGTCTGGAAGAGGCTCGCGAGCAGCGCAAGCACCTGCCACCAGAGCCCGAACGCGATGTGCTCCTGTTCCTGCTGGAGCACGCCCCTCTGGAGAACTGGCAGCACGATATCCTTGACATCGTCCGCGAGGAAGCCTATTACTTCGCGCCTCAGCGGCAGACGAAGATCCTCAACGAAGGCTGGGCCTCGTATGTCCACACGCACCTGATGACCCAGTCGGGCCTGATGACCCCCAATGAAGTGATTGACTACGCCGACCATCACTCTGGCACAGTCGCCATCTACCCCGGACGCCTCAACCCCTACAAACTAGGGTTGGAGCTCTTCCGGGACATTGAAGACCGCTGGAACCGGGGTGCCTTCGGCCCGGAGTATGAGGAGTGTGAGAATCTGGAAGCTCGTCGGAATTGGGACCGGCAATTGGGGCTGGGTCGGGAGAAGGTGTTTGAGGTGCGGCGGATCTACAACGACATCGGCTTTATAGACGAATTTCTGACCGAGGATTTTGCCCGCGAACAGCGCTTATTCACTTTCGACTACAACCGGCACACTGACCAATACGAAATCTCCAGCCGCGACTTTCAGGAGATCAAGCGGCGTCTGCTCTTTCAGCTCACCAACCTTGGTCACCCGATCATTGAAGTGGTGGACGGCAATTACGAGAATCGCGGCGAGCTGTTCCTGGTGCATCGTCATGAAGGCGTTGACCTGGATATCCCCTACGCGCAGGACACGCTGCGCAACCTGTATACCTTGTGGGGACGGCCAGTCCACCTGGAGACCATCGTCGAAGGTGGCAAGCGCGCGATTTTCAGCCATGGTGAGAAAGGCGGCAAGCAACGCATCGGGGTGTAGACACCTTTAGCTGCAACACGCAGTACGCACCACGCAGCACGCCCCGCGCATCACTCGTCACCTCTCACGCTCACCCTCGCCCGAAAATACTCGATGGTACGCGTCAGCCCCTCCTCCAGCGACACCCGTGGCTCCCAGCCCAGGATGCGCCGCGCCTTGCTGATGTCCGGCTGGCGCAGCCGGGGGTCATCCTGCGGCAGCGGCTTAAAGACGATGCCTGCCTGGTTTCCGGTCATTTGGTTGATGAGTTCAGCGAAGTGCAGGATGCTGATCTCACGTGGGTTGCCCAGGTTCACCGGTTCCACCTCGTCCGACCACAGCAGGCGCACGATACCTTCCACCAGGTCGTCTACATAACAAAAGGAGCGAGTTTGTGATCCGTCCCCGTACACGGTGAGGGGCTCACCGCGCAGTGCCTGACCGATGAAGTTGGGCACCACCCGGCCGTCGTCCAGCCTCATGCGAGGGCCGTACACATTAAAGATCCGCGCGATGCGCGTCTCCAGGCCGTGTACCCGATGGTAGGCCATTGTGATCGCCTCAGCGAAGCGTTTGGCCTCATCGTACACGCCGCGCGGGCCGATAGGGTTGACGTTCCCCCAGTACGTCTCCGGCTGCGGGTGCACTAATGGGTCACCGTACACCTCCGACGTGGAAGCCAGCAAGAAGCGCGAGCCCTTGGCCCGGGCCAGTCCCAGCGCCTTGTGGGTACCCAGCGAACCCACCTTCAAAGTCTGAATGGGCAGATTCAGGTAATCAATGGGGCTGGCTGGCGAAGCGAAGTGCAGCACTGCATCCACCGGGCCGTCCAGGTAGATGTAGTTGGTCACATCATGCCGGATAAACAAGAAGTCATCTCGCCCCAGCAGATGAGCGATGTTATCGGTGCTGCCGGTGATCAGGTTGTCCATCGCAAGGACACTGTGCCCGTCCGCCAGCAGCCGATCACAAAGATGGGATCCGATGAAGCCGGCCCCGCCCGTCACCAAAATTCGCATCCCTTCCTCCTGTCACGCCTGTGCCCACTTTCCTAACGTGGGGGCGGCGCCTCTGTGCCCGTCCACAACCCGGCCAACAACCCCAACGTCATCATCCACACAAAGCTCAAATCCACCAGAAAGATGGAATTGTCAATCAGCCCGTGCGCCACTGTGGCTGCCAGGCTCGCTAACAACCCCATGACCAGCGCCGATTCTGAGGTGTGATTACGAGCCAATAACCGCAAAGCGATCACAGCCGCCAGCACAAACAGCCAGGCCCCTACGGCCACCCCCGCCAGCCCCAAACGCGTCCACAGATCCAATACGATATTGTGTGGGTGAGAAAGATTCAGCTCGCTCCAGGCGTCCGGCTGCACATAGCGGGTGCGGTACGCATACAAGAAATTGTCCGGCCCCACGCCCAGCCAGGGATGGTCCAACGCCATCTGCCAGGCGCTCTGCCACAGTCGCAGCCGGAAGAACCCGGTGCCGCTCTGGAAATCTAACAAACGAGCAAACCGTTCCGTGCCCAGGAAGGGGACCAGCGCCAGCCCCATGAGGACCAGCACGACCAGCGCGATCAGCACCGGCCGCCGCCATGCCTGGCCAGCCCGCAGCGACCGCCACCCGCCCACCAGGGCGATGGTCACGACCGCGGCCGGCAGCCCCAGCAGCCAGGCCCCCTTGCTGAAGGTCAGGAAGCAAGCGACGAGGGCAGGTACCGCAGCCAGCCCATACAGCCAGCGCCGCCGGCCCTGCCCGAACAATACCACCGCCAGCAGCACGGGGATCGCCCGATCCAGATAGAGGGCCAGATTATTGGGCGAGCCGTACAATGCCCGCACCCGCCGCACCCCCTCGGCCTCGATCACCCCCACGCCCGTCACGTACTGCCCCAGTCCGATCAGACTGGCCAGCACCGCGCCCGCCACGAAGGCATCCATCACGAGCCAGGGCGAGAAACGCCGGCCAACCGCCGACGCCCCTCGCGTCAGAATCAGGTAAAACAGCGCCGACTCCACAATGACCACCCGCAGCTCGCGCAGCGCCACGCCTCGTTCATGGGCCGCTACCGCAGCCAGGGCAGCCACCGCCACAAAGAGCAACACCGGCCAATCGAAAGCGCTACCCGTCGAGCGCCAGGGCACACGTCCCCTGTGCCTGTCCGGCACCCTGGCCTGCTCCGCAGTCTCAGGGCAGGCAGAAGAGGCCGCAGCCCATCCCATGAACCAGCGGCCGACAAGGATCACCAACCCGAGCAATACCGCCAACTCCGGCGCGCTGAACGCTCGCCCGGCCAGCGACAGATGTCGCAAGTAAAAAGGTAAAGCTAACATGAGCAACGGAGGCAGCAGCTCCAGCCGGAACCATAGCACCACGGCCAGGGCCAGGAACGCCGCCAGGCGTACAGCACCTATCGGGGCCAAAGCGACCAGCACACCCAACACCAAAGCCAGGGGCACCTGCACAACTTCGGGTATGCGAGCGCCCCAACCGTCCAGCGTGTCCGACAATGCGCCCAGCGCGGCTACAGCCCGTGGCCCATCGCCGCGGTGCAGCGACCACAGGCCCGTCGCCGCGGGTAGCAAAGCCAGCACAGCCAGAGCATCGGGTAGCCATGGCCAGGTCGGCGGCGCGTCTCCTCGCACGATCACGCGCTCTAGCGCCCACTGTCCCCACCCACCTGTCGCTTCGATTACTGCCTCATGTGTGTTCAGGGGCAGGCCAGCAGCCAGATCAACCACCTCAGCTCGTGGTTCAGGGCCATACAAGACCAGGTAGGCACGGCTTTCGGGGTCGCGCGGCAATGTTGGGGCCGGCTGACCGTCTATGGTCACCGTCAGGTACGCCCAGTAGGGACCACGTCGCACCTGCAACGCCAACCCCCGTCCCCAGAACGGGATGATCAGCCGATCGCCGGTCTGGCCGATGTCAGCGGCAGCCGGCGTCACCCGCCATCCCCCCTGGTAACGCAACGCCGGGTGATCCGGCGCGTGGGTGCCCAGGCCCACGACATCCGGCGGCGCAGCCATTGCTACCAGCGCATCCCACGCCGGGCGGGGTGCTCCATCGGGCGTCCACAGGGCAAAACCCCAATGCGGATCATCAGCAGGCAAGGCGGGCTGCAACGTGGCCCACAGCATAGGCCCCATCCACGGCCATTCTCGCCGCGCCCGGGTCACAGCGCGCTGCAAATAGGTCGCCTGCGTCGCCTCGTCCACCTGGCCCCAGATGGACGGAGCACCTTGCCAGCCAGCCGGCAGCGCGTTCCATCCGAAAGCCGTCGCCCACAGGGGTGTCGCCCAATCGCCGTGCCGCTCCATGACAGCGCGCAGTGCTATCGCCCGCCCCAGCCCCTGGGCCGCATCGGGCACGGCGTCAAATCCGTATGGTTCAATCGCTACCGCATCGAACCAGGCGCGCCCGCCCAGAGCGTACACCTGGTCGAGGAAAGTCACGTCGCTAAGGTTGGCACCTCCTGGTTCGTCGTTAGGAGCTAGCGCTGCCAGCAGCACCAGCGCGTGAGGATCCCCTGCTCGCACCTGGTAGAACCCCTCACGTAGCAGGCCCAGGTAGTCGGTCGGGTCCACCGGGCGCGCCCCCCAATGCGGGGCGATGTTCGGCTCATCCCAAAGTTGGTACGCGTCCAGTCGGCCTCCGTAGCGCTGAACGAACGCCGCCACGAAGCGGCCAAAGGCCGCTCGCTCTCGCGGGGGCGCAAAGGGGTTATCGGCGTCCTCCGGTCGTCTGGCCCAGGCCGGTGAGCCATCGAGCACCGCAATCAGATGCATGTCGCGGTCGGCTGCGGCTGCCACGATCCGGTCCCATGTCTCCCAATTGAACTGTCCTGCTGCAGGCTCAATCTGATCCCACGGGAAGCGTTGGCGTAGCCAACGCACGCCCGCGGCCTGCAAACGGTCGAGAGCGGTCTGCAACTCGGCTACCTCATACCGCTCCAGCGCCACATTCACGCCGATCTCGGCGTGTCCAGGCGAGTGGATCAGGGGCAGAGGAGGAGTAGGGCGCGCTCGCCAAGCCAGAGAGGCAGCGGCCACGATCAACGTCGCCAGTAACATCAAGCTGGCACTCAGGCGGGCCAAAGCCTTCCACGAGGGTGAAGGGCGGGTCATGGACAAAGGTTCACCTTTTTCCTTTTGGAATGTCCTCATCCTATCACAAGGTGGCGAGGCGCGCAAAGCGCGGTTTTTAAGTAGAGAGCATTCTTTCTTGACGAAAGGGGTGACCTCTTGTAGAATGGACTCAAGCCCCCTGCATCCGCGGGGGGCTATGCGTGTGATGAACCTGTGTCACTCACCGAAACAGTGTTCACATCGGATGGAAGACATACTGACTTCGTTCAGCTCAGGAGTACAAATATGGCAATTCTGGAACTGAAAGCGCAGCCGCGGTCCCTCACCGGTCGGCAAGTTAAGCAACTGCGCGCCCAGGGGATAGTGCCCGCGGTGGTCTACGGACGTGACATGCCCTCATTGGCTATCCAGATCGGCGCGCGGGAGATGGAACGGACGCTGAGGCGGGCTGGTTTTACCCATTTGATCAACCTGCAGGTTGAAGATGGCGGCGATTCTGGCAGTGAGATGGTCCTGGTACGCGAGGTACAGCGACACCCGATCCGGCGGGATTTGCTCCATGTGGACTTCTACCGCGTGGTCATGACCGAGAAACTGCGGGTTGAGGTGCCGATTCATCTTGTGGGCGAGGCGCCCGTGGTTACCCAAGGTGCTATCCTAGTCCACAACCTCAACGCCATCGAGGTGGAGTGCTTGCCAGCCGATATTCCAGAATCCATTACGGTAGATGTGTCAGGTCTGGTAGATGCTTCCCAGTCCATCACAGTGGCTCAGTTGCAAGTGCCAGAGCGGGTAGAGGTCGTCACCGATCCCGATGAGATCGTGGTGAGCGCGGTCTTCGCACGGGCTGCTGTTGTGGAGGAGGAAGCGGCAGTAGCGGCGGAGGTTCCCGCGGAGCCTGAGGTGGTCAGCAAGGGGAAGGTCACTCGCGAGGAAGAAGAGAGCGAGAAATAGCCCAGGCACCAGTTTTAAGCCGGTGCCTGGTTTCATGGTTCCGTCGTTGTACCTGGTTATGGGATGATGCGCCACGTCCATTCCATAGGATCCACCGGCACGTCGCCGATGCGCAGTTCCCAATGCAAGTGAGAGCCGGTGGAAAGGCCGGTCGTCCCTACCCGGCCGATGACGTCTCCCACATCTACCGCCTGGCCGGGCACCACCTCGATGCGCGAGAGGTGCCAATAGCCGGTGTGTACGCCCAGGCCGTGGTCAATGATGACGGCATTGCCGCGCACGGTCAACGGCTCGGCCAACATTACACGGCCAGCCGCCGGGGCGACAACGGGCGTTCCTTCAGGCGCAGAGAAGTCATGACCTTCATGGTAGCTATTCACAGGGCCACCGTTATAGGAACGACGTGCACCAAAGGGCGAAGAGGTGGCGAAGCCGGGCGCCAGCGGTGTCACAAAGGGGCCATGCCACAGAGGCTGATCGGCACTTTCCACCCATACTTTCGCCAGCCTCTCCCGCTCCTCTTGTAGCTTTTGAGGATCCAGAAGATCCCCCTTAGATGGGGGCAAGACAATGTACTGGACCGGATAATCGCCTTGAATCACCCATACCGGCCATGTCACTTCGGTCGTCTGGTTATCCACGCTGGTCTGCACCTGCAATCCCTTGCGCCCTGGCGGTACCAGCGCGCCCACCGGAGCCACACCCCAGAAGAACTCCCCGTCACTGACCATCGGCAAACGCAAACCCTCGAAGGAGACCGTCAATCGGGCTGGAGCCGCCAGCCGCACCCGTACCAGCAATGTCTGTCCCTGCTGCACGACGGGCGGAATGACCTGGATCGCTGCAATCGGCCCCGCTGGCAGATGAGGCATCTCATCAGTAACCGTCGCGGGCACAGACAATAGTTGCCCCACCACGATGAGGTTGGCATCCTTCAGCCCGTTGGCCTGCACGATGGCCTCTACCGTCGTGCCGTAACGCCTGGCCAGGATGGACAGGGTGTCCCCCCGCTGCACACGATAGGGCACTGCTCCATTCATGGGCGTCACCGAGGTGCTGGCCGTGTCCGGGATGATGAGTTTTTGCCCCACTCGAATCAGGTTGGGGTCGCGCAGCCCGTTGGCCTGGGCTAACTCTGCCACCGAGACCTGGTAGCGCGTGGCGATCCGGGTCAGCGTGTCGCCCGGCTGGACGATGTACACGTCACCCGACTGGGCGGCCGCGATGGGCGCCAACCACAAGATCAGAACCAGCGCGAGCGCGGTTCCCACCAGCCGTTTACCCGGCACCGCGATACACCTCCGGCTTGAGGACACCGATGAACGGCAGATTGCGATAAATCTGGGCGTAGTCTAGCCCATACCCGATCACAAACTCGTTGGGGATGGTGAAACCGACATAGTCCACAGGGACGTTAACCTCCCGGCGCTCTCGCTTGTCTAACAAGGCGCAGACCCGCAAGGAGGCCGGCCGCCGTTCCTCCAGGATGCGCAGCAGATAGTCCAGCGTCCGCCCGGTGTCAATGATGTCCTCGACCAGCAGGACGTCCTTACCTTCGACAGGCTCCTCCAGGTCCTTCAGAATCCGCACAACGCCACTGGAGGTTGTACTGCTGCCATAACTTGAGGTCGCCATAAAATCAATCGCGTGGGGGATGCTGATGGCGCGCATGAGATCCGCCATAAACAATACGCTACCCTTAAGGACGGCGACCAACAACAACGGCCGGTCCTGGTAGTCTCGGCTGATCTGCTCACCCAGCTCACAGATTCGGGCTTGCAGCATCTGCTCGGTGATTAACACCCGTGCGACATCGTCCAGGAGATGATTTTTTCCCATGATCCATTTCCTTCGCTACCTGCAACCCTCAGGTAACCGGCACCTTCAAAGTGCTGGTTACCTGAGAGATACCGTTACTCCAATAAATGACGCCAGCGCGCCGGGAATTCTACCATAGCGACAAAGGGAGGGGCAAAACGCGTTCAAGAGATTGACCATTCCCTCCCCGCAATGTATAATCTCGCCACCATGAGTTCGACCGTTTTTTCTGCTATTCCGGTGGGAATGACCATGATCGTCATCCCCACTTATAACGAGGCCGAGAACCTGTCCGCCATCACGCGGGAGCTGTTCGCCCTGAACTGGCCTGATCTCCACGTGTTGATCGTGGACGATGCCTCTCCAGACGGTACAGGGGAGTTGGCGGAGCGGCTGCGAGGTGATTACCCAGGCCGTTTTCACGTGATCCATCGCCCAGGCAAGCAAGGATTGGGCACCGCCTACGTTACCGGCTTCCGCTATGCCCTGGAACATGGCGCGGATTACATCGTCCAGATGGATGCTGATTTCTCCCACTCGCCAGCCTATGTGCCGTGCTTGCTGGCTCATCTGGATCAGTACGATGTAGTCGTGGGCTCCCGTTATGTGCCGGGGGCCGGCTGGACGAGCGGTGGGGCTGGTGGCGCTATTTGTTGAGCTGGTGGGCGAATTCGGTCTACACCCGGCTGATCCTGGGGATTCAGGTGCGAGATGCCACTGCCGGTTTCAAGGCCTGGCGCCGACAAACGTTGGAGGGGATTGACCTCAGCCGCATCCGCTCCAATGGTTATATCTTTCAAGTGGAGATGGCCTACGTGACGGAGAAGCTGGGTTATCGCGTGCTGGAAATCCCCATCTATTTTGAGGACCGGCGTATCGGCCGCTCCAAGATGACTGTCCCGGTGAAGTTAGAGGCCGCCTGGAGGGTGTGGGAACTGCGTAAACGTTATCGGCACTTGCGGCAGGTGAGGTGCCCCGCCCCGGCCACACCCGCGCCCGATCACCTCTGAGGCTATAGATGCTGTGATCCACCGTATGCGCGGGGAGGCGCTGGCTGCGCTTCTCCTACTGCTTATCCCTGTGCTGTGGTTTGCGCCGGTGCTGACTGGCCAGCGCACGTTACTCCCAGCCGATAATCTGTACTCCTGGGAGCCGTGGCGTACCTTTGCTGCTCAAGTCGGCGTGGACGTTCCTCACAACGAGCTCCTGAGCGATCTGATCCTCGAAAATTACCCCTGGAAGCGTTTTGTCCGTGAGAGCCTGCAAGCCCGCCAGATCCCGCTTTGGAATCCCTATCTCTTCAGCGGGATGCCGTTCCTGGCTGATGCGCAACATTCGGCCCTGTACCCCTTCAGCGTGCTCTTCTGGATCTTGCCGCTGGAGATGGCCTATGGGTGGTTCACTGCATTGCAGATCGCCCTGGCCGGGATCAGCCTGTATGCCCTGGCGCGCGCATTGCGCCTGTCCCGGCCGGCCGCATTGATCGGCGGCGTGGCCTACATGCTCAGCGGCTTCTTCATGGTCAGCGTCGTCTTCACTATGATGATCGCGGCGGCAGCCTGGCTGCCCGCCCTGCTCGCCTGTATCGAGATCGTCATCCGCAAGCAGGAGGAAAAGGGGGACATCCCCTATTCACCCGTGCCTTACATCGCCCTGGGAAGCCTGATCCTGGGGATACAGGTGTTGGCCGGCCACGTGGAGATCACCTACTACGTGCTGGTCGTGTCAGGCTTCTACGTGGCATGGCGGCTGGTGGGGCTGTGGCGGCGGCTGAGGCGGTGGCGGCCGGCTGTGCGTCTGGGCGTATGGCTGTTGGCAATGGTGGTGGTAGGGTTGGCTCTGGGTGGTGTCCAGCTTCTGCCGCTGATCGAGCTGGCGCAGCACAACTTCCGCCAGGGTTCCGTGAGCTACCAGGACGTAGTCGGCTGGGCCTGGCCTAACCGACAGGTGCTGACCCTCCTGTTACCCGATGTCTTTGGCAACCCTAGCCATCATGCCTACTGGGACATCTGGTCGGGTCGCCTGGTTCCGGTGGCGATCAACGCGCTGGGTGAGCCGGTGCGCACCATCTTTTGGGGGGTCAAGAATTACGTTGAGGGTGGCAACTACTTGGGGCTGTTAACGTTGGGACTCGCCGGGATCGCCCTGGCTCGCGCTGCGTTCACAGTTCGTAGTCAGCTCCATAGCGACGGTGGAATGGCGCCGAATGCCCCTTTGATCGCCGAAGGTCTCCCGACCGAGGCGAAAGGGCTCGGTCGGGAGACCTCACCCATCGCAGTGGGGGGGATTTTCAGGGCCGACAGGACAGGCTGGCAGTCAAGCCAGGATGAGCCACGCAGCGAGAGCAGAGCGACATTAGACCAGCCTGGCTGCGAGCAACGGGCCACAGCCCGCTGGCGCGATCAGACAGCCTTCTTCACCCTGCTCAGCCTGATCTCGCTGGCGAACGCCTTCGGCACGCCGGTGTACGCTCTCTTCTACTACGGCCTTCCCTGGTACAAGCAAGTCCATTCCGCTTTTCGCTGGGTATTCCCACTAACGTTGGCCCTGGCTGTATTGGCAGCGCTAGGGGTCAAGGCCTTGGAGCACATGGCACAGGACGGTCGGTGGATGCGCCGTGTAACTCGCGCGGTTGCCCTGGCCCTGGCGGCAGCCGGGCTGGGCGCGCTGGCCACAGTGGGGGTGAGCCTGGCCTGGCCTGATCCGTTCATTGCCATCGGGCAGCGGGTGGTGAGCGGATCGGACCTGGCGCAGATGACCTTTGCTGACGGTCGTATGTTCTGGAGCTACCAGGCGGTCAATCTGCTCAAGTTCGGGGGTATGGCGCTCCTCTCCGGCCTTGTGCTGTGGTTAGGGATTTTGGATTTTCGATTTTCGATTCTGGATTGGCGAGTGCTGGCAGTGATCGTCCTGGCACTCGACCTGTGGTTGGCCTTCGGGCACTTTAACCCGGCGACCGATCCCAGCTTGCTGCATTTCACGCCACCCAGCATCGCCTGGTTGCAGGAACACCTCGGCGAAGAAGGTGGCCCCTGGCGTTTTACCACCTTCAATGCCCCCGGCGAGAAGACGTTTAACGCCAACGCTGGCTGGCTGTACGGGCTGCAAGACGTGCGTGGGTATGATTCGATCATCCCCAAACAATACGCCGATTACATGGATCGCATCCAGCCGCAGGCTGGTGAGCTGCTGTACAACCGGATCGCGCCCATCTACACGGAGGGGCGGGGCCAGTCCGGCTACCAGGCGCTCGACTCCCCCTGGCTGCATTTGCTGGGCGTGCGTTACGTGATGACCACGTTGCATATCCCCAATCCGACGTATGAATTGGTCTACGACGATGAGGTGCGCATCTATCGCAACCGGGCGGCCATGCCGCGTGCGTTCGTGATGCGCTGCGCTTCAGAGCGGACAGAGATGGCGATAGATTGGGCAGCCGTGGACCCGGGCGCGGAGCTGGTGCTCGACGATCCTTCGTCCTCCGTCCTCCGGCCATCGTCTACCTATCTTCATCTTGCGACCTGCGACCTGCGACCTGCCTCCGTCACACATTACACCGGCAACGAGATCGAAATCCAGACCACGGGTGACGCGAACGCCTACCTGGTCCTGACCGATGCCTACTTCCCTGGCTGGAAGGTGTACATACGCCCGGCCGGTGCCGCTCAAGCCGATGAGCGCGAGGCACCTATCTACCGGGCGTACGGCAACTTCCGGGCGGTGCCCCTAAGCGCGGGCGAGCAGATCGTTCATTTCAAGTACACGCCGATGTCGTTTAAGCTGGGGGTGTACGTCTCCTTTCTGGCGTGGGTGACCGTGTTGTTGGCAGGGGGGTGGTGGGCCTGGGGCCGCTTTTACCGGGAAACGGCCGGCGAGGCCGCCGAAGTGCAGCGTGTGGCCAAGAACAGTCTGATCCCGATGGCCCTCTCTCTGGTCAACAAGGGGATTGACTTCGCTTTCGCCATGCTGCGGTTGCGCATCCTGAACCCCACAGGCGAGGGCTCTTACACCTTCGCCATCAACTTCTACGCGATCTTCGAGATCCTCATCCGCTTCGGGCTGGGGACTTTCCTCACGCGGGAGGTGGCAAGAGATCGGGCCCAGGCAGGGCGTTACCTGAGCAACGTCGTCGCGCTGCGGGTAGGGCTATGGCTGGCTGCATTGCCACTGATGGCGTTGGTGGGGACAGCCTATCACGTCTGGGGCGGACTGACGCCCGAAGAGGGGTGGGCGATCACCCTGTTTGCCCTTGCGCTGCTGTTTGCCGGCCTGGCCGATGCCATCAGCGCCATCTTTTACGCATACGAGCAGATGGAATACCCGGCCGGGATCGCCTCTGCCATCGGCGTGGGCAAGGTGACGCTGGGCGCATTGGTGCTCTTGCCGCCGTTGAACTGGGGATTCGTGGGGCTGGCGGGCGTCTCCGTTGTTATGAACCTGCTGCAGACCGTCTGGCTGTATCTCCTGCTGCGCCAGAAGCTCCTCACGCCGCAGGCGGCACTGGATCGCGCGTTACAGCGGGAGATGCTGCGCGAGTCGTGGCCATTGATGATCAATCACCTGCTGGCTACGGTCTTCTTTCGGATTGACGTGTGGATTCTGAAGCCGATCAGCGGCGCGGGCGCGGTGGGGTTGTACGGCGCGGCCTATAAGTACATTGATGGACTCAACGTTATCCCGTCCTACTTTACGATGGCGATCTTCCCGCTGATGGCGCGGCTGGCGCGTGACTCGCGTGATTCGATGGCACGCTCCTACATCCTGGCGCTGCGCTTGCTGTTGACAATCAGCTTGCCTATCGCTGTGCTCACCACATTCATCGCCCGGCCTCTGATCCTGATCTTGGGCGGTGAGAAATTCCTGCCTGGCTCGGCGCTGGCTTTGCAGATCATCATCTGGTCTATCCCGGTGGGGTTCATCAACAGCGTGACGCAGTATGTGCTGATCGCCGTAGACCAGCAGCGTTTCCTTACGCGAGCTTTTGTCATCGGCGTGGCCTTTAACGTGACCGCCAATCTGATCTTCGTGCCGCGCTACAGCTATCTGGCCGCAGCAGTGATCACTATCCTCTCTGAATTTTCGCTCCTCATCCCGTTCTACATCGCGGTGCGGCGGCATGTGGCACCTGTGCCGTGGGGAGATGTGATCTGGCGGCCGGCTGCAGCCGCGGTGGTCATGGGGGTGCTGTTGTGGCTGGGGAGCCGATGGTCGCTGGCCGGCGCGGCGGCCCTCAGCCTGATCGTCTACGGGTTGACCCTGATCGCACTGGGCACTTTTCGCCAGCCGGACGTAGCGGTGGTGCTTTATCGCCTGCTGTGGAGCCGACGCTGGACGCCACACGCGAACGGAGCGGCCCCTTCAGCCGCTCCGTAGGGAGGTTTAAACAACAACTGGAGGCCTATCGCACTTCGCGGCCCTTCTCCTCTGGAGAGGGCTCGGCTCCACCCAGGCGGGCCATCCGATCATCGGTGCGACGGCCAACGGCGGGACGCTCCATCCCCCTCACAACCGGGCTGACCACAGCGGGTTCCTCCACGATCATGTGGAACTCTCCGTTGTAGAATCCGCCTTCCTGCACGATCAGACGCCGCGCCACGACTGTGGCCTCCACCTGGCCAGATGGCAGAATCTGGAAAGTGTCCTGGCAGGTGACTTCGCCCTCTAGCTCGCCTGCCACCGTGACGTTACGAGCCGTCACTTTGGCTTTGACGCGAGCCCCCTTCACGACCGTCAACGTACCCTCACATTCGATCTCCCCCTCTGCTCTCCCTTCGACTTTCAGGTTTTGTTTAGTGCGGTAGAGGCCGTCAAAGTGTGAATCGCGGTCAACTAGGCTCTCGCTGGTGGCGCGATCCACAGGCGGTGTGCTAAGAGGGGGCTGCACACCAGGCGTTGTGGGTGCAATAGAAGACATCACCCTCACCTCCCTTCACGCGACATAATAAAGCGGCAGTTCACGGTTGAACCTTCCTCCACCACCAGGATGGAGGTGTTGATTTCTCCTTTGATCCTGCCTGTGGGTGTGACCCGAAATCGGCTTTGACAGACGATTTGTCCGTCAAACGAGCCAGAGATGATCACATTATTAGCCTGGAACTGACCCTGGGCCTGGGCGTCCCGCTCCACCAGAATAGTCTCCTTGGCCTCAATCTCGCCGTCAAATGAGCCCTCGATCAGGACGTTCCCCTCAGAATGGAGCGTACCGGTTAGTCGGGTGTTTTTATCAATGACGGCGGCAGAGTCCCGGGAAAATCCAGTTGGTGCTGGTCGGGGAACAACCGGCGGTGCGAGCTCAGGGGATGGCGGCGATACCGGGGCCGCAGGTTGGGGCTCCCCTCTGGCCGTGACAGG
>DAOUAJ010000455.1:0-11087 GCA_034433615.1 Anaerolineae bacterium | reverse complement strand
GGAAGAGGTGTATGAGCCAGAGTATCCGGTCCGGCTGCGGAGGCTGACCGCCGAGCTGGGGCTGGATCGGCATGTCCGTTTCCTGGGGCAGCGGACGGATGTGCCCTGCATCCTGGCGGCGGTGGATGTGGTCGTCCACACCCCGACCGCGCCGGAACCGTTTGGCCGGGTGGTAATCGAGGCGATGGCGGCGCGGCGGCCGGTGGTGGCGACGGCTATGGGGGCGATCCCGGAGCTGGTGACGGACGGGGTGGAGGGTTTTCTGGCATCACCTGGAGATGTGGCTGGGGTGGCGGAGGTGCTGGCGCGGCTGTTGGCGGATGAGGCGCTGCGGGCGCGGATGGGCGCGGCCGGGCGGGCCCGGGTGCTGCGCGATTTCACGGCCGAGCGCTACGTGCGTGGGGTGATGGATATGTACGGTGCTCTCGATCTAATCGGTGGTACGACGGATGGTTTCTAAACATAGTGTGAGCGATTAGTGAATGATTAGTGAACGATTAGCGAACGATTCATCCGCAACGAGAAGGTCAGGATTGGTGTCGTGATCACTAACCTGGTAGAGCACCCTCTTGTACGCGCCGTCGGGCGGGCGCTGGTGGGCGCGGCTGTGCTGGCCCTGGGCCTGGGCCTGGGGCTCCTGCTCGTCTCGCCCGATTGGACGACGGCGGTCACCCTGGTCGGCATCGCGGCCATCTTCACCCTCATCTTCGTGGACCAACTGGACGGCTTCCTGGTCTGGATGGTGCTGGCCCCCTACGCCCGCTTCATCTACCTGGACATCAAGCTGGGCCGCGGCATCCCTGACCTGGGGCTGACCCGGCTGTGTGCCGGGTTGCTCACGCTGATCCTGCTGGCGCAGATGGCACGCCGACAACGGCAGCCGCTGCGGGTCAACTGGATTGACGCCATGGCGCTGACCTTCGGCGCGGGGATCATGCTCTCTGCCTCGGCCGCGTCCATCGGCTTGATCGCGGCCGCGCAGACGATCATGGACTTCCTGTGGATCCCGATGTTGATTTATTATCTGGCCCGCCATCTGGTGCGGGAGCCGGGCGATCTGGGCAAGGCCCTGGCTGCTGTGTTCCTGATCGGCATGTACCTGGCCGTGCTGACCACACGCGAACAGCTTACGGGCGAGGTGTTGTTCAGGGGAGGCGATTGGGGCACGGTCTACAGCCCGCACATCCGCAAAGTGATTGGGCTGCTCAACAACCCCGCGGCGATGGGCACGGCCCAGGCTGTAGTGCTGCCCTTCGCTGTCTACGCGGGCCTTTACGCTCCCGCGCGATGGCAACGCTGGCCGGCATGGCTAATCGTGTTGCTGTTGCTGGCTGGCATCACCTTAACTTACGTGCGAGGCGCCTGGCTGGGCGCGCTGGTCTCATTGCTGGTGCTGGCGGCCTACGATGGTCGCCTGCGGCGCGTTATTCTGGTCACGTGCCTGGTCGGCGGGCTGCTGGTCGCGCTCTTTTGGGGGCCTATCAGCCAGAGCTGGATCGTGCGCGAGCGGCTGGCGACGGATCGCCCCATCGAGTACCGGCTGACAGCCCTGGACCTGGTACGACGTATGGTGGCTCGCGACCCCTTGTTCGGCATCGGCTACGGCAACTTCGGCCGGGTGGCAAATGCCATGTATGCCTGGGATCCCGACCGCAGCATCTATGTCGAGGCCTCGCCGCACAACTCGTTTCTGTACATCCTGGCTTCAGGCGGGCTGGTGGCCTTGCTGCCGTATGTGGGGCTGTTTGTCGCCATCGCCGGGGAGGGGTGGAGGTTGTTCCGCCACACGCGCCGACTCCGCTGCGGGCAGCCGGCCTTGCTGGTCACCTTGTGGGCGGCGGAGGCGGCCTACGTGATCGCCGCGGCCACTTTCGACATCCCCAACGCCCAGTTTACCAACATGCTCTTCTTCCTGGTGGTGGGGATAACCATAGGCTCGCAGGAGGCAGCCGTGGCAAAGGCCATGTCCGATTTCCAATCTCCCCTTCTCTTCCCAGGGCCGAAGGCCTCCTTGGGAGGGAGGACTGCTGTTGCATGATCCGCCTGGCGATGTTGGGGCCGTACCCATTGGACGCGAACGCCATCGCCGGGGGTGTAGACGCGGTAGTGGCGACGTTGGCTGGCGCGCTGGCGCGCACGGGCGAAGTGGAGGTACACGTCGTCACTAATTCAGACCCTAAGGGTTTCAGAAAACCCTTAGGGTCTGAATTAGGGTCTGAAGGAGCGACGGTGCACGTGGTGCTCCCCCACCGGCTGGGCCGGCTCATGTGGTATCGGCGGGATGTGACGGAGCTACGCCGGGCCATTGACCGCATCCGGCCCGATGTGCTACATGCCCACGGTGCTGGCATGGTCTATGTGGACGCCGCGACAGGATGCGGTCGGCCAGCCGTGGTGACTCTGCACGGCGTGATCTTTCGAGAGGCGGTGTTGGCCCGTGGGTGGCGCAACTGGCTGCGCTGGCAGGTGGACGTGGCCTACGAGCGATACTGTGTGCGGCGGGCGCGACATCTGATCGCGATCAGCCCGTACGTGGAGCGTGAGTACCGTCACCTGATGCGCGGGTGGGTCTACCCCATCGAGAACCCGGTGGACGATCGCTATTTCGCCACGGCAGGTGAGCCGGAGCCGGGCACGATCTTCTGTGCAGCCCGGGTCATCCCACGCAAAGGTATCCTGGAGTTGCTGGCCGCGTTTCGATTGGTTGCTGAACGGCTAGCGCAGGCTCGCCTGGAGATCGCGGGCCAATTGGATGCCGACCCCGCCTATGCCGCTCGCTGTCGGACTTATGTGGCCGAACATGGATTGAACGACCGGGTGCGCTTCCTGGGGGCATTGCCAGCCGATCAGATGGCGACGGCGTATACTCGCGCCGCGGTGGTGGCCCTGGCCTCTCATCAGGAGACCGCGCCGGTTACCCTTGCCGAAGCGATGGCTGTGGGGCGGCCGGTGGTGGCTACCGATGTGGGTGGCGTGGCGGACATGGTGGCCGATGGCCGCACCGGGTGGGTGGTGCCGCGTGGCGACGTGCGTGCGCTGGCGGACGCTCTCTTGAGGCTCCTGAGCGATCCTGCGCAGGCCCGTGCGATGGGCGCGGCCGGCCGGACGGAGGCGGAACGGCGCTTTCGAGCAGAGCAGGTGGCCGCGCAGACGTTGGAAGTCTATCGCTGGGTGATGGAGTCTGTTCATCAGCCAGATGGGGAGGGCTGACATGGGTGTATCGTTGCGGGTTGCACTGGCCAGCCTTTATCCGTTCGATCCCAACCGCGTGCCTGGCGGGGTGCCGGCGGTGGTGGTGAATCTGGCAGCCGAGCTGCGTACCGACCCTGACCTGGACCTGCACATCGTTTGTTGTCACTCGGGCATCCCGAGGGACGAGGTGCGGCGGGAGGATGGGGTGACGATCCACTATCTCAGCCGGCCACGTCGCCGTGTGGTGCCTAACATGATCACCGGGCTGGGCCGAATCGCGCAACGGCTGCGCGAGATCCAGCCCGATGTGGTCAATGCCCACGGCTCCAATTACGCAGTGGCTGCGTTATGGGCGGGCTTTTCACCCGTCTGGACATTGCACGGCATTGCTCATCGCGAGCAAGAGATAGCCCACTCCTGGTTCCTGCGCCTCAGCTTGTGGCTGACCGGTGTGTATGACCGCTACGCGCTGAACCGGGTGCGGGAGATCATCGCCATCAGCCCTTACGTCCGGCATGAGTACGAACGGCTGGGGGGCCGTCAGGCGCGCTGGCACGTGATCCCCAACCCAGTGCCGGAGCGATTCTTCGCCGTGCAGGGAGCGGGACAGCCGAACCGCGTGCTGATGGTGGGGGCGATCACGCCACTCAAGGACGTGCTGACGCTGGTGCGAGCTATCGAGCAATTGCGGGATACGGGTCAGCCGGTGGCCTTGCATGTGGCCGGGCCTGCAATGGATCATGATTACTTCACCCGGGTGCTGGCTTACGTGGCCGCCCATAGCCTGGATGGGCAGGTGCGGTTTCTGGGTCTGTTGGACAGAGATCGCCTGCTGACTGAACTGACCGAGGCGCAGGTGGTTGCTCTCACTTCCCGGCAGGAAGCTGCGCCGATGATCCTGGCGGAGGCAATGGCGGCCAGCCGGCCGGTCGTGGCGACGCGAGTGGGAGGCGTACCCGATCTGGTAACCGATGGCATCACCGGGTTTCTGGTGCCGCCAGGCGATGCGGGCGCGCTGGCCGCGCGTTTGACCCGTCTGTTCAACGACGCAGCGTTGCGACGGGAGATGGGGCTGCAGGCGCGGCAGGCAGCGGGGCGTTTTCGCGCGCCGCAGGTGGCTGCTGCTTATCGAGCAGTGTACGATCTGGCGGCTGGCCACGAAGGGCAAACTCGAAGGGTCTCAGAGACCCTTCGGGTTTGATTCATGGGATGAGGCGGCTGTGCGCGTTCTCCTGGTGACCAACATGTATCCCACGCCCGATCGCCCGGCGGCAGGCATCTTCGTGGCCGAGCAGATCGCCTCGTTGCAGAAACTGGGTGTGAGCTTCGACGTCCTCCACGTGGACGGACGACGCAACACCCTCAATTACGTCTGGGGAGTGCCCCGGCTGTTGGTGCAACTGCGCCGCGCCCACTACGATCTGATTCACGCCCACTACGTGTTCTCAGGCCTGATCGCCCGCATGCAACGGAAGCGACCGCTGGTGCTCACCCATCACGGCATCGAGGTGCTGGCGGGGTGGACGGCGCCACTCTGCCGGCTGGCCTCGCGCTGGGCCGATCAGGTGATCGTGGTTTCGCGGGCGATGCAACGGGCGCTGGCGCCGATTCGCAGCCACCTGATCCCGTGCGGCGTTGACCTGGAGCTGTTCCGGCCGGGGGATCGCGCCGCCGCGCGGGCGCAACTGGGACTCGACCCTGAGCGGCCGTTGGTGCTCTTTGCCGGTGGCCTACGGCCTGAGAAGCGGTACCCGCTGGCTCAGGCGGCAATGACCCGCCTCAATGAGATAGGGATAAATGCGGAGTTGATCACGCTGACCGGACAACCGCACGAACAGGTGCCATCCTACATGCAGGCGTGCGATGCGCTGATCCTTACGTCCACCCACGAGGGCTCGCCGATGGTGGTGAAGGAGGCGATGGCCTGCAATCTGCCGGTGGTCTCGGTAGACGTAGGGGATGTGGCCGAGGTGATCGGCAATACGGCCGGCTGCGTGATCACAGCGGCGGCTGCGGACGCGTTGGCGGCGGGGTTGCAGCAGGCATTGAACCACGGCCGCACCCACGGCCGCGCCGCTGTCGAGCGTTTTGACATTAACCGGATCGCCCGGCAAGTTTTGGAAGTCTACCGAATGGCGGTGGAGGCAGACGCTTGAAGATTCTGGTGGTGCTGGGCTCCGGTGGCCATACGAAGGAGATGGTGCGCCTGGTGGAACTATTGGGGCCCATCTACGAATACAGCTACCTGATCGCAGCCGACGACGCGGTGTCGGAAGCCAAGATCCAGCAACCTGGCCCGGTCTTCCGTGCCCTGCGCCCCCGCTTCAAGGACGATCCGCCCTGGCTGGTTGCGTGGAAGCTGCTGGTTTCGTGCCTGCAGGCGGCGCGAGCGCTGCGTTGCGTGCGGCCGGATGTGGTGTTGAGCGCCGGGGCCGGGCTGGCCGTGCCTGTGTCGCTGCTGGGCAAGTTGATGGGTGCTCACGTCATCTACGTGGAGACCGCCTCGCCCGTGCATCACCTGACGACGACAGGCAAGATCATGGTCCACCTGGCGGACCTGTTTTTCGTGCAGTGGCCGGAATTGCAAACTCAGGCGCCGGGGTCAATCTACGCCGGGAGGCTGTGGTGATCTTCGTCACGGTGGGGCACACGGATTTTGACGCGCTGGTGCAGGAGATGGATCGGCTGGCGTGCGGGCTGGGTGAGGAGGTGCTCATGCAGATCGGCAGCGGCAGGTACGAGCCGCGGCACGCTCGCTACTTCCGCTACGCGCCCGCTTTGGAGCCATACATGGCGCAGGCCGATCTGGTCGTCTGCCACGCCGGGTTAGGGGTGATCGTGGAGGCATTAGGGCTGGGGAAGCGGGTGGTGTGCGTTCCCAACCCGGCGACGTACCATGGCCACCAGGCCAGCCTGGCCGAGATCTTCTCCCGCGACGGGCACCTCATCTGGTGCCGACGTGTGCAAGACCTGTCGGGGGCGCTGGAGCAGGCCCGTACCTTCACCCCTGTGCCGTATCACCCGCCGCCCTGCCGCATTCATGAGATCATTCACGCCTATTTGCGAATGTGAGCTACTAGCCGTCAGCTATCAGCTTTCAGCTTTCAGCCATTAGCCGCCAACTTTCGGCCTAAAGTACTGAGCTTAAAGCTGATTGCTGATCGCTGACCGCTGATCCATCGAGGAGATATGGACGAGGAGCCTTTGATCCATCCGACGGCGGAAGTTTCGCCCCGCGCGCGCATCGGCGCAGGCACGCGCATCTGGCACCATGCTCAGGTGCGTGAAGGCGCGGTGATCGGTCGGGAGTGCATCCTGGGTAAGAACGTGTACGTTGACCGGGATGTGGTCATTGGTGATCGGGTGAAGATCCAGAACAACGCTTCTATTTACCACGGTGTCACACTGGAGGATGGCGTGTTTGTGGGGCCGAATGCCTGCCTGACCAATGATCGCTACCCGCGGGCGATCACACCGGACGGCCGGCTAAAGCAAGACAACGATTGGGAGGTGGCGCCCACCCGGGTGTGTCATGGGGCGTCCATCGGCGCGGGAGCCATCCTGCTGGCGGGCGTCACGGTGGGGCCGTTCGCCCTGGTGGGCGCGGGGGCTGTCGTCACCCGCGATGTGCCGGCCCAGGGCCTGGTGCTGGGCAACCCGGCGCGGTTGGCAGGGTACGTCTGTCGTTGTGGCCACTCTCTGCACGATCAAGGGGACGAGCAGACATGTCCAGCGTGTGGCGCTACGTACCATTTGGGAGCAGACGAGAGCGCATGAAGTGGGCCGTCTTGATTTTCTTGCTGGCGCTAGCCCTGCGCCTGGCCTACGTGACGTGGTTCGTGGGGTGGGACTATATGCCGCAGTTGGACGCGGCTGAGTACAGTGCCATCGCCGAGAGTTTGGCGGCCGGCCGGGGGTATCGTCTCGCCTCTGGTGAACTAACCGCGATCCGGCCGCCCGTCTTCCCTCTGTTGCTGGCTGGCGTCTATGCGCTGTTTGGCGTTCACTACGGCGCTGCGTTGGTAATGCAAAACGTTCTGGGCGCGCTCACCTGTGTGGTCGTCTATCGGGCAGGTGCTCAGGCGTTAGGGGAGGGGCCGGGCCGGCTGGCCGGAGTCATGGCTGCCGGCTATCCGCTGCTCATTTACAACGATGGTCAACTGCTGTCGGAAACGGCTTTCGTTCTGTGGACCACGCTGGTGTTGTGGGCCATGTTGCGGCTGAAGGAGCGCCCTCAGGCTGGCGGCGTCGTCATGTTAGGTGTGGCGTTAGGGCTGGCAGCGCTCACCCGGCCCAACGGATTCATCTTGTGGGCAGGAACGGTGGCCTGGAGCCTGTGGTACTGGGGACGGCGAGCCTGGCCGATCATGGTCAGGTTCACTGTGCTCGTCGCCGCGCTGCTGGCGCCATGGGTGATACGCAACCAGATCGCAATGGGCGCTTTCATTCCGTTCAGCACTATGGGGGGCGCGGTGCTGTTGGGCTCGTACAACGAGATCATCCTCAACGATCCGACTTACTGGGGTGATTGGGTTTCGCCCTGCTGGGTGAGAGGGGCGCGCTGCGGTGAGGGTTTGAGCGAGGTGGCGCGGGATCGGCTGTGGCGTGGCATGGGGTTGGCTTTCATGCGCGCCCACCTCGCCGAATTGCCGGCGATGGCGTTCTGGCGCTTCGTCAACTTCTGGCATCTGTACCGGTTCACCCGCGGCTTCCCGGAGAACCTAGGCTTCTACGCCTACGTGGCGGTCGCCTTACTGGCGGCGGCCGGCACCTGGCTGTACCGTGCCCAATGGAGGCGTCTCAGCCCGTTGTATGTGGTCGTGATTTGCTTTACGGCCAATGCGCTGGTATTCTGGGGGGGCTTTCGCATGCGCGCCCCGGTGGAGCCGGTTTTACTGATTCTGGCTGCGGGCATGCTGACTCGTGTAAAAGCGGTTAGCGGTCAGCATTCAGCAATTAGCTTGCTCATTGGGGGCTGATAGCCGAATCTGGGAGCTAAAAGCTCTCAAGATGTAATTCCTCTCTTGGTTGGAGATAAAAATGCTGCAAGCGGCTGTGATCGGTGTCGGCGCGATGGGACGTAACCATGCGCGCGTCTTCGCACAGATGGAGGGGGTCAACCTGACGGCCGTGGCGGACATCTCGCGCGATGTAGCGGAGCGTGTGGCCCGTACGTATAAAGCGGCCGCCTACAGCGATTATCGGGAGATGCTGGACCGTGAGCGACTGGACATCGTCACGGTAGCGGTGCCCACGCGCCTGCACTTTCCAGTGGCGAGTGAGGTGATCGCGCGCGGTCTGCACGTCTTCATTGAAAAGCCTCTGACCGCGTCAGTGGAGGAGGGGCGGGCGCTGATCGCTGCTGCGCAGGCCCAGAATGTGGCGCTGGCCGTAGGGCACGTCGAGCGCTTTAACCCCGTCGTCAAAGAGCTCAAGCGGCGCCTGGATGCCGGCCAGGTCGGGCGCGTCTTTCAGATGATGGCCCGCCGCGTGGGGCCGTTCCCGTCGCGGGTAGAGGACGTGGGCGTGGTATTCGATCTGGCCACTCATGAGCTCAACATCATGGAATACCTGAACGGATCGCCCATCGAGTCGCTCTACGCTGAGACGGAACGGGAAATTCACGTGCAGCATGAAGACCTGCTATCAGGTCTCCTCAAATTTCGCAACGGCACCATCGGCCTGCTGGATGTGAACTGGTTGACGCCCACCAAGATCCGCCAGTTGAGTGTGCTGGGCGAACGAGGCATGTTCCTGGTCAATTATCTGACGCAAGATCTGTTCTTCTACGAGAACAGCTCAGCCAACGGTTGGGAGGGGTTGATCGCGTTGATGGGGGTGAGCGAGGGTAAGGTCACTCGCTACGAGATTCACCGGCAAGAGCCCCTTAAGGAAGAGTTAGAAGCCTTCGTGCGCGCCGTGATCCGTGGAGAGCCGCCTCTGGTTGGGGGCGAGGAGGGGTTACGCGCGGTGTACCTGGCCCAGATGTTGGTGGCGTCGGGCCGGGAACGACGGTTGATCCGGTTGGACGCATGATTCAGGCAGCCGCCACATGACCTGAACGGGGCTCGTGCCGCTTCCAGCATCTCCTGGTAGTCCTGATAGATATGCTCCCCGCCGTGCACAGCCTGGAACGCCTTCGCGTTCTCCAGGTTGATGTCCGCCAGAGCTACAATTTTGGTATCCGGCGATGCCTCGTAGCCCAGCGCATGCTGGTGCGACATGCCAAAACCCGTCGCCCCCTGGGTCTTCCAGGGGCGCCCACAGCCGATGATGCCTACGCGGAATGTAGTCATTGTGTGTTGTTTCTCCTTCGCTTTGAACCTGCTGTCCATCGTCTGTCGCCCCTCACACCCCAACGCTCTTCAAGTACCTGCGGCTGATAATGGCACTCTCCAGAGCCGTGGGCTTCGTTGCTGCTCCGTGTTTCGCTAACGGCATGAACAAACGGCCCTGTTTTAGCAGATATTGCAGGTGTTGTCAAGCACGGACATCTACAATCCGCTGCCCCAAGGTTGCTTGGGGGCGCAGTTTTTATGCTATAATTGGTGCCACGTGACTGCTTAGCCTCTCACACGTTTAACCTGCGAGAGGCTGGCTGAGCAGCCATGGCACAGCGGTCTACGGCGAACGGAGCGGAGGCGGGCAACTCCGCCCTTGCAGAAATCATGGGAGGTGAGACCTTGCAAGCATTTGAGTATATTCCAGCCCGCAGCGTTAATGAAGTAGTTTCGTTGCTATCCAATGGAGGAGATCAGGTCCGGATCCTGAGTGGAGGCACAGATCTCCTGGTGCAATTGCGCGAAGGGCGCCGCGAGGCGAGGCTCCTGGTGGACATCAAGCGGATCCCTGAGGTCAATGAACTGAGTTATGATCCCATCGTGGGGCTGCGACTGGGTGCTGCGGTACCCTGCTACCGGATCTGCGGCAACCCGGCCATCGCCAGGGCCTACCCAGGCCTGATTGATGCCGTCTCATTGATTGGGAGCGTCCAGATTCAGGGACGGGCCAGCCTGGGCGGCAACCTGTGCAATGCATCGCCTGCGGCCGACTCTATCCCGGCCCTGATCGTCCACGAAGCCATCTGCGTGATCGCCGGCCCCCACGGCTATCGGGAAGTTCCGGTAGAGAATTTCTGCACGGCGCCAGGTCAGACCGTCCTCCAACGCGGTGAGTTCCTGGTCTCGCTGCACATCCCACCCCCCAAATCACGGTTTGGCGCCAGCTATCTGCGCTTCACCCCCCGCAACGAGATGGACATTGCTGTGGTCGGCGCAGGAGCCGCCGTGGTGCTTGATGAAAGCCGAGCTTTCATCACATCAGCTCGTATCGCCCTGGGTGCGGTAGCGCCGACCCCACTCTTCGTGCCGGAGGCCGGGGAGTACCTCGCAGGCCGCAGAATCTCCGCCGAATCCATCGCGGAGGCAGCCCACATTGCCCAGGCAGCAGCTCGCCCCATCACCGACATGCGCGGGACCATCGCCCAGCGCAAACACCTGTCAGCCGTGTTGACCCGTCGCGCGCTGGAGAGAGCCATCGAGCGAGCCAGGGCATGAAACGTAATGAGTAAAACGTAAGCGGTAACCTCCGCTGACGTTTTACGCTTCACGTTTTACGTTATTGAGGAGCAACCCATGTCCAAGAGAGTACTCGTGCACACACGCATCAACGGCGAGGACGTTGAATTTCTCTGTGAACCCCGACAAAGTCTGCTGGAGGTGTTGCGAGAGGAGTTAGGGTTGACAGGCACAAAGCAAGGGTGCAACAGTGGCAACTGTGGCGCCTGCAACGTCATCCTGGACGGCGTGCTGGTCAACTCTTGTCTGGTTCTGGCGGTCGAGGCCGAGGGGAGATCAATTATCACCATTGAAGGAATTGCCCCGCCCTCGGGGCTC
>DAOUAJ010000454.1:0-4078 GCA_034433615.1 Anaerolineae bacterium | reverse complement strand
TCCTTGGACCGGGCGGACTGACGCTGGCCAACGCGCCTGTGCTACTGGTGGCCATGATCCGCACCCTGTTGGCCTGGGAGACCGTTCGTTACTTGATCGAGATGCTCTGGCCGATGGCCTTCCTCCCGCTCGCCGGGTGGCCGGCTCTGCTCATCGCTGTGCCCTCTATCGCCCTCAATCTGCTCAGTGACAACCCAACCCAGCACGTCCTGGGCCGCCATTACGTGGCCCCCATCGCGCCCCTGGTGGCGGTGGCGGCGGTGATGGGGGTCGCAGCTATCAGCCGTCAGCTATCAGCCATTAGCCGTCTATCGTCCATCGCCCGTCGCCTGTCGTCTTCTCCAGGATGTGTGGCCGGTGCGCTGGCGGCGCTGATCCTGCTGGCGAGCCTGGGCGCGCAGTGGGAACACGGGTTTACCCCGCTGGCGCGCGACTATGACCCACCGCGGCTGACGGCGCACCATCGCCTGCTGGCCCGCTTCCTGGCGCAGATCCCGCCCGATGCCAGCGTGTCTACCCAGCAGAACCTGAACCCGCACCTGTCACAGCGAGAGCGCATCACGATCATTCCCTACGACGTCAGCGGCGAGTACCTGCTGCTGGACGTTACCACCTACCCGGGGTACAATTATCAAAACATTCACGCCTGGCTTAAGGCGAACGTGGCAGAGCGGCCGGGTTACGGCGTGGTGGATGCGGCCGACGGGTACATCTTGCTGCGGCGAGGCGCTCCCGCCCAACCGTTACCTGATCCCTTTTTCGATTTCGCTCGCGCGCCCGACGCAGCGCCGCGGTATCCAGCCTCAGTAGATTTTGCTCTGCCAGGCACGGGTGAAGAGCTCATCCGCTTTCTGGGGTTCGATCTGCTGCCACGGCGCGATGGCGAGCCATTTTATGCACTTTACTTCCAGGCATTGCGACCCTTGACGCACGATTACACCGTGACCCTATACCTGGCCGATGAGCGTTACCAGTTGCGCGGGGCAAGCGAGGTGCCGCAGATGACGCTGGTATGGCTTCCCACCAGCCGCTGGCGACCCGGCGAGACGGTGCGCGTGGTCGCCGACACCTTCACCTGGTGGTCGGGCGAGTTGTCCGAGTTCTCGGTGGCGTTGGGCATCCTGGAGGGGATGGACGTATGGAACGCGAGCCTGCGCCTGCGTCCACAGGTGCAGGAAAGCTGGCTGGCGCCTCGGCTGTTGGGCGACGGCACGCTCTGGCACCTGATGCGCTATCGCAACGGCCCGCGTCGCCCGACACCGCAGCCGGAGTTCCGGGACCGCCTGCCGGAGCAGGTTGCCCGCCGCGTGGACGCCCGCCTGGGCGATGTGGCGCAACTGCTAGGCTATCGCGTGGAGACACCCACCGTGCGGCCGGGTGGCGAGGTGCGCGTGACCCTGTACTGGCAGGCGTTGAGGGATGCGCCGCCCGCGTACACGGTCTTTGTCCATCTGCTTGACGAGAGTGGAAAATTGCGCGGTCAGCAGGACAACCCGCCCGTCTTCGGAACCCAGCCGCTGCCGTTGTGGGTCACGGGCGATCAGGTGCGCGATCCGTACGCCTTTCCCGTGGCGGCGGACGCTCCGCCGGGACGGTACAGCATCGCGGTGGGGCTGTACGACCCGGCCACAGGCGCTCGCCTGCCGGTGACGGGGCCGGACGGCACACCGTGGGGGGATCGCATCCTGTTGGAGGACGCGTTGCGCGTCCGCTGATAGAGAGAAGAATGCGAGAGCAGGCGAGGAGAGGGGTCCAATTCGCCACGAGCAAAGACTTGACTGAGCAACTCGCGGCGATGGCAAATGACCCGGCGATCCGGTCCGAGTTGGCCATCATAGATCAAGAGTTCAGTTTCCCTGCCCAACCGGTCGGTCGGCTTTCCGACGAGAAAATGCGAGAGGTTGAGGCAGTAGTCCACTACTGTCTAGGTTTGTGACCAGAGCCGTTTGTATCCCTCTGGAGAGACGGTACACAGTGATGGCAGGCCAACGCATCACGCATTACGCATTACGTACCTGGAGCTATGTGCTGGTGCTGCTCTTCATTGCCGCCTACATTGTCTTCTTCAGCACCATCACCATCGCCCGGCACAACGGGCTGGAGACCAACGCCTACGATCTGGGCAACGTAGACCAGGCGGTGTGGAACACGGCGCACGGGCGGCCGCTGGCCTTCACCAACTGGGAGGGGCGAGCCAGGACGTTCAAGGTCGGCACCCGGCTGGCGATGCATGTGGAGCCGATCTATTTCTTGATCGCGCCGCTGTACTGGGCCTGGAGCGATCCGCGAGCCTTGTTGATCCTGCAAACGACGGTTCTGGCCTTGGGCGCGCTCCCGGCCTACTGGCTGGCCCGGGAGCATCTGGGCGATGGGCTGCCGGCCATCGTTTTCCCGGCCGCGTACCTGCTCTTCCCGGCGCTGGAGGCGGCCAACCTCTTCGACTTTCACGCGGTGACCCTGGCTGCCAGCCTGCTCCTGTTCGCCGCGTACGGGCTGCTCTCCGGGCGCACGCGCATGTTCCTGGTTTTTGGACTGCTGGCCGCGGCGACGAAGGAGGAAATGCCGTTGCTGGTGGCGATGATGGGGCTGTATGCTGCGGTCGTGCAACGCCGGCCGCGGCTGGGGCTCCCGGTAACTGCGGCGGGGGTGGCCTGGTTTCTGATCGCCGCCTTCGTGATCGTACCAGCTTTCAACACCAGCGGCCGCTCGCCATACCTGAACTATTACGATTCAGCGAATCCGGCAGGTGAAGAGAGCGCCCCCATCACGCTGGTGTTCGGTCGGCTATTCACAGAGGCCAACCTGCGTTATGTGGTGCGATTGCTCGCGCCGGTGGGCTGGCTCTCGCTCCTCAGCCCGGCCACGCTGGCCATGCTGGCCCCGTCGCTGCTGGTCAACCTGATCAGCGACAACGCACAGATGCACTACCTGGAGCGGTACCATTACGCCGCACCACTGGTGCCGTTCGTGATCGTCTCCGCCATTATGGGAACGGCCAGGATAAGCAGATGGTCCAGGTTAGCGATCCCTGGCCAGGGGCGTCAGAGCAAAAGCCAACCATCAGAAGCGCTCAAGCCCCTATCCGAAATCCGAAATCCGAAATCCGAAATCGTAGCGCTCAGCCTGTGGGTGCTGGCCTGCACGCTGGTTTATCACTACTATCGAGGGGCCACGCCGCTGGCCGAGGGGTTCACCTGGCCGGCGGTAAGCGAACACGCGCGCCGGCTCCAGACCATCGCGCGGCTGATACCGGAAAACGCGAGCCTGTCGGCCCAGTACAATCTGAACCCGCACTTCAGCCAGCGTGAGCGCATCAACCTGTTCCCGTACTCGCTGAAAGCCGAGTACCTGCTGCTGGATGCGGCCACGTTCACGGCCAACAAGGACAACTTCCTGAAATGGGTGCGTGATCAGGTCGTCGCCAGCCCTGTTTTTGGTCTCATTGCCGCTGACGATGGCTACATCTTGCTGCGACGCGGCGCGCCGCCGCAGCCGCTGCCTGACGCGTTCTACAGCTTCTTGCGGGTAAACGATCCGGCTCCAGAGTACCCGCTCACCGTTAACTTCATTCAGTCAGACACAGGCGATGGGATGTTGCGGTTGCACGGCTATGACATCGAAGGCCGGCGCGGCGACGAGCGGCTATACACCCTGTATTTCGAGGCGCTGCGTCCGCTGTCAGCCGACTACCAGATCGCCCTGTTCGAGCTGAACGCCCAAGGCGACGTCGTCGGGGCAACCACGGAGCCACCCGCCGCCCTGGTGTGGTACCCCACCCAGCGCTGGCGACCAGGTGAGGTCGTCCGCGTGGTCTTTAACCCGGTGACCTGGTGGACCCGCGCCACGCCGGAGTTCGGCGTGGCGGTGGGGGTCTATGAGGGGGACGAGGTGTGGGACCTCGGCCGTCGCCTGCGGCCCCGGGTGGTCACATCGCGGTGGCAGGTGCGGCTCCCTGGCGAGGGGACGCTGCTTCAACTGGCCACGCTGTACAATCGCCTGTGGGGTCCAGCGGAGGAAGTGCCCACTCGCCTCTTCACAGCGCCCCGTATTCCACAAAAGGTCGAGGCCGATCTGAGTG
>DAOUAJ010000453.1:0-11542 GCA_034433615.1 Anaerolineae bacterium | reverse complement strand
GGCGGGGATGGGTCACCCTGGCGTACTTGTTGCTGAACCTGGGCTACTCATTCTGGCTTAAGCACATCGTCATTGTGGATGTGATGAGCGTTGCTGCCGGCTTTGTGTTGCGCGTGGTGGCTGGCGTAGTCGTCGTGCAGGTGACGCGCTTCTCCCCCTGGCTTTATATGTGCACGACTCTATTAGCTCTCTTCGTGGGCCTGGGCAAGCGGCGCCATGAGATCATTCTGCTGGCGAGCAATGCCAATGCCCATCGCTCCATTCTGGATCACTATACCGTATCCTTCCTGGACCAATTGATCGGCCTGGTTACCAGCACCACCGTCATCGCCTACTCACTGTACACCTTTTCCGCTCCCAATCTGCCGCCTAATCACCTGATGATGCTGACCATACCTTTCGTGTTGTACGGACTGTTCCGCTATCTGTATCTTATCCACGTACGGAAGCTGGGGGGCGCGCCGGATGAGTTGATCCTCCAGGATGTGCCTTTGTTGCTTAGTGTGTTGTTGTGGGCCGCAGCCGTGGTCGCTATCCTCTATCTTGCTCCTGCCCGGCTTTAACGTTCCAACAAGTGACCGGCACTTCTCAAAGTGTCGGTCACTTTCGAGTGGCAGATGAATCACGCGTCGGAGAATTCCTCATTGGGCAAAAACTGTCGCCAGGGCCCTTCCATCCCCTCTTCTGTCACACCGTAATACACTTCGATCGTGTCATCGGGCATACGCTGGACCAGATCGTAACGACGCTTGCCCGCTCGCTTTTGCTGTCGCCACAGCCCGATGTTGCCACGCCAGGTCACTTCCTCCAGATTCAGCGAGTTAGACTCATGTTGACTGATGGCGTAGCTCCACAACTTACGCGCCGAGGCTCGCGTCACATTCTGAACGACCTGGTTGTTACGCAGGTCTTTCAAGGTGTGATAGATGGTGCCTTTGCGTTCAATGGAAGCCAGGATTTGCACACCCACTTTGGGCGGCTCAGTGCGGTCCGTGGTGGGCTTAGGTTCCAGGAGAGGGATCTCCTGGGGTGGTGCAGGGGGTAAAATCGCTTCTTTCGGGCGCAGCGATTGCTTTACCAGATCAACAATCTCATCACGTACTGCCAGGCTGGTCTCACTCTCCTGCCGGATATAGATGTGACTCTGCTCCAGGCAATAGGGCTTTTCACTACCTTCCGGCACGACGACCCGCACAATCGGTCGCCCCTGGCTCTCCATCACATCCACTGTCACATCCAGCGGCGGCGTGATCTTCTGCTGAATCTCTTGCTTGAGCAGTGCTATTGCCTCTTCCGGTTTATCAACGCCCGGGGGCAATCCTTTGCGCGTTCCGCTGACGCCGATGTAGACGGTGCCTCCCTGAGCGTTAGCAAAGGCCACCACGTCTGTGAGCACAGCGCGCAGGCGTCCGCCCCGCCGAGACATGCTCTCGTGGAAAGATTGGACGATGTTCGGTCCTTGCTCGCGGGCGGCCAGGATGTGATCGTACGGTTCGCGGCTTGCCCGGTAAGGCCGCGTGCGGGCGAAATCGTTGCCCTCGAACACCTCTTTGATCGCCTCGAAACTGACCTCGGGCAGAAGGATCTCGGTCACGCGATCCCCCAGACCTAACTGGTGCTTATCCCTGGGGTTCCGGCTTAGCTGATGGGCATCGGATCCCTGAATGCAATGCATGCGTCGGGGATACTCGGGCTTGGTGCCGTTGAAGAAGCGAGCCGTCGCCCGCGGGCTACGACTCTCCAGGTCCGTAACTTCCAAGGCGTGGAGATATGGGCTTTGAGTATAGGCGATCTTTGTCTGCCCCCCGAAGGGGAAGTCCCGCATAGCCACACCATTGGCAGCATTAGCATGGGCCGCAATCACCAATCCGCCAGCCTCGTGGATCAGGCGATAAGCGGTTAACACATCCGTCGTCGCTCCCACTTCTGTGGAACCCACATCTAGCTTGTCAGGCGGGACGTTTAGTCTGAGCAGAAGGTACTCCAGCTCACGTACGGGGGTTTCCGGTGGAAAGATGCCCAGGATGTGAAAGCCAAAGGTGGCTGTAAACTCCAGGCCAGGCAAAATAAGCAGTTTGTTGCCTAACCGACGGTATTCGTCCAGAAGTCGTCGTTCCTGGGAACGGAGGCGATTCTGCTGTTCAAGCCAGGTCAGTCGTTCAACCTCATCACGCAACCGGGCGATGCCTGCCACGGTGTTGTGATCGGTGATGGCTACAATATCAAGCCCGCGTGCTTCAGCTTTATATAACCAATCTAAGAAGGTGACATCAGGCTCGATCCAATCAGCGGATGCTGGAGTATGCAGGTGCAGGTCCATCCGCCGCCAATAAAGCTTCCCTCTACGATGTCTATTCTCACCCACGAAATAATCAAATGCTCCTTCAAAGGCTCAAGGTGCTAATACGCTGGCGGTCTGAGAGCGACCGTCTGGCCGCGTTTTTCAACAGGACGTTCCCCCAAGGCGCGACGATCACTCACGAGCCAGCTCAATCGCGGCGCTGATCGCATCAGCAGCCAAAATGTGAACGCATCCGTCCGAAAGCTCGCCCTTTAGTTATAATCAAACCCTTGCACGTGTGACGAACGCGTCATAATCCACCATACTATACCATAATTTCCACTGTGGACCAAAAGATGAGCTGATGACTGGAAGCCGCCGGGTCACCTTTACTATTGAGAACGCTCACTGATGGAGTTATGACCGTCGCTGGGGAAGGTTGTCCGTGGGCGGGATGGCTGTGGTTCCCAGCGGGCAGGATGGGCCAGGGCAACGTCAATCGCGTCGTCACGACGCACCACATAGGCGGGAATGTTATTAGCGTGAAGAAGACTTAGTGTTTCATGCCAGGATGGGGTGGGGCCAAAGGTGTTAGCAGCCAGCAAAACGGCGAGACTGCGCACACCCCGCCGGCCCAGCTCACGCAACGCCATCACCCACTCTGATGAGACAGCGGGAGTGATCGCGATGACAGTTGTATTCCGGCTCAGGTGTTGAGCCTCTATAGCCAACACCTGGGCAAATGGCAAGTGACCGCGAGCCTCTATCACTGCTAGCGTCTCCAGGATCTTGGTTAACTGCCGCTCGCCGCGGTCGGCCTGGATGATCTCCCGCTGCTGAGTATGTGCGACGAACCCCACAGCCCGGTTGCGGGCCAGGAAGTGGCGGGCCAAAGACGCAGCCACGGTAACGCCGTACTCTTCCGTGCTGGGGATCAGGGTCAGGCGGGATAACTCTCGCGGCAACACGGGGAACTCCCGTTGAGGGACTTCGCGTGCCCACGGGGTTGCTGCCTGTACAGCCTGATCCATGTCCAGGAAGATCCAGATATCAGCCGTAGGATCAAGCTCGAACTCCTTCACAATCAGACGGCCGGTGCGGGCGGTAGAGCGCCAATGCATACGGTTGAAAGAATCGCCCGGTTGGTAGTCACGTACGCCGGACACGTTGGTGGTGATGTGATGAGTACGGCGGTGCATGGCATCGCCCCCAGGCAGTTCGCCTGGGGGAGGAGAGAAGCCAGGAAGGTCTACGGTGGCCGGATAGACGATCATCGTACCGGTGGCTGGCAACAGCCGCTCCATCCGGAAAAGCCCTAACAGATCACCGGAAGCCAACACCAGTGGCCCCAGGGTGTAAAAGCCACGCTGCCGGCACAGTGTGCGCACCAACCAGCGCTGTCGTCGTTGTCCACCCAGCGAGTTGATGACGCGGCTGGCGTGGTGCCCCGGTAAATCGGAGAGATCACGAACCTCTAGCCACAGTTTGGGCAAGCGAGAGCAATTGTGAACCTCAAACTGCTCCTCAGCGAACCGCCCCACCTGCGCGCGTCGGGCGCGTGTGTAGCGCTCGATCCGCACCCAGTTAATCCCAGCCCAGGCCCAGAGAAAGGAAAGAAGGACGACGGCGGTAACCAGGTAGGCAACCGTATAGATAATCTCTCGGCCAGTTTTCAGGGCGAAGACCCAGGCCAGCAGGCCGAGAACGATGACGCCCCATGAGCGTCGCACAATCCACCTCGATGGCTCTCAGCCATCAGCGGTCAGCCGTTGATGTTGGCACGACGGAGAGCTGACTGCTGATGGCTCATTAGCGTGCCCGAACGCGCGCACCCGGCACGGGCACAGAATTGAGAGTCTCTTCCACGAGAGCACGCGGGTCCACGTTTTTGATCCGCGCTGAGGGACTGATGATCAGCCGATGCGCCAGCGTGGGTTCGGCTAGCGCTTTAATGTCATCCGGTATGACGTAATCACGGCCCAGCACCGCCGCCCGCGCCCGGCCAGTTTTGTATAGAGCCAGCGACGCGCGCGGTGATGCTCCCAGGTAAACATCCGGGTGACGGCGTGTGGCAGTGACCAGAGAGACAATGTATTCCTTGATCAGATCGTCCACATAGATCTGCTTAACCGCTTCTTGTGCTGCCAGCAACTCCTCTGCCTCGACGACTTGCCCGATCGTCTCAATGGGATGAATCTCTCGCTGCAGGTCGAGCATAGCCATTTCATCCTTCGGCGAGGGGTATCCCAGACTGATACGCATCATGAAGCGGTCAACCTGGGCTTCAGGCAATGGGAAAGTCCCCTCGTATTCGATGGGGTTCTGAGTCGCCAACACCAGGAAGGGGCGGGCCATCCGGTAAGTGACCCCATCCACCGTGATCTGGCGTTCCTCCATCGCCTCTAACAGAGCCGATTGAGTCTTGGGTGTAGCTCGATTGATCTCATCGGTCAACACGATCTGGGCCATAACCGGTCCTGGCCGGAACTCAAATTCCCCCGTCTTTTGGTTATATACAGACACGCCGGTGACATCGCTGGGCAGCATGTCGGGCGTGAACTGAAGGCGGCGAAAGGTGCAACCAATAGACTTAGCGATGGCCCGCGCCAGCATTGTTTTGCCTACACCGGGCACGTCCTCGATCAATATGTGCCCTTCACAGAGGAGGGCCAGAAGAGTAAGCTGAATCTCATTCCGCTTACCGATGATCACTTTCTCGACATTGCCAATGATACGTTCTACGACATTTTGAACCTGGTTCATGACTGGGCGTTCTCCATAGAAAAGATACTCTCTGCCGACCTATGTGTGAGAAGCTCCCGGCTTTATTGCCGCCAGAAGTCCTCATGATTTTCAGGTACTAATTATACCAGCAGTCACGCGAAAGGGGTAAGCGGGGGTACATAGCGCGCCACCATCTCTGGTGTCAAGGCATTAGCGCAGGCGATTTCGCCGTAGAAACGGCCGCTGGGCCGTACTCGTCGCTGACCAGTCGGCACATCCAGCTCGATCAACCCGAATCGCAGTCCCCACCCCTCGGCCCATTCGAAGTTGTCCACCAGTGTCCAGTGGAAATAACCGCGAATATCTGTCCCTTCTGCCAGCGCACAGTGGATCTGCGGTAAGAAGGTGGCGAGCAGGCGCGGTCGCAAGCGGTCCGTCGCATCGGGGCAGCCGTTCTCTGTCACGTAGATGGGCTTGCCCAGGCGCGCGGCGCGTTTCAAGACCCGAGAGAACCCTTCTGGCGAGAGCGCGCTGTAAGGCTCGCCATTCCTCTTGGTGTCCGTCAGGAGCGCGCCGGGTGGGAACAGGCGGCGGGCAAAGGCTTGCGCTGGTCGGTTAGGGTCGAATTGCACCCGATAGTGCACGTAGTAGTTGACGCCGATGAAGTCCTGGCTATCTATCAGCGGACTGTGCACCAGACCGCTGCCAGCGGGGAAGCGAATGTTCCCATCGTGCGGAGCGTACAGAGAGATGAGATTAAACACAGCATCGTGCACCGCGGTCGCCAGCCGGTCCAGCACAGAGTTCGGGTTGGCTGGCTCAAACAGTGCGATGTGATGCGCCAGTCCCACCTGAGCCCGCCCGTCCATCTGGTGGATAGTCCGGTAGGCAGCAGCGTGAGCCCGCAGCATGTGGTTGAGGACCCGCAGCCCGCGAATGGGGTCGAGGCGGCCGGGCGGGAACTCCCCCAGGAGATAGCCGTAAGTTGCGTAGATATTGGGCTCATTGATGGTGCACCACATCCGCACCAGATCGCCTAATTCACCAACAACGTACCTGACATAGCGCCGGAACCACTCGATGATGCGAGGATTCTCCCAACCGCCGCTGCCGGTTATCCACAACGGGTCGGTGAAGTGGTGTAGCGTGACTAACGGCTCGATGCCACGATCACGCATGGCCTGCAGGATCTGCCGGTAACGAGCAATAGCCTGAGGCTCGAACGTCCCCTCGCTGGGCTCAATGCGGCTCCACTCTACAGACAGGCGATGCGCGTTATGTCCCATCTCGGCGGCCAGGTCCAGGTCAGCCTCGGCACCGCCGGGCGTCCACCACCCACACGCCCGGCCGGAGCGATCGCCGCGCCAGATGCGACCCGGCTGCTCTTCCCATGCCCACCATTGGTTGTTGCGGTTATCCCCCTCGACCTGATGGGCTGCCGTGGCCGCGCCCCACAGGAAGCCGGCCGGAAAGGTCAGCCTGCCCTGACGGTCAGGCCAGGACTTATCTGTTGTCATCGTGATCAACCTTCACCCTTCTGAGCCTGCCCTGGACCGTCGTGCAGGCCAGGGAAACGAAGAGTACAAGCCACATCTGTGGTCTGAGGCGAGGCTGGAAAGTGTTGCAGCCCCACGCCAGCCTGGGCCAGGAAGGCGCGCGAGTTCTCGTCGGGATAGTCACCGGCGTAGACGACGCGCACAATACCCGCGTTGATGATCATCTTGGCGCAGGTCAGGCAGGGCTGGTGGGTGACGTACATGGTGCCTCCCTGGACGCTGACGCCGTGCAGAGCAGCCTGGATGATGGCGTTCTGCTCTGCGTGGAGCGTACGGACACAGTGTCCGTCAACCATCAGATGCCCGATGTCATCGCAGTGCGGCAATCCCGCTGGCGCACCATTATAGCCCGTAGTCAGGATGCGCCGGTCTTTGACGATGATGGCCCCCACCCGCGCCCGGTCACAGGTACTGCGTTTCGCCACCTGGAAGGCAATGCCCATGAAATACTCATCCCAGGAAGGTCGAGGCATCGAGAGACTCCTCATCTGAGATGCGTGGTAATTCTCTTCTATCGAAAGAAAACAGGGGTCGGCACATCGCTCTACGCAAGTGTCCAACCCCCGTTATGGCCTGCTGGATTCTATGCTTGATCACACTGGCCGTACCCTTCTCCGGTCGTCATCTGAACCTTGCGTTCGATACGGGAGGCGATATGGTGGGTTTCACGCTTCCTCCAGGGGGCGATAAAGGCCACGTTTGATCAGCTTCTCGACCTCGATCTGGCACGGAAGGCAGAGGGTGGCGTCCGGTTTGACCTCCAGGCGTTCTGGAGCAATGGGCTGACCACATCGCTCGCAGACGCCGTATAACCCTTTTTCAATAGCGCGCAACGCCACTTCAATGGATTCTAGCTTGCGTTCCAGGGCGGCCAACAATGCGGCATTCTTTTCCCGCTCGATCAGGTCCGGGTCACCTTCCTCCAGATCAATGTCCACCTCGTTCTTGAGCGACTCTCTCAGCATTTGCATATCTTGCATCACCTGGTTGCGCTCTGCTTCCAGGCGCTTTCGCTCTTTCTGTGCAGCTTCCTGTAGGGGGCGCATCTCTCACCTCATCAGCCTGGCGACCAATACGCAAATCCCTTCTCGGCGCTAAGAACTTCTCTCACGGTGATTGGCCGAAACTTGTACCCTTTTATACCAGCTTTCCCGTGAGAAGTCAAGAGCCACCTGGCTCTCCAGGCTGTTTCACGCTGCAGTTGAAACCCTGGATCCTGGCCCCTGGCCCCTCTATGAGGATAGACTGTACGACGTCCAGCCTGCCCTGAGCCGCTGTGCAGGCCAGAGGCCAGGGTGCAGGCCAGGGACCCCTTGATCGCCGAAGGTCTCCCGACCGAGGCGAAAGGGGCTCGGAATGATATGGGCGGTGGTATTTTCAGGACAGGTGTATGCCGTGGCATCACTCGCGATGCAGGGAATCGAGGCTACAGCAGCCGCTTCATCTCCTGGAAGCGCTCATCGTCCATGCGATGCGCCTGCACTTCGTCCTCCAGGATTTCTTGCAGCACGCGATCTAGAGACAGCCGGTTGAGGTACGCGCTGCGGCCCATGATTTCGAGGACGGCCGGTTGATCCTGCCGCACAGAGAAGCGCAACTCGACGGGGTAATAGTCACGCTGAGGTGGTTTGCCCAACCGGTCTTGCCAGCCTATGCGAGAGACCACGTACCAGGTGAATTTACCTGTCTGATCCTCATCGCGGCTCTCGAAGTAGATTTCAAAGCGGCGACGCCAGGGCGCCCACAGGCGACGTGGCCAGCGCGCTTCGCCGAAGGCGATCAGCGCTTCCACCACCATGGGGCTCAAATGCAGCGCCTGTGCCAGCCGGCTGCCATAGGGCACACGGCCCTCGAATGGCTCCCAGGGCTGACGTTTGGTGCGGGACCAGCGTCGTCTCGTGGATCCAACTGTGCGCGGCATATTCATCATCACCTGATCACGCGCGCGTCTCGGGGTCGAACAGCTTGCGGTACTCGTCCAGCGCGTAGCGGTCGGTCATGCCGGCGATGTAGTCGCAGACGACGCGGTAGATCCCATCCGGCTCCTCGCTGGCACGGGCCAGCGTCTCGGTGGGCAACTGCGTTGGTGCGTCCACATAAGCGGAGAAGAGGTCGCGCAACAGACGACGAGCCTTCTCCGTCATGCGGATGACGCGGTAGTGCCGGTAGAAGTGCTTCATGAGGAACTGGCGTAGCTCCCGGTTTTTCTCGTCCATCTCTGAGGAAAAACCTGCCACGTTCCGCCCCAACGCCCGTAGCTCTTCTACTGACTGGATGCCACTTTCCTGTAAACGCCGCGTCGTCTCTTCCAGTGCAGCCGTCACTTCAATCCCCACCAGCCGCCGGACGGCTCGATGCCGTAGCATCACGTCTATGGGCCGGTCGAGCGGCTCCCCCAACGACCGCATCACGTCCTGCCAGATAGCAAGCCGTTGTACATCTCCAGGCGCTAACAGCCCGGCGCGCAGGCCGTCGTCCAGATCCGACGTGCTGTATGCGATCTCGTCGGCCAGGTTGGCGATCTGGCACTCCAGCGTGCCGGCTTTTTCCGGCTCATACCCGGCGGCGTGGGCCACGTCGTAGTCGGTGTCGTGCTTGACCAGGCCCTCTCGCACCTCGTAGGTCAGGTTCAGGCCGGGAAAATCGGGGAATCGCCGCTCCAGCTTTTCCACCACGCGCATGGTCTGGCGCTGGTGGTCGAAGCCGCCATGCTCGCGCATACACTCGTTGAGCACTGCCTCGCCCGTGTGTCCGAAGGGGGGATGCCCCAGATCGTGGGCCAGGCAAATGGTCTCCACCAGGTCCTCGTTGGCTCCCAGCGCCCTCGCCATCGTCCGCCCGATCTGGGCCACCTCGATGGTGTGGGTCAACCGGGTGCGATAGTGGTCGCCTTCGTAGTAGACGAAGACTTGAGTCTTGTAGGCCAGCCGGCGGAAAGCCGTGGTGTGGATGATGCGGTCGCGATCCTTCTGGTACGCCGTCCGGTAAGGGTGCTCGTCCTCCGGCACCACGCGGCCGCGCGAATCACCGCTCTTCATGGCATAGGGTGCTAAGGTCATGCGCTCGCGTTCTTCCAGAAGTGTTCGAGCAAGCATGGTCAACCTCTCCTCGTAAGACATGCTGCGTGTTGCGTGCTGCGCGTTTGGCTTACGCAATACGAAATACGCAATACGATCTACTACCCCTCCATCTCATCCATCAGCCCACGGTCACGCAAATGATCCAGTTGCTCGTCCAGCGTGTCAAACCCAGTGAGATCAACCTCTTCGAACTCATCCGGGGCCGCGTGGGTCTGCACCAGGATATGGTTGACGATGCGCTCCAGGGTCCCTGTCGGCACTGCGGGCACTCGCAGCACGTTGGATCTCTCAGGCTGACCATTGGACGGCACCCGAACGGTGTAGCTGATCATCTCCAACATCCCATTGGCACGTAGCTTGGCCAACACTCGATGTTCGAAGTACTCGCCGCGCCCCCGGGCCGGCCGGAAAAAGTAAAGCTTGTACAGCTTCTCCCCCTGGCCCATGCGCAATAACGCGCTATCACCGATCAAGTCTCCAGAAAGGCCAAGGGGGCACGAGCCAGTTTGTCTCTCATTCATAGCAAAGCCTCTTGAAGGAGATTATTCCATCTCTACGATCTTGTTGCCTCATGAAACACAGTCTACCATGCCGAAAACGTTCATGTCAAACAGGCTCAGCGAAACGGGGTGTTCGTTTTTGATCGAATCCCCGGTATTATTTTGCTAATGACTTGACATGCGCCGGGTATTATGCTATAATTGAAAAAGGAACGCACACAAATGAGGGGGAAGAAAACAGATGCTGGCTGAGGAGCGGCGGCTTCGCATCCTGGACGTGCTGAATGAAAGCGAAAACGGCATAGTGTCCGTAGCGAAGCTGAGCGAGCTGTTGGGAGTCTCGAGCATGACCATCCGACGAGACCTGGATTGGCTCGAGGAGAAAGCTCTGGCCAAGCGCGTGCATGGTGGTGTGATGGCCTATCAGAGCGTGGTCAGTGAGAGATCTTTCGCAGAACGAGACGGACAATTCAGCCAGGAGAAGCAAATCATCGGGCGAATGGCGGCTCAACTGATCCGTGATGGCGAAAGGGTTATTCTGGATGCAGGCACCACGACCCAGCAGGTAGCCCGCAATTTGGCGGGCAAGAAGGATCTCACGGTCGTCACCAACGCTCTACCCGTCGCCGAAGAGCTATGCCAATTCCCACAGGTCTCGACGATCCTTCTGGGGGGGATGCTGAAGCGAAAGGAGCGATGCACCGTAGGCCCTATGGTCGTCACGGAGCTTGCGCGCCTGTCGGTGGATAAGCTTTTCCTCAGCGCGGCGGGCTTCACCGTAGACAAAGGGGCCACAGATCCCGATCTATGGGAGACGGAGGTCAAGCAGGCCATGATCCGGGCGGCACAGGAGGTGATTCTGGTGGCCGACAGCAGCAAGTGGGGGGTGGTAACCCTTGTCCGGATCACCCCCTTGCGGGCCATCCATAAGCTGGTCACCGATGACGGCCTTCCCGCTCAAGCAATCGAGGCGATCGAGGCCGAGGGAGTGAGGGTAATAACTCCAAGGCGTCTGTCCTCCGATGGAACAGACTGACCTGGTCGAGTGGCTGACCTGGAAGAAGCGGTAGTGGGACGCTTGTCTGGAGAGAGGAGGTGATGAAAGGGCAAACTGAAGGGAAAGAGCGAACTTGGAGATAGCGATCTCGTAATGTCCATCTAGCAGCGCCAGAGAAGGAGGACACAAGTATGGCAGCGTTTCTCAATCAGCGAATGAGCCGCCGTGAACTGTTGAAGTGGATGGGAGTGGGCGCAGCCACAGCCGCCGTAGCAGCCTGTGCGCCGGTTGCACCCGCGCCAGCCGCCCCCGCAGCGCCGGCTGCAGCTCCCACAGCAACCCCTGTCCCATCTCCCACTCCTGTACCCACCGCCCCCCCGCGCATTTACGGCGAGGGCAAGACC
>DAOUAJ010000452.1:0-3175 GCA_034433615.1 Anaerolineae bacterium | reverse complement strand
AGCGTTGTTTCTTGCTCATCGGACAATAGTACAAGTGCCAGGCCCCTCTCAGGTGATAGGACTTTGCAATTGAGGGTCTTTTTCACCGCTGAGAATGCCGAAATACCACAAAATTTCAGCGATCTCGGCGCGCTCTGGTCTGAAAATAGACCGGCTAGCTATGCCGATGCCACAGCAGTCTGTGATTGCGTTTCGAGAGCAACTCGGTAGCCTAGCTTTTCTAGGCGACGTACCAGCCGATTAACCACAGATTCGCGCTTACGCTCGTCAAAATAGTTGCCGCCCAGCTCACGATAGGGTTCATGGCGCAGAAGAACATGATACACAATAACCAAAATCGAATGTGCCACTGCTACAATGGCTCGCTTCTTGCCGCGCCGTGTGGCGAGACGTTGGTACTGCGCCGCCAGGTAGGTATTCTTCGTGTGTGCGGCCGCATGGGCGGCCTGCACCAAACCCTTGCGCAGCGAGCCGTTGCCGGGAGGCGTTTTACCCGAGCGTTGCCGACCTGCACTCTCATTGTTGCCCGGCGCCACACCAGCCCACGAGGCCAGGTGCTTCGCCGACGGGAAACGGCTCATGTCGGTCCCTATCTCAGCCACAATGATTTCAGCCAGCCGACGGTTAACCCCAGGAATCGTATCCAGCAGCTCTACGGCCTGGCTGAAGGTCAATGGCTCATCCCTGAGCTGGTCGGATGGGGCGGGCAGAGGTGGCGTGTCCTCCGTAGCTGTGGCGGATGGGGCGGACATCTTTTCAATGTGTTCGGCGATGCGCTGCGTGAATTGCGCGATCTGTTCGTCCAAAAAGTCCACATGGGTCAGATGGCTGGCGATCAGAAACCGATGATGCTCACGCACCCGTCCGTTCAACGCCTGCTCCAGAGCTTCCCGCTTGTTACGCATCCGCCCGCAGGCCAACTCGGCCAGCACGGCAGGATCAGCCTGTCCCTCCACGATGGCTTCCAGCATCGCCCGCGCCGAAACGCCCATCACATCGGTAGCCACCGCCGCCAATTTGATGTTGGCATCCTCCAACACCTTCTGCAAACGGTTGACCACGGCAGCCCGTTCGCGTACCAGATTACTGCGTTGACGCGTCAAATCACGCAGTTCGCGCTGGGCCTGCGGCGGCACGAAGCTCCCCTTCAGCAACCCGTGGCGCAGCAAGTCGGCAATCCATTCCGCATCCTTCACGTCGGTCTTGCGACCGGGTACATTCTTGACGTGGCGTGCGTTCACCAGCAGAATCTCGACTTGTCCTTCCAGGAGGTTGTACGCGGGTTTCCAATACTCTCCGGTACTCTCCATCGCCACATGACTACATTCCCACTCTTGTATCCAATCCAGCAGCCGCAGCAGTTCGCCCGTGGTCGTCCCGAAAGTCTGCGTCTCTGTCACCTTCTGACCGTCGGCGTGTGTGTGTATCCGACAAGCCACGACTACCTTCTTGTGAACGTCCAGTCCTGCACAACGCGGGTAAATGACTTCCATCTCTCCTCTCCTCAGTTTGGATTCACCGGCAGGATAGCTGTTTCTTACAGATTCTGGTCTACGTGCTCCCCTTTGCAGGGGGCGACAATTCATGGTGCCTCCAGCTATCCGGGTCCGACTGCGGTTCAAGCTCACGGCACCACTGAGTCTTCGACCTCATACCGGTGTCCTAAACTATACCAAGCTCAAGCCATTTGGGCAAGTCGCCCTGATGCGCGAGATTTTCATTCTTTATGGTGCCCCACAGGGGCATATTGACTGCGGTGAAACTTTCCAGCCTGGCTGAATCTTATGCGTATCCTGTTTGTCTCATCCTGGTTCCCCTATCCCCCGGATAACGGCTCCCGTATCCGCGTCTATAACTTGCTGCGCCAACTGGCCAGACGCCATCAGGTCACGTTGGTCAGTTTCACCCAAAGCGATTTCGAACCGGAACGGATGGCCGGATTAGCGCCTTACTGCCAGGCGGTCTACGTCGTGCCGGGCAAAAAGTTTCGCCCCCGCTCACTGAAAGCGCTGCTGGGCTTCCTTTCGCCCTATCCGCGCAACGTGGTGGACACCTACAGCCCGGAGATGCAGCGCCAGGTGGAGACGTTGCTGGCCCGTGAGGCATGGGACGTGGCGATCGCCTCGGAACTGACGACGTCGCCGTATCTGGCTCAGGCCCGGCTGCCCCGTATCCTGGAAGACCTGGAGATCATGGTCCTGCGCGAGCAGCCGCTGCAAGCGCCTTCCCTCTTGCGCCGCTGGCGCTACCGCCTCACCTGGCTCAAGTTTCGCCGCTATGTGGCCGGGCTGGTGCGCCGGTTCGATGCCTGCACGGTCGTCTCTGCTAAAGAACGGGCCTGCGTCCAAGAGATTGCCGCCGACGGACACATTGCCGTTATCCCCAACGGCCTCGACCTGGGCGATTATGCCGGCTCTTTTGGGCCGCCCCAGCCGGATACACTGATTTTCACCGGCGTGCTCGGCTACCACGCCAACTATGACGCCTTGCATTTCTTTCTGGAGCAGGTCTGGCCGCGCATCCGTGCCCGGCGACCCAATACCCGCCTGCGCGTCACCGGCCGGCTGGACGGCATCTCGCTGGACGGGCTGGCTGCAGATTCTCACGTCGAGTTCACCGGCTACCTGCCCGATATTCGTCCGGCGATAGCGGGGAGTTGGGCCAGCATCGTCCCGCTGCGCATTGGCGGCGGCACCCGGCTCAAGATCCTGGAAGCCCTGGCCCTGGGCACGCCGGTGGTCTCTACGTCCAAAGGGGCGGAAGGATTGGAGGTAACGCCGGAGGGGGATATCTTGATCGCCGATGATCCGACCGCGTTCGCCGGGGCGGTGCTCCGGCTGCTGGATGATCCCTGCCTGCGCGAGCACCTGGCCACGCATGGCCGTCGAGTCGTGGCCGAAAAATACGACTGGAACGAGATCGGGCGACAGTTCAACGCTCTGGTGGAGGATGTTGCCCGCAGGAGCCACAGGTGATCCGTGAGTTGACCCGCTCCCATCCCAATATCTGGCTGACCCTGGCTATTGTCCTGGGCGTGTTGGGCTTGGGCGCCTTGGCTGGCTATCGCCTCTCTCCTACGTTACAATTGCTCCTGGCTGGCCTGGTGATCGCCGCATTGGCCGGCGCGCTGGCTGTGCGGCGTCTGGAACTGGCCTTGCTGGGGCTGGTGCTCACG
>DAOUAJ010000451.1:0-8352 GCA_034433615.1 Anaerolineae bacterium | reverse complement strand
TTCACGCGATCTATATCGGCCAATGGGACGCCAGCCACATCCAGGTTGCCTGCTTCATATTCAGCAAAGGCCGGTACCTCGTCCAGCATCACCCAGGTGATCTCATCAATCTTAGCCTGAGGAATGGAATCGGTGCCGGGCCAGAAGGGATTCTTGACCACGGTGATGGTTGCGTCATGGATCCATTCCTTCAAAGTGTAAGGGCCATATCCCTGGAAGAAGCCGGTCTCGGTCCAGCGGTCGCCGCGTCCCTCGGTGCAGTCATCCCCTTCGATCAGCCACTTGGGCTGAGCATGGGCTACCCACATGCCGGCAATGTTGGCATTGTAGGCCGCGGGCTCCTTGAAGGTGATTTGTAGCGTCTGAGGATCAACGGCTTTCACGCCTACCTGAGCTGTATCGGTGATCTCGCCGCTGTTGTACAGATCAGCTCCCTGGATAGCAAAGGCCAACACGTAGGCGTAGTCGGAGGCGGTCGCCGGATTCAGGGTGCGCAGGATGCCGTATTCGAAGTCCGAGGCAGTGACCATGCGCGGGTTGCCCTCGCAGTCCTGCACTTGGACTACCTGGCCCTGTGTGGCATCATACTTGACCCAAGGCACATCGTTACGCAGATGGAAAGTGTAAGTCAGCCCGTCCTCAGAGACGTCCCACGAGGTTGCCATGCCAGGCTCGATGGCCGTAGTCTCCTCGTTCTGACGGGTGAGACCCACCGTAGTTAGCTCCACAATCTGTACCGATGAGGTGTCAGTGGAAAGCGCGGGATCAATGGTAGGCACATCGCCAGGGCCCATGTTCGCGCGCAGGACCTTCGGACCAGGGGGAGCTGGGACCGGGGTCGGCGTCACGACGACCTCTTTGACGACCTCCTTCTCGACGACGACGGTCTCCTTCACCACCTCCTTGACGACCGCAGGGGTCGGTGCAGGACAGGCCGTCAGGACCAGGCTCGTAATGATGAGCACGGCAGTTATCACAGCCCACTTCTTGTGCAACATAGTCTCCTCCCAAGTTCGAATGGCATACCTGGCTGGCCTCTATGGCAGCCAGGCGATTGAAAACCCAGCCGGCGAGGCTGGCAAGATTCCAGGATATGGAGTGATGAGACGCCAGATCACCCCCCTTCGCCACTTCGTTCTATTCCCGATTCGTTGTAGTACTCCTCTGAAAGTGTAGGACAAATTTGAAATTTGTCCTACGTTCACCAGCATTTTCATCCGAACGTTGGTGAACGCAATTTCATGGAGAATTCTCCAGCAAACTACAGCGAATTGAGAAACCAACGAATCTCATTCGGCCTCCGCTTTATTCTGCTTCGTTCTATTCCCAATTCGTTGTAGTCTTCCTAGTAGAGAAAGCAAGCGACGTAGTGCTCGCCCCCCAGGTCTTTAAAGGGAGGTTCCTCCTGCCTGCAAATATCCATCACCCGCGAGCAACGCGTGCTAAAACGGCACCCCTTGGGTGGGTTAGCCGGGCTGGGCACATCCCCTTCCAGAATGATGCGCTGTCGCTTGGCCTCCACCGCCGGGTCCGGGATAGGCACAGCAGACAACAAGGCCTGCGTGTAAGGGTGCAAAGGGTTAGCATAAAGAGTGTCTCGATCAGTCATCTCTACAATTTTGCCCAGATACATTACAGCGACCCGGTCGGAAATGTGCCGGACCACGGAAAGGTCATGAGCAATAAAGAGATACGTCAGGCTAAACTGTTCCTGAAGTTCCTCCAGGAGGTTGATAATCTGAGCCTGGATAGAGACATCGAGCGCGGAGATGGGCTCATCACACACGATGAAATCCGGGTTGACGGCTAAGGCGCGGGCAATGCCAATGCGCTGGCGCTGACCACCCGAAAACTCATGGGGATAACGGTTAATGAAATACGGATTGAGGCCAACCACCTGGAGCAGCTCCATGACCCGGTCACGCTTCGCCTGGCCACGGACGATATTGTGTACCTCCAATGGCTCTCCTATGATGTTGCCCACCGTCATGCGCGGGTTCAGTGATGCGTAGGGGTCCTGGAAGATCATCTGCATCTTGCGACGTTGCCGGCGCAGCCGCTCCCCCTTCATCTGGGTCAAGTCTTCCCCTTCAAAGTAAACGTGACCTGCCGTCGGGCGATACAGTTGGAGGATGGCACGGCCCGTGGTGGATTTGCCACAGCCCGACTCGCCCACCAGCCCCAGGGTCTCCCCACGCCGAATGTAGAAATCAATGCCATCAACCGCCTTGATACTTCCCACCTGGCGCTGCAAAACGATGCCCTGGGTGATGGGGAAGTGCATCTTCAACCCCTCAACCTGTAGTAACACCTCTCCGTTCCGTCTGTGCTGAGCCATCTCTGCCATCAGTTCTGCGCTCCCCTTACGTCTACCCAACACGCTACGCTATGGCCTCGTGTTACAGTCTCCAATGACGGGTTCTCTTCCCAGCACCGATCAACACGGTACGTACAACGCGGTGCGAATGGACACCCTTTAGGTGGGTCCAGAAGATCGGGGGGCAACCCGTCAATCGGTTGCAGTTTCGCCTGTCGTCCCTTGTCCAGCCTGGGGATCGAGCGAAGTAACCCCAGGGTGTAAGGATGCCGTGGGTCACTGTACAGGTCGCTCACTTTCGCTTCTTCTACAATGTAACCGGCGTACATAACGAGCACGCGCTCCGCCAGGCCGGCTACCACGCCCAGGTCATGAGTGATCCAGATGATCGCCATGCCCACCTCGTTCTTCAGGCGCTTGACCAGGTCGAGAATCTGAGCCTGAATGGTCACATCCAGGGCAGTGGTAGGTTCATCGGCGATGAGGATTTGAGGGTTGCAAGAGAGGCCCATGGCGATCATGACGCGCTGGCGCATACCACCGGAGAACTGGTGAGGATAGTCGTCAATACGCTTGCTGGCATCAGGGATACCTACCATCTCCAACAATTCGATGGAACGCTGGTGGGCCTGCTGCTTGCTCATCCCCAGGTGAAGCTGCAACGCCTCGCCCACTTGCTGGCCAATGGTCAGCACAGGGTTCAGAGAGGTCATCGGATCCTGAAAGATCATGGCGATGCGGTTCCCGCGCACCCGCCGCAGATCCTCTTCGTCCAACTTCAAGAGGTCCCGCCCATCGAACCATACCTCGCCGGCGACAATCTTGCCGGGTGGCTGCGGGATTAGTCGGATTAAAGATAGGACCCCAACGCTTTTGCCGCAACCACTCTCGCCCACAATGGCGAGCGTCTCGCCTTCGTCCAACGTGTACGAAATGCCATTGACGGCATGAACCACGCCGTCCTGAGTGAAGAACTGAGTACGCAGGTCCTTCACTTCCAACAAAGTGCCCATGCAACCCTCCGCACAAAACGAACAAAGCCAAACTCATAATGAGTGGGATAATGAATGCCCCTGTCCGTAGAAAGCTCGCGCCCTTGGCCGACGGTCTGGCCTTCGCCGCAAGACAAGAATTGTAGCTTCACGGGCAGGGCTGCGGCGGCGCCGGGTTGGAGACAGCCTGCTCAACACCCAAGCGCACACCGACATAGATAGATCATCCGAGAATATAACTTTATGGGGCACAATAGTCAAAGCCGCTCAGCATTTGCAAATTCAACGTATACTAGCACAGGGGTGAGCCCTTGTCAAGCGTTTTGTCTACCCACTCCAGTCTCCAGCAGCCGCCATGTCTTATATCCTCTTGGCTCTCGCAGACTGCACGACGTCCAGGGCAGGCCTCTCAGCCGAGGGTGGTCGCCCTGTAGTCTTCCCGCTACCGTCGCCGTTCGCGCGGCCAGTCGGGCAATATCCAGCGAATCTGGTAACGCGGCGGCGGTGGCGCCAACAGGTAAACATCCACCCAGCGGTACCATAATTCCAGATTGTGGTCGTCAAATCCCAAATCAATATGCCGACCCTGGATCAGCCCACCTGTATCCGCCGCGTCGCCTACACCGTAGCCGGGTATGTATACTTTGCTGCCCAATTTGATCACCGTGGGATCAACCGCCACGATCCCTTTGCTCATCGTGCGGCCCAGTCGGGTGCGGCCAAAATAGGGGTCATCCAGGTCTACTCCCGCCGTGGAGGGTGAGTAAGATGTAGCCAACATGCGCACCTTACGCCAGTATGTGATCGGCCCCTGGGGCGTCTCTAATGTGTGTAGAACGATCTTGCGTCCATACGCGATCACCCGGGTGATAGGTTCCTGGGCCACCCATTCATCTTCCAGAGTACGGCTGACCAGTTGATCATCGTGATAGATCACCCGAAAGCGCCGTTTGGTCAGTCCCTCTTGCCCGCTCTCGTCTATCCGCCGCTGGTCAATTTCAAGCTCGTCGTCCGGCACCCAAATGGTCGCGTAAGGCACCGCGTCCTGCTCGACTTGAACCTCCTCGCGCACGCGCGTGACTGCTATCGTCAGATCGGCCCTGAGTTCCGCCGCCAAGGGGGGCTCAACAATGTCTCCCGCAGCAATGACGATTCCGAGATCGGCCAGGGCATCGGCCACGGTACGTTGTCGGGTGCGAGTGCGAATCTCGCGGCCGTCCACGCGCACAGAGAAGGGGAGCGAACGAATGATGTACACGTGAAGGCCGGCGCGAACCTGGCTGTTCAGGTCGGGGCGCACCAGGTCGCCCAGATAGGTGGTTACTCCCTCCCGCCTCAGCGCCTCGCCCACGGTCGGGGCGGTGGTGTGAATGACGTACCTGGCGCTCCCATCGCTCACCTGCACAGGTACAGCCCGACGTACCACAATGTGCAGCGGCGGCGGGCCTCCGGGCTCCACCTCCCGCCGTAACCATGAATAGCCGACCTTATGTGTAGCCTGTGGAAGGCTGGCAACGGGAGAGGGCAAAGGGGCATCCAGGTTCGGCAGCAGTCGCCCATCCACTTCTACCTCATCATACGGCGAGACGTAGACACCCACCTCGTCGAGCAGGGCGCGCAGCGTGCGGGCCTGGGTACGTGTCTGCCACGTTCGGCCGTCCACTTCCAGATCAACCGGCTGGGCCCGCTGAACCATGATCGTCTGACCGAGCGAAAGAGGAGTTGACGGCTCCGGGCGCACGAGGTCCTGGGGGTGAAGGCTCAATCCCAGCTCGTTAAGCAAATCGGCCACCGTCGCCTGGTGGGTGCGCAGCATGATACTTTGACCATCCACGGCCACCACAACCGATGTGCCCGTCGCCCAATACAGCCGATTACCCGCCCAGGCCAGCACCAGAAGAGCCAGTAACGTCACCCAGGAACGCCAGGCGAGCCAGGAGGGTAGCCATTGTTCTGGTGACCACTCTGACATCAGGGGCTCTTCGGTAGTAAGCTGCCCTGTGGCCACAGGCCGCTCTGTGATCATGGACCGCTCCATTAACCTGGTTACTGCGAGTTGGGCTCTCTGTTGCCCGGTCGGGCTAACTTAATCTATCGCGCGGACGATCGTGCAGCCGTAGGGCTCCGTTTCAGGGCGAGGCACCGGGCGGCCAGCTAGTACCGCCGCCAACGCCTCTTCCAGATAGTTGACCTCGGGCTCCCGCTTGCGGAACGAACGATCGTCCACGGCGCCCCGGTAGCGAAGGAGGCCCTGGCGATCAACAAGGAAGATGTGAGGAGTCGTCAATGCACCGTAAGCATCAGCGACCTTGTTGCCGCGATCGCGCAAGATCGGGAACCGGAGAGCACGCTCGGCTCTCGCACGGCGGATCTCCTCATCGTTATAATGGCTATTTGAGTCAATCGCAAGAAACACGATGCCTTGTCGTGCCCATTCTTCCCACCGCTCGTTGAAGTACGGGTCAACCGCCTGCGACACAGGACACTCAGCCGACCAGAAGTCGAGGATCACGATCTGGCCCTGATAATCGGCCAGCCGATGGAGGCGGCCATCCAGGTCGGGTAAGGCAAAATCAGGCGCTGCCTGACCAACGGCGGCTTTCGGCAACTTCTCGATCATGAACGGACCTCCATACGCCAGCCAGTATAGCGCAAGCGTGGGCGACAGCCAAATCATTTGGGGGGGTGTGTGCGTTTGGCGCGGGATTACGGTTGTGGTAAACTGATGGCTATAGGCACCGCGCGAGCCGGGCGAAGAGTCCCGGAAAGAGCAGGTCGTCTTGGAACACACCTTCCGCCAGTGAAAGCGAAAAACAACAGGAGGTATCCCCCATGGCTTACCTGGCCGGGGCATTCATCATCGCCTGGTTGTTGCTCTTTATCTACGTGCTCACATTGGCGCGCCGTCAGCGGCAATTGGAGCAGGACGTGGCTATGTTGCAGGAGATGTTACAAAACCGGCAACCAGAACAGTGAATAATCTAGCCTGTACGGAGGAATTGAAAGAGGGGTGGTGCGCAGTGAGTTGCACGCCCCCCCTTTCTTCCAGAAAGCTTAGTGGTGCTCCGGATGATCCGTCACCGGCGTGTGGCCATGATAGTAGCCAAGCTGGTGCATCCGGTTGTGCAACGAGCGATGCGCCGACACCAGCACCATGCGCATCCGCTTGTAGGCGACGTCGTCCGCCCGCGTGCCGACCGTGTCCAGGTAAGCCAGTGCCCCCTCGATCTGCTCCAGGATCGTCACCGCATCCGCCGCAGCCAGCATCGGTGATCCCTCTATCAGCACCATCACCGGCGATGAGTGGGCGGCGATGATCTCCGGCTTGTCGGGATAGTGCCCCCGCACCAGCAAGGCCAGCCACGAGCTCTTATCCACCCTCACCGACCAATGCCCGTTCCCCTCCCACGGCGAGACCGCCAGGCTTTCCCGGATCTCCCCGTTCACGATCAGCTCCACCCGCGACATCGGCACGGTGACGCTGGCCACTTGCCACACCACATCCACCGTGCCGCCGCTGGCGGTCATCTGGATGCGGCTCCCCATCGGATAGCTGTCCACCATGAACTCCAGCAGTGGCCCATACGTCACGAACGTCTCCGCTCGTCGCACCGCCTCCATCCAGGTTTGATAGGTGAACTCATGCCCCGGGGCGATGCGAGCGTAGGTGCGAACCGTCCCCACCGCTGTATCCGCCGACATCTTGTCCGTGCCGCCGACGGCCGCCACGAGATACCCACAGTTCAGGTACCGGTACCAATCGGAAAGCGAGTACGGGTCAATGCCGCCGTAGAGGTTGCCCCACGAGGTCATCTCGATGGCGTCAATGTCTCCGCTGACGATACTGGCCGCGTGCTCGGCGCGGGGGTTGGGGAAGTGCGGCAGGACGACCAGCCCGCCCTGCTTCTTGCACTGCCTGGCCCACTCGGTGAGCAGGATCTCGATGGGATCGCCTATCGCGGACTCATCCGGGCCGCCCGTGGTCATCGGCGCGATGATCCGGCCGCTGTAGCCCAGCAGTGAGATGTGCCCCAGCACGTGCTGACGGTTTTCGGTTCCCACGCGCACCAGGTACTCGCCCTCCCCGCCGGCCTCTCTGGAGCCCCACGTGGTCTTGCCGTCGAAATCACCGACGTTGGTCATCAGCTCCCCCCACTGGCTCGCCAGCAGATTGACGACGTTCACCCCCTCAGCGGAACCCTCCAGCAGTGCGGACATCGGTGAAAGGAAATGGACGTGAGTATCGGCAGTAACCCAGCCCCTCTCGCGCCACGGTAGCACTTTTTCGATCTCAATGACGATCTCCTTCGTTGCCGGCGTCACCTCAACGACCTTGCGCACCGGGCGGATCTCGAACCCCTTTGACACCTCGATGTAGATCCTGCCCGGTGGCAGGTCCATCATCGTCTCGCCAGGGATGTAAGTACAGTAGTGCGGATTAGGCCCTCGGCCATCCCATCCGCCGCCGTGGACGAAATCCACGCTATAATCCTCGAACCACGCTGAGTTGGGAATACGATGTCGATCCACCGGGGCCAGGTATTCACCACCCTCGCCGTGGACGTGCAGCTTGACCGGCACAGCTTTACCGCTCCCGCGCTCGACCGCCCGCAGCGTGACCCGCTGCACGGGAGACCCTAAGGGTTTCCAAAAACCCTTAGGGTCTCCCGTGGCCTCCACCTGTGCGACCGGCACGACCTGGCCGTTCCATAGGTGGAAGCAGGCATCGGGATGGCAGGTGTACTCGATCAGCACCTCGTTTTCGGAGCGCAAGGGCACCTGGTTGTTGTACGTATCGGCCCAGGCATCGTTGGGGTAGAGCAAGCGCGGCGCGGCCGAGATCACCTGTCCCAGGTCGAGTTGGACCTGCGAGAGCAGTCCGCGCTCGTCCAACTCCGGGCGGAATGGCTCGTCTGGAGGCAATGTCAAGATGGCTTTACGCCGCGTCCGCCAACGCAGGGGCAGCGAGGACGCGTTACCAGCCGAGATTGCTGACACGACGACGACGCCCGATTTCGGCTCGAAGCGCACGCCGACGATGGC
>DAOUAJ010000450.1:0-8633 GCA_034433615.1 Anaerolineae bacterium | reverse complement strand
GGTGATCGCTCAAGCAGAGTGGTCTCCCAGCCCTTTTGTTTACCAGCCCGTTCAATGACCCCTCCACGGGAATCCAATGGTTGGTAGTAACATGCGCCTCAGGCGCTCTTTTTTACCCGCTGGCGCACCGTAGAGCGGTGAAACACCCGTCGGTCGCCAGAAGTGAGGCACCATGGTCAATGAGAATGTAGTTTATCTGACACCAGAAGGCCTGCAGAAGCTACAGGAGGAGCTGGACTTTCTGCGCAATGTGCGCCGTCCACAAGTCGCCAGGCGCATCCACGACGCAAAGGCTGACGGTGACGTGGCCGAAAACGCCGGCTATGAGGAGGCCAAGAACGAGCAGGCTTTCGTTGAAGGCCGGATCATGACCATCGAGGCCTTGTTACAAAAGGCTGTCATCATCCAGGAAGCTCGCGCCACAGACGAGGTAGGGATGGGCTCCCTCGTCACCGTCAAAGACTTGGATGGAGGCGAGGTGGAGACGTATCAGATCGTCGGCTCTGCCGAGGTAGACCCCCGCAACGGTAAGATCAGCAATGTGTCGCCCCTGGGTAAGGCCTTGATGGGTCGCCACGTTGGCGATTGGGTGACCGTGCAGACACCGGACGGGGTTCTTCACTTCGAAGTGGTCAGAATTGCATAGCATACCAGATCTACATCTCAGCCTGGTTTTTCTCCGCGCGACCCGATTGCGGGTCGCGTTGTTGCGTCTATAGACTTCCAGGGAGAACACCATGAACGAGCCGTTGACCGAACAGGAGATCGTCCGCCGCCAGAAGTTAGAACGCCTGCGCCAGGCCGGCACGGACCCATATCCCCCACGCGCCCACCGCACCCACACGGCCGCCCAGGCCATCGCCGCGTTCGAGACGGGTGATCTGGATGGAGAACAGCCTATGACCCTCACCGGTCGCTTGATAGCGGTGCGCGTCATGGGTAAAGCCTCCTTTGCCCACATTGAGGATGGCACCGGGCGCATCCAGTTTTACATCCGCCAGGATATGGTGGGCGATGAGACTTACGACTTCTTCCGCCGTGACCTGGATCTGGGCGATTTCGTGGAGGTCACCGGTCCTCTCTTCCGCACTCGCACGGGCGAGATCACCGTTCAGGTTCAGAAAATCCGCCTGTTGGCCAAGACGCTGCTTCCCCTGCCCGACAAGTGGCATGGGCTGCGCGACGTGGAAACCCGCTACCGCAACCGCTATGTGGACTTGATGGTGAACCCGGAAGTCCGGCAGATCTTCATCACGCGCGCCCGGGCGGTACAGGCGCTTCGTCGGTTTCTAGACGAGCGTGGCTTCCTGGAAGTGGAGACCCCTATCCTGCAGCCCATCTACGGCGGCGCGGCCGCCCGGCCGTTCATCACCCACCACAATCAGCTCGACCAGGACCTCTACTTGCGCATCTCTTTCGAGCTTTACCTCAAGCGTCTGTTGGTTGGCGGTTACGAGAAAGTGTACGAGATCGGCCGCGACTTTCGCAACGAGGGGGTCTCCTTCAAGCACAATCCTGAATTCACCCAGCTTGAGTACTACTGGGCTTATGCGGACTATGAAAAGGTGATGGCGTTGACGGAGGAGATGGTAGCTTATGTGGCACAGACGGTACTGGGCCGCACGCGCTTGACCTATCAGGGGCACGAGATAGACTTAACGCCGCCCTGGCGCCGAGTCACGCTGCGCGATGCCATACGGGAACACACCGGCATTGATTACGTCCAGCACCCTACCGCCGAGGCGTTGGCGAGGGTAATGCGCGAGCGAGGCCATCAGCCACAGCCCCATTCCACGTGGGGTAAGCTGGTGGATTCGCTCCTCAGCACCCACGTGGAGCCTCATCTCATTCAGCCCACCTTCATATTGGACTACCCGCGGGACATCTCGCCACTGGCCAAGAAAAAGCCTGACGACCCCACTCACGTGGAACGGTTCGAGTTTTTCATCGGCGGTATGGAGATGGGCAATGCCTTCACCGAACTCAACGACCCGCTGGATCAGGAGCAGCGGTTTCTGGAAATGGGGCGGCTGTACGCACCGGAGGACGAGGAAGCCCATCCGATGGATGAGGATTACCTGCTGGCACAGCGGTACGGTATGCCCCCCAACGGCGGCTTTGGCATGGGTGTAGATCGCCTGACCATGCTGCTGACGGATCAGTCGTCCATTCGGGAGGTCATCCTCTTCCCCCACCTGCGCAGCCTGCGACCGACAGACAGTCCTCGTGCGGGAGGCGATTTTCAAGGGGGTTGCCCACACCGCGGGCGCCACGGCGCATGAAAAACGGTCAGCTATCAGCTATCAGCCATCAGCTATCAGCCAGTGATGGCAGGTGATTGGCGGTCTTCCCTGGACCCTGGCCCCTCGTCTGAGAGGATGACGAGGGCAGGCTGCACGACGTCCAGGGCAGGCTGCGAAGACCACAGGCTGCTAATAGCTGATAGCTAATAGCTAATAGCTAATCGCTAACTGCTATTGTCAGGATAGAACGAGGAGGCATGTTTGAGGCATCCACTTTATGTTGCCATCGTCTGGCATATGCACCAGCCCGATTATCGGGATCCGACCACGGGGGTGTTCAGCCTGCCATGGGTGCGTCTGCACGCCGCTAAAGACTACCTGCACATGGCCGAGGTGCTGGCACAACACCCTGATGTTCACGTCACCGTAAACTTCGTCCCCGTACTCATCGAGCAGTTGGAAGCCTACGCCTCAGGGGCCGCCGAAGACCGACTCATGATCCTCAGCCGGCAACCTGTCCTGGGCAGGCACAGGAGCACAGGGGCCACGTGGACAGAGGAGGAACGGGCCTACATCCTCAACCTGGGATTCAGCGCCCACCGGGACAACGTCATCCGCCACTATCCCTCCTATTGGGCCTTGTTCCAACGGCGAGAGGCAGCGTTGCAAAATCTGGAGGTGTTCAGCGACCAGGAATATCGTGACATCCTGGCCTGGGTTCAGCTTGCCTGGACCGATCCCAACCGGCTGGAGCAAGATGAGGGACTGCGCCGGCTGGTGGACAAGGGACACGGATTCACCGTCGAAGATCTGGCGCTGATCATCGCTCGTCATCAAGAGATGTGCGCTCGCGTGGTGCCGCTTTATCGGGAGCTGGCCGAGCGCGGGCAGATCGAGCTCACCACCTCACCGTATGCGCATCCCATCATCCCCCTGCTGATGGACAGCAGCCACGCCCGGCGGGCCACGCCTGGCCTGCCCATCCCTGAGCCACCGTTTCAAGCCCGCGCGGACGTATCTGCTCATCTCCGCATGGCGATTACCTGCCACGAGCGGGTGTTTGGAGGGCGTCCGGCTGGAATCTGGCCATCGGAAGGAGCCGTATCGCAGGAAGCCGTTGAGGAGATTGATGCGGCCGGTTTCCGCTGGCTGGCCTCGGATGAGGCGGTGTTAGGTCGGTGCCTGGGCCGCTGGTTCCAGCGAGACAGCCAGGATGCTGTCACCAATCCCCGCGCGCTCTATCAACCCTATCTGGTCATGATCGGCAACCGCCCCGGGCCGGCCATCATCTTTCGCGATCATGCCCTATCAGATCGTATCGGCTTTACCTACCAGCGCATTCCGGGGGAGCAGGCCGCCGAGGACTTGATCGTGCGCTTGCAGATCATTCAACGCCGCCTAGCCGATGAACAGCGCCCATACCTGGTGCCCATCGTTCTGGATGGCGAGAACTGCTGGGAGGGATACGAGCATAACGGCGACGTGTTCCTGCACAGCCTATACCGCCGGCTCGGCCAGCGCTCTGAGTTGCGGGCAGTGACTGTCAGCGAGTATTTGCAAATGAATCCACCGCGCGGGACGCTGGCCCGCATCGCCACCGGATCGTGGATCAACGGCGACCTCACGACCTGGATGGGCGATCTTGAGCACATCCGGGCCTGGTCGCTGCTGCGCGATACGCGGGCGTTCCTGGTGGCCTTCGAAGCAGCACACCCTGACTTGCCGGCTGCGTCACGTCAGCAGGCCTGGCGGGCCATCTACGCCGCTGAGGGGAGCGATTGGTTCTGGTGGTACTCCGCGCGCAACCGTTCTGACCAGGACGCGCTGTTCGATGCGCTGTTCCGTAGCTATCTGGCGAACGTGTACCGGTCTCTGGATCAGCCTGTGCCCGAGGAGTTGATGGAGCCCATCATGGCCCACGGCCGGCGATTGGATCAGTTCAGGGCGCAACACCGGTACATGACGCCTCGGCTCTCCGCCGATCCTGATCCCAGAGAAGAGTGGCACGAGGCACTCAGCGTTCAGGCTATCACCCTGGCCGGCGCGATGCAGCAGGCCGGCCGGGGACTGCGGGCCTTACGCGTGGCTTACGACGTCGGCCACCTTTACATCCGCCTGGAGACTTTTGAGCCGTTAGCGAACCTGCACCTGGAGGTGCTGATCGGGCGAGAAGACGGCCGGGAATGCCGGATGGTGTGGCATCCGAACCAGGGTGCAGCGATGATAGAAGGGCAGACGGTGCCTACCATGCCGGGCGAACATCTGTTAGAGGTAGCCATCCCCTTCTCCGTGCTGGGCGTCCGGCTGGGCGATCACGTCCGGTTACGGGGAGAGGCTACGCACGGCGATGGGAGGATCAACCGGGTGCCTGCAGAGCGATCACTGGAGCTGGTACTGGCACCTCTACCGCCGGAAGAAAATTAAAGCGGCGCTCCAGAACTCCCCAGGCCGCGTACCAACTCCCCCACCAACTTCACCCGATGGATGTCGCCATCGGGTGGGATCTCGTCGGAGATGCCCAGCACCAGCCGGGGGTGGAACAGTTCCACCAGCCGTTTGACGCATTCGATCAAGGGCTCCACCGGGTACGAGGGCAGGAAATAGACGGCCGGGATGCCATCCAGCAGCACCAGCGGCCCCAAGGATTCCTTGATCTCCTCGATGGTGACGTCACCCTGCGGCCGGGGGGTAGCTGCCTCGATGCCGTCCCAGGGGCAGGCCTGCATATAAGGCAACAGCGGCCGCATGGCCCCGTCCACATGGATGTGGACGAACTTGCCCGCCGCGTGCAGTTGCTCTGTGCGGTAGCGGTAGTACGGAATCAGGCGGTCGTTCCAGATCGGTGGCGGGTCCATGTGGGCATCAATGTTCTCACCCAGGTTCAGGATGGGAGCCGGGCACGCGCACAGCAGTTCGTAGAGGGCATCATCGGCCCGGCTGGCGACTTCAATGTAATGATCTATCCGGTCGGGATAATCATACATGGCATAGATAGTTCGCTCGAAGCTCATGTGCTCGATGAACAGCCCCTGCAGCGGCGAGCGGCGGAAGTAGAATTGCGGTACACCCCGCGTCCCGATGCGCGCCAAGTCGGTCTGGTATGCCTCCTCATCCCACCACCACTCCGCATCTTGCACGATGTACTCCAGCACGCGCAGATCGTCCACGTGCTTCACCTTGTACTCGTCGTGGTAGGCCGAGAGTCCCCAGGCATCGTAGCGCAGGACTTCCCGCAGCGTGCCCACATGGGTCTCCCACAGGCGTTCCAGCCGTCCGTCGCTGAGCCTCTGTTCCTGCACCCGCACGCTGGGGTAGCGGACGCGCAGGGGCGACGTGAAGTAGCGCACCGACGCCAGGCAATCGTCATAGACGTCCAGCAGGCTGGCCTCTGCGTATTCGGGTGGCAACGTGCCTCGCTTCCGATTCACCTGGTACCAGAACTCCAACCGCGGCTGCCACAGGACGCCGCCTGGGTCATCCCCGCGAAAGATGGCCAGGTTCATCTCGCTCCAGGTGGGCTGCCTCCCCATTGAGTATGTCATGCTGACCTCCTCCCTTCTGGGTATGCCCCATACTTGCCGTCACCAGATCCCCTTTGTCATGACGCGAAGCGCTTCGATAGAGAGTATAACCTCCCCTCATCCTCAGTGTCAATACTGCATTCGATGTGTTATAATCGAAGTCGGATAATCCGGGGGGCGCTGCATCTTGTCCTCGCAGAGGGAAATGACGATACTGGGTGATGTCCAGCCAGACGGACACGTTTTTAACTGCTGCTAATACCAGCGCTGGAAACGAGGCGGAAAGGAAACCCTTGAACATGGAGCCCCAAACAACCCGTAACTGGCGTTTTGATCCGGTAGACATCGTGCAGATGCGGCTGCTGGCGCAGTTGTCGCCTGGCCAGCGTGTGCGTGTCATGCTGGAGGCACAGGAGTTGGCCCGAGGGCTCATCATGGGACGGTTGCGTCGGCAATTCCCTGATGCCTCGGAGCGCGAGCTGGCTCTCAAATTCCTGGAGGAGGTAGCCCGTGCTGACCGAACGTGCCTCGGACCTTAGCCTGTTTCTTGACATTTTGCACACCCTGGAAGCCATTAAGGCTCCCTATGTCATCATCGGGGCCTTTGCTGCCACCCTGTACGGTGTTACCCGCGCCACGTACGATATTGACATCGTGGTGGATCTCTCGGCAAAGCACATTCAGGCACTGGTAGCCCATTACCCTCCACCACGATACTATGCCGATCCAGAACAAATGCACGACTCCATTCGCCATGGAATCATGTTCAATATCATTGACACCACGCGAGGTGAGAAAGCTGATCTCTTGCCGGTGACAATGGATCCCACATATCGGCAGGTGCTGGCTCGCCGTGTCCGCCAGCAGATCGCAGTACCAGGCCAGGAGCCGTTTGACGCCTGGTGCGCGCGTCCTGAAGTCGCCGGATTTTGGGCAACGGTTAAAGAATCTGCTCGCCAGGAGGCTGAGCGCCAAACCAGGCAGTCCTAACACGCACCCAGAAGTGTTGATGGCTAATCGCTGATGGCTGACTGCTATTTTCAGGACAAAGGAGAAGGAGACGATGGCTGTAGTGACAATTTCACGTGAGTTAGGATCAGAGGGGACACGTATCGCCGAGGAGGTAGCCCGTGCGCTGGGGGCAGTGTGTGTGGATAAAGAGGTGCTGGCGGAGATGGCGCGTCAGGCCGGCTTACCCGTGGAAGTGATCGCCCAGGCTGAGGAGCAGTTGATGTCACGGCCAACCCTGGTCAGCCAGGACATGCGGGCCCTCTTCGCCAAGGGACAGCGGGCCCGCTCGGGGCCGATGAATGAGGCCACCTACATGGAGTACATGTCGGAGGCGATCAGAAACCTGGCAGATCAGGGTAACGTGGTGTTCATCGGGCGAGGCGCACAGTTGATCCTGCGGGATCGCCCCGGTGTACTGCACGTGCACCTCTATGCACCGCCAGAGGTGCGGGCGCGACGTATCCAGGAACGGCGCGGGCTGCCCAACTTTGACGCCGCCAAGCGCGTTATCCAGCAGGCCGACGAGCAACGTAAGAGCTGGTTCCGTCGCTTCTTCACCGGTGCGGATTGGAAGAATCCTCGTTACTACCACCTGATGATTGACACAAGCCGGGTACCTCCTGATCTGGCAGTAGCCATCATCGTTCAAGCGGCACAGGCTGTCCCGAATAAGTGAGGGATTAGGTAGAATCAGCGCCTCCCCACTTCCCGTTTACAGCAGTACCCAGGGCGGACCTCAGTCCGGTCCACCCCAGGTAGAAAAGCTGCCAGTGTGGGCGCGTAATGCGCTCTTAAGAGGATGTTTGTGCTCCCGCTCCCATCTGCCTGGCTCAGGCGACGATGGACTCGCCGCCGTCTACGCGGATCACCGTCCCTGTGATCCAGACCAGGGAAGGGTCAGACAGAGCGCGGATGGTGTTGGCGATGTCCTGGGGCGTGGTCATGCGCCCCATCGGGTTGCGCCGCGTCGCTTCCGCGATCATCTCCTCATGGCCGGGGATCTTGCGCAGCGCTGGCGTGTCGGTGACGCCAGCCTCGATGCAATTCACCATGATCCCATGTGGCCCCAGCTCCAGCGCAAGCTGGCGGGTGTGAGCCTCTAACGCAGCTTTGGCTGCTGACACAGCCCCGTAGGTCTTGAAGGCACGGTATGAACCGGCGCTGGTCATGGAGAAGACGCGGCTGCCCCGTGCCAGCATGCCTCGCCAGAACAGGTCCTGCACCCAGTACACCAGGCTATGAGCCATGACATCCAGCGTCATCTCCATCTGCTTTTGGCTGATGACCTCCTTCGACGAAGGGGCGATGAAGGGTTGCAGGCTGCCGAAGGCCAGCGAGTGCATCATCACGTGGATCGGTTGCGGTGGCTCCATCTCCTTGAGCACCACCTGCATCTGATCCAAAGCCTGAGCGCGGGCCTCTGGATCAGCCGCGTTTTGGTTGAAGAACACCGCGCGTCGTCCCATGCCCTCAATCTCTCCTACGATCCGCTCTACATTCGGCATGGTTGCCCGGCGGTCCAGGTGCACGCCGAAGACGTTCATGCCGGCCCGGGCCAGCTCAAGAGCGGTCGCTGCGCCGAAGCCGCTCGAGGCACCCAGGATGAGCGCCCATTTCCCTTCCAATCCGTTTGCCATATTCGATACTCCTCCCGATGACTTACTTTAAGAGCCCATAAAACGTTCCTGGCCGATCTCCTGACCAGCCAGGGGCACGGTCGGGAGACTGTGCCCAACAGCTTGTCCCATGTAGTATAGGGGGGACCTCCTCGTATAATATGTTTGCTCAGAGGGGACGATAGTCCCCGCTGTGATGGCGGAGTGTCCTCCGCCACGAGCGAACACTACAAACCTCGCTT
>DAOUAJ010000449.1:0-5798 GCA_034433615.1 Anaerolineae bacterium | reverse complement strand
CCAGCCCCGGAAAGTGTAGAACGGGTGGTTGGCCGTAGCTTCGATCTGCCTACCCAGCGCTGAAGTCAGCCGGAAGACCGGCTTAACGCCATTGCTCAGCACAGCGGCGACATCGTTCGTCTCCAGCTTGAGCGTCTTGGTGTTGCAGGTCACCGTTTGCCCTATCTGCGCAGCACCGCTGTAGAGATCCTCCAACTTCACCAGCCGCCCCGTGCTTCCATCTATCACCTCCACATCGCCAGGCAAACATTTATTGAAGCCGTAGCGGGCAAAGTATTCAATGTCATCGAAGATTTCGTTAGCGACCTTTTCTGGAATGCCCCGCTCCACGGCACCGACCACGAAGGTCTCACGGTGCCGGAGGAGCTCCTTCTGCTCCTTCTTCCCTACCGCGCGGCGCACCAGGTCAGCCTCGCCCGGCGAGTAGCCAGCCAGGTCGGTAGCTATGCGGATCAGTTGCTCCTGATAAACGGCGATCCCGTACGTCTCCGCCAGGATCGGCTCCAGCGCCGGGTGGCGATAAGTGACCTCCTCTTGGCCGTGCATACGGCGGATATACGCCGGGATGTACTCCATCGGCCCAGGGCGGAACAGCGAGATGGCGGCGACGATATGTTCAAATTTGGTCGGCCGCATGTCCATCAACATCCGCCGCATGCCCTGACCTTCCACCTGGAACACCCCGGCCACGTCGCCGCGTGTGAGCAACTCGAACGCCTTCGGATCGTCCACGGGGATGTTGTTCAGATCGAACTCCACGCCGTGCCGTTGCCGGATCAGCTCACACGCCTGGCGCATGATGGTGAGGGTGGACAGCCCCAGAAAGTCAATCTTCAGCAGCCCCATCGCCTCGCAGATGTTCATGTCCCACTGGGTCACAATGCCAATGCCGTCCTCATCATCCCCTTTGGTGGGGCGGTGCAGCGGCAGATATTCCACCAGCGGCCTGTCCGAGATGATGACGCCAGCCGCATGGGTGGAGGCATGACGAGCCACCCCCTCCAGTTGCATCGCCGTGTCCAGCAGATTCCGCAAATAGTCCACGCTCTCGTAGAGGGCACGCAGGTCGGGCACCTGCTCCAGTGCCTCCTGGATGGTGACGGGCTTGCCGGGGATGGCCGGGATCAGCTTGGCCACCCGATCCACCTCAGATAGCGGGATGTCCAATGCCCGGCCGACGTCGCGCACAGCCGCACGCGCCCCCATCGTCCCGAAGGTGATGATCTGGGCCACGTTCTCGTGCCCGTACTTTTGGATGGTGTACTCGATCATCTCCGCCCGGCGATCATCGGGGAAGTCCAGGTCAATGTCGGGCATGGAGATGCGGCCGGGGTTGAGGAAGCGCTCGAAGATCAAATTGTGCTGCAACGGGTCCAGGTTGGTGATGCCGACCGCGTAGGCGACGATGGAGCCGGCGCCGGAGCCGCGCACGTTCCACCAGATCCCCCGCTCCTGGGCCGCCTGGCACAGGTCCCAGACGATGAGGAAGTAGGTGTCGAACCCCATCTGGTGGATGATGCCCAGCTCATACTCCTTGCGAGCCTGGACGGCCGGATCGTTGGCCCGTTGGCCATAGCGACGGCGGATCCCCTCGTCCACCAGATGGCGCAGATAGGTTTCAGGCGTGAATCCTGCGGGCACGTCGAAGATGGGCAGATGATACCCTTTGGGGTCCAGGTCCACCTCACACATCTCAGCGATGAGACGGGTGTTCCTGAGCGCTTCCGGTACCTGGCTGAATAATTGCGCCATTTCCTCGGGCGAGCGCAGATGGTAGCTACCATCGCTCATGCGCAGGCGATCTTGCTGGCGGACCAGGGAGCCCGTCTGGATGCAAAGCAGGACGTCGTGGGCCTGGAATTGCTCAGGGTAGACGTAGTGAACGTCGTTGGTGGCGATGAGTTTGAGGCCGAACTTCCGGCTAAACTCTTCTAACCGGCCGTTGAGCTGACGCAGCCAGGGGATGTCGTGCTCTTGCAGTTCCAGAAAGTAACGCTCAGGACCAAAGACGTCCCGATACCAGCTTAGACGGCGCAACGCCTCCTCTTCTCGCCCTTGCTCCAGCAGGCGGGGGATTTCCGAGGCTGTGCAGCCGGAGGTGCAGATCAGTCCCTCAGAGTGGGCGGCCAGGAACTCCCGGTCAATGCGCGGCCGGTAATAGAACCCCTCAATCTGAGCCGCCGTGCAGATCTTGAGCAAGTTTTGGTAGCCGACCTGGTTCTGGGCCAGCAGGAGCAGATGATAGCGCTTGCTGTCAATCTGCGGGTCGCGATCGGTCATGCGTCGCTCGGCCAGGTACGCCTCCACGCCGATGATGGGCTTGAGACCGACCTTTTTGCAGGTGCGGTAGAAGTCAATCGTCGCGTACATCGCGCCGTGATCGGTGAGGGCCAGGGCGGTCATGCCCAGCTCTTTGGCCCGGTTGGTCAACTCCGGTATGCGGCTGAGCCCGTCTAACAAGGAGAACTCGCTGTGGACGTGAAGATGGACGAAATCCGAAGACATCGGTGACTCCGTGGTAGCGTAAAACGTGAAACATGGCAGAAAGGATCAGAACAAACGTTCGTTTACCCGCCAACGGATTATACCACAGTCCACGGGCTGCGCTAACGATGGGAGGGCGAAAAGAGCAGGATTTTTAAGAAAGAAGCCGAATTCGATGATGTCCTGAAGGCCGATAGATAGCAAGTAGCCGGTAGCTGGACCTTCATCAACGCAAAAGGCGGATTTGTCATCGTTCGCTTTTTGTATTAAAATGATCACGGTTATCCATCTAGCCTCGTCCCTTCCTGATCACCTGCACTGCTGGCTGAGGTTTTTCCTCCGTGTGTCATTGTTGCCACATCAACGAGGCAAAGCCTCCCCTGAAAAGTGTGTTCCCCTGAGTTTAACCTCATTAAGTGCATCATTTATCCTTCAGTTGGGTGAAGAGGGGGAGCTTCCCATTTCATTCCTATTTTCTTTATGTGGAGGGATCAAATGAGTGAACTATATAGTAAGCGAGCCAAGGTTGACAGCGGTGAAACCAGAAGGGCTGAACGGCAATTCTTGGAAGGTGAAGTCTTCTTCCCATCGCCGGAGTCAGTGGCCCAGGCACGTATCCGGAATTGGGAGGCCATAGCCCGATATGCCGCGGAAGATCTGGAAGGGTTCTAGGGTAAGGAGGCGGCCGAACTGGAGTGGTTCCGCCCGTGGGACCAGTCTTGCCAAAAAGTAGCTAGCGGTTTATCCATCACTACCCCACCCAGGGGAACCGTTGTCGAAACAGTGGCAGTGGCCGCCGCCACAGCCCGGCATCCGTCCCTGCCCACACCATGTCGTCTGACCGCGCGAGCTCATAGACGTGGCGATCTTCCAGCCCCCATAGGCCCCATCTGGCCTCTTGCGGGCCACGCCGGTACAGGCCGCCAAGAGTGCCCGCATACACTACGCTCACCGAATCAACCAGCAACGCGCGCACCAGGCCCGAAGCGGTGGTATCAAGCCCCTCGTCCCAACGCGTCCATGTCTCTCCACCATCTACGCTTCGATGCAGGCCATAATAGGAACTGCCAGCATAAACGGCGTTACCAGAAATGGGATCCACTGCCACGGCGTCTATATCCCACAGGTACAGTTCAGCGATCTCCTCCCAAGTGACGCCACCGTCGGCGCTGCGATAGACGGACGCGTTTCGATATCGGTCGGTGCCGCCCACATACAATATCGCCGGATCTTTGGGATGGCGCGCAATCGCGTAGGCGTAGACGGAGTCCGCTATGGGCACCTGTTGCCAATAGGGCATCTGCCCCTCGTCCGACGGGATCACGTAACGAAGCGCCCACCCCTGACCTTTTTCACCACCGACGGCCACTGCCGAGCTCATGCCTTGAGGGCCGATCGTCACATCGTAGATCGTGTAAGGGCGGTCGAAGCCTGGGTAGGCCTCCCACCAACGCTCCCCATCCGTCATGATAAGCCCATCCGGCCCACCAGCGATGCCGTAGCCGGTCCCAGCAGGATCCAGCGCTATGGCGTAGATCGGCGTGTTTCGGATCATCTGCTGCCACGTCTGCCCGCCATCCTCGCTACGGAAGATCCCTCCCCGAGGCCGGGTCACACCCACGTAGATTGTCCCGGCTCGTCGCGGGTCAAAGGCGATGGCGTGAACCTCCGGGAGCGTCTCGAGCCCTTCGTTGCGTTCCTCCCAATGGCTCCCCCCTGTGTCGCTGCGGTACACGCCATACTCCTGGAAGCCCGCGTACAGCAGGCCAGGTTGAATCGGATTGGCCAGCAGATCTCCGCAGCCTGCTGGGAGCGGCTCCAGGGCGCGCCACCACGTCTCTCCGCCGTCATCGCTCCGATAGAGCCAAGCGGGCTCAGAACCGTAACGGTGGTGGTCAGCCGCGTAGGCCACACCCGCTGCGTCGACGGCCAACCGATACTCCGCCCAAGGCGGCTGTCGCTCCGGGTCACGCAGATCGTGCCAGGACCGGCCGCCGTTGAGGCTGCGCAACAAGCCATCCTCCGAGGCCAGGTACACGCGCTCGGGCTGGGTCGCATCGTAGACCAGCTCCATGACGTGGTGCACGGAACTCGGGTGGAAATCGGCCTGGGTCCAGCTCAAGCCGCCGTCCTCGCTCAGGGCGACATATCCCCGCTTGTCCTCATCGTTGTAGATGCCGACGAGCAGGGTGTCCGGAAGGGTGGGATGAACGGCTAAAGCGGTCACTTCCGTGCCGCAATTGATGGCCGCGCTGCGCCAATGGACACCGCCGTCGTCGCTGCGCGTCACAATAGCCGCCGTCTGGAAGCACCTGAGGCCAACTGAAGCCGCGTCGACGACGCCGCCTGCGTACACCATGTCCCCCATCGGCGCGGCTACCACCTGTCCCAGGGTAAACACGTCCGTCCACGTCAGGCCGCCGTCCGTCGATCGCCGCAGCCGTTGGTCTTCGCCTACGTATACGACATTGGGGTCATCCGCGGCCACGGCCAACGAGCGCTGACGCGAGGCGAACGTGTGCATGAGCTCCCACGCGAGATCTTCGCTTGCACGGAAAAGCCGACGCTCGCCGCTTGGCGCCGCCACCAGGGCGTAGAAGGTCAACGGAGGCGTCCGCGCCGCGGCCAGTGCATCGACCGTCCCGCCCGTCACCAGCGGGCCTGGCAGATGCTCCCATCCATCAGCCACCGCTACTGCGCTGCGCGTCGGGGACGGAACCAGGTTCAGCAGCCACAAGATCACTATCAAAATCGCGGCTATACGACTCACGGCTCCCTCTTTGTTGCCCCAAACAACATGGGGCAGCGCCCGCACCTGCCTCCGGGCCTGCCCCACCCCAGACCACCCGACGCCCTTCTGATAGCTAATAGCTGATAGCTAATAGCTAATAGAGGCTCAGAAGTTGCTCCAAGCGGCTCACGCTATCGGATAGCCCTCCCGGCCGGTTGCGGACCAGCCACAGCCGCCGATACTCGGCGATGATCCCTTCCAGCTCCCCGGCCAATTCTTGTCGCACCTCGGCCGGGATGCGGGCGATCTCGCCCCCTTCCGCCCGTAGACGAGCGATCCCCAGCTTGCAGGCGTGCCGGAGCAGGGCCGCGGCGTTGCGGAACTCATCGGCGATCTGGGCGGCGTCCGGGCGCGCCATGTGCGCCTCTGGCAGGCGAGCCATCACCTGGTCAATGTAAGATCGCGCGTGTTCCAGCTTTTCCGTCGTCAGCCCGATCAAGTGGCCCTCTTCCACCGGACGCTCCGGGTGGAGCAAGATCTGAGCCAGCGCTGAGCTGTTGTGAATGATCGCGCCGGTCTCCTG
>DAOUAJ010000448.1:0-2615 GCA_034433615.1 Anaerolineae bacterium | reverse complement strand
TGGTGGCCAGGGTGCACCCGAAGCTGTGCCATGTCAGGGATGGGGTGGCGAGGACTAGGACAATCAGAGGCACCGGGCTGGGAATGCAGATCGAGAAGATCAAGGGCTTCGTCGCCCACGTCGAGGAGCAGGACGCTACGTTTCGAGCCAGCAAAAGGCGATGAATCTGCCGATTTTGACCAACGGAGGAGGAGCCACACCATGGGTGGTGGGAAGATCGTGTTTTCCGTGTTCACGAAACCGTGGAAGATACCCGTGCCCGAGCTGGGCAGGTTCGTCAAGGGGTTGGGCTTCGATGCCATCGAGCTCCCGGTGCGCCCTGGATTCCAGGTCGAGCCGGAGAATGTGACCAAGGGCCTGCCTCAGGCTGCCAGGCAGCTCGCCGATTGCGGGGTCAAGATCGCCAGCGTGGCGGGGCCGACGGACGAGGCGACGATCGCTGCTTGTGCCGAGGCGGGCATCCCGATCATCCGGGTAATGGCTCGCATCGGCGAGGACGGGTATCTGGCCTCCGAGGCGCGGCTGCAAAGGGAATACGATGCCCTGCTGCCCCTGTTAGAGCAATACGGTGTAAAGGTGGGCGTGCAGAATCATTGTGACCGTTTTGTCGCCAACGCCTCGGGGCTGCGGTGTTTGATCGGAAAGTATGATCCCAGGTACATCGGCGCGGTGTGGGATGCTGCCCACAACGCGCTCCAGGGTGAAGACCCCGAGCTGGCGATTGACATCATCTGGTCGCATCTGTGTATGGTGAATCTGAAGAACGCCTTCTGGCGGCGCACGAGCGGGCCGGAGGCCGAGCACGTCACGTGGCGGCCGTACTGGACGTCCGGGCGGCAGGGGCTGGCCTCATGGCCGCGCGTGGCGGCGGAGTTGAAGCGGCGAAACTACGAAGGGGTCATTTGCCTGACGGCCGAATATAGCGATGAAAGCTCGGTCAACCGCCTGATCGCCGAGGATCTTGCATACGCCCAATCCCTCTTTGCATGAGGAGAAGCCAACCATGGACATCACCGGCAAAGTATCGCGCATCTTTGTCTTGCTCCGCCCCAGCCTGTACGCACAGCTTTTCACGCTTGAGACCGATCAGGCATTGCGCGGGTTGGGACACGTCGTCTTTCACAGCGAGGAGCGTAATCTGACCTCTGCCGAGCTGGCCGAACGCATCCCTGACTTTGACATCGTCGTCACCGGCTGGGGATCGCCCCAGTTTACCGACGAGGTGCTGGCCGCCGCCGACCGGCTACGCCTCATCGCTCACTCGGCAGGCACCGTCAAGCACATGCTCCCGCCCGCCGTCTTCGCGCGCGGCATCACCGTCATCCACGCGGCGTCGGCCATCGCCCCGGCCGTGGCCGAGATGTCCCTCCTTTTGACCATGCTCCTCCTTCGGCAGGTCCACAGGCATGACCGGGCGTTGAAGGCGGGCGAGCCGTGGGGTAGCACCAACTTGTTGGGCCTGGGGCAGGAGATCGCCGGCCAGCGGGTAGGGGTGATCGGCGCGGGCTACACCGGCCGCTGCTTCATCCGGCTGCTGCGCGCGGTGGAGGCTGAGGTGTGGGTCTACGATCCGTACCTTAGCGAAGCGCGGGCGGCCGAGTTGGGTGTGCGTAAGGCCGCTCTGGATGAGCTGCTATCGCAGTGTCCCATCGTCTCGCTGCAGGCACCGTCCACGTCGGAGACCTACCACATGATCGGCGCGCGGGAATTGGGCCTGCTCCCGGACGGGGCGATCTTCATCAACACTGCCCGCTCCTGGCTGGTGGATCAGGAGGCGCTGTTGGCAGAGCTGCGAAGCGGCCGTATCCAGGCGGCGCTGGACGTGTTCGACCAGGAGCCGTTGCCCGAGGATCATCCGTTCCGCAAGCTGGATAACGTCGTCCTGACGCCCCACATCGCGGGTGCCACTATACAGGCCCGCCATCGCCAGGGTCAGGTGGTGGTGGAGGAGATCCAGCGCTTCCTCAAGGGCGACCCCCTCCGCTACCAGGTCACGCGCGAGATGCTGGACATCATGGCATAGGTTCTCAGTTTGCGGATCTCGGATTGCGGATTGCTTGCTCATTTGGCCGCGTTCGGCTGATCCAGCCATTCAAGCAGTAAAGCTAATGCGCCCGGCAAAGCGCCTCCCCAGCTCCTCCACCCCCATGCACCACACCTGCGAGTTCAAAGCATCCACCCCTAGGCCGATCAGGTCTTCGACGATCTCCAGGATGTACCCGTCGCTATGGAAGAAGACGAGCTTGCCGGCCCTCTTGGTCTCCTCAAACATCTCCCGATAGCACGGGGCGAAGAAGCGACGCCAGATGGCCGGGCTCACGAGCAGTTGGTTCTGCGAGCCCCAATCATCGGAGAAGCTGATACCGTCGAAGTCGTGCTGCAGCGCATGACGCAAATCGGCCATGTTGAACTCATGCACCATGTCGCGCAGGCGATAAGCTTGAGGATGGTCTTCGGCCAGGTCTATCAGCAGGGCGCTCATGCCGCGCAGCCACTGCAGGCGCTCGAACAGCCGGATGAAGCCGCCGACGATGAACTTGTCTCGATGTTGGCGAATCGTATCGTCTACGTCCTGGTAGCCGATCCCCAGCAGGTGAAACGGCGGACGGCGGGCA
>DAOUAJ010000447.1:0-23877 GCA_034433615.1 Anaerolineae bacterium | reverse complement strand
ATACACGGCATAGAACGCACCGGCCAACAGGAACAGGCTGAGCGCCGTGGTGATGGATCGGTAGCGCATCACCACGGCGAGGGGACCCAGGCTGGCAAAGCCCACCGCGAGCAAGGCCATCGGCAACACGCAGCAGACACTGCTCAAGGCGGTCGCCAACAGGGCGATCCATGAAGCCACTTGCGTTCTCATGGTGAAAAGGTCCCTTTCACCGTGTAATAGTTTTCGATCTGGGCGGCAATCTGCTCAGGGGTCACCTGGGACGGATCATAGGTAACGATCAGCGTTCCGCTTCTCAAATCGCCGACGACGTTCACAATTCCCGGCAACTGCCGGACGGCCGCCTCTGTAAGGGCGACACAGCCGTTTCAGGTCCAACCGCTCACGTAATACCCGATCGTAGCGCGTTGAGCCGCAGTGGGGGTGTTGGTCGGGCCCGAAGTGACAGGGTTGGCTGGCTGTTCCACCCTGGTGGGGGTGCCTGCAGAGGCCGGTTGAGTGGGCAGCGATGGCGATTGTACAGTGCAGGCGACCCATGTCCAGGGCACTACACCAGCCAGTAAAGCAAAAACCAGGAGAAAAGGCGCACCTGTTTTCATCGCATCCTCCTCGTTACGAACTCTTGAGCACCAGGGCCAGCGCGTTCTTCAGCCGCTCGAGGGCTTCGGTGGTGTTGCCGGCCTGCACACAGTCGGCGACGCAGGTCTCCATGTGGCCCTCGAGCAGCTTAATGATCACCTGGTTCAGGGCGGCTTTAATGGCCGCCAGTTGGATGAGGATGCTCTCGCACTCCTCCTGAGCCTCCAACATGCGCTTGACGCCGCGCACATGCCCTTCAATGCGGTTCAAGCGGAGTTGCAGGTTCTCCACCAGCTCGGGATCCAGGTAAATTGCGCTCGTGGTACTGGTCTTGACTTCAGACATAGGTCCTCCTCCCGTTTTCTGGAGTAGATCGGTATCCAGGTCCGTGCAGGTTACCCCAGGCGTTTGATCAGCTCGCGCACGTTCCCCAAACAGCACGATCCCTGCGGGTTGCGCAGCTCGCAGGCACACTGCCCGGCTTGGATCCCCGCGTGGATGTCTTGGATGAGTTCCTCTCGCGCCTGGGGCGAGAGGCTGCGCACCTCTCCCACCGTGTGGCGGAAGCAATAGCAGACGAACACCTCATCTTGATCGGGTTCTTTCTGATAGACTCGCTCCCGAACCTGCGCGCGAGTGAAAACTCGCGCGCCGTCTGAGGGGAAATAGACCACCGGACAGGCTGGAGTGCGGCAAAAGAGGTAATCTCCTGGCTCGATGGCACGCAGGGTGACGCCCAGGAGAGCCTTAACCGTCTGTAACTGGACCGGTTTCCCAGCCTGCCTGCATTCGGGACAGGTGCTGATGGGCCGCGGCGAACGCCGGCCGGCCTGGATGGGCAGTTCGCAAAGGGCACTGCCCGCTTCGGGTGGACAGCAGCAAATCTCAGACATGGTGAAGTCGCTCCTGACACTGTTATATGCCCATGCCCCCCAGGGGCATACTAAGTATACGCCCAAATCTCACTTTTGTCAAGATGGCGTGCCTGCCTTCATCGTGACGAAGATCCAGTAGCAAGCGGTTTTCACTCGAGATAGGGGTTTTCGCCTAGCCCCAGATGGGCAATCTGGCGCTATTGCAGCTCCCACTGACGCGCGATGCTGATGGGCGGGAGGGACGATGGTTAGCCCTTCGAAGGAGACGAACGTGCTCATCCGGATTGAGAACCTGCGCAAAACCTACCATCGTGGTCAGGAGACGGTGGAGGCCCTGCGCGGGGTGGATCTGACCGTCGCCGAGGGAGAGTTCCTCACTGTGATGGGGCCTTCGGGGTGTGGCAAATCCACCCTGTTGCACCTCATCGGCGGCATTGATCGGCCCACGGCCGGCCAGGTGTTCGTGGACGGGCTGGAACTGAGCGCTCTGGACGAAGAGGCCCTAACGCGCTTCCGGCGGGAGAAAGTGGGGTTCGTGTTCCAATTCTATAACCTGCTGCCGACGCTGACGGCGCTGGAGAATGTGGAGCTCCCCCTGGTCGCCCTCAACTACCCACGTCCGGCCCGGCGGCGGATGGCCCAGGCGGTGTTGGAGATGGTCGGCCTAGGCGACCGCCTGCGGCACAAGCCGGCCGAGCTCTCCGGCGGGGAGCAGCAGCGGGTGGCCATCGCCCGGGCCATCGTTGCCAATCCTTCGACTCTGCTCAGGACAGGCCGGCGTCTGATCCTGGCCGATGAGCCCACCGGCGACCTGGATTCGGTCGCCAGCCAGCAGGTCGTGGATTTGCTCTGGGACCTGAACCGCTCGCTGGGCCTCACCATCATCGTCGTCACTCACGATCCGGTCGTGGGGCAGCGGGGCACGCGCACCATTTATCTCAAGGATGGGCAGATCGTGAGGGAGGAACGGAGGGACAGGGGAGCAGGGGAGCACGGGAGAGGAGGAGACAAGGAGACGGTCTCCCCCTCTCCCTCTCTCCTTGTCTCCCTGTCTCCTCCGCACCTCGGCACCCCTGCTCAGATCGAGGAGGTGAACCGATGAGTGCGAGCACTCGAAGGCTGGTGGTGCTGGGAGCCGTGGCTGTGCTGGTTGCGGCTGTAGCGGTCTACACCCGGGCCAACGCCGGCAGTGAGGGTTTCAATCGCCCGGCGGAACGGCTCAAGTCATCTCCGCTCACATCGGCATCGCAGGCGGTTGTACAGACCGAAGCCCAACCGGACGTGGTCACCGCTTCAGGGACGCTGGTGCCTGCCCGCTGGGCCCGGCTCAGCTTTTCTCTGGGTGGGCGTGTGGCCGAGGTGTTGGTGACCGAAGGGGACCAGGTTCGAGCCGGAGATGTACTGGCACGGCTGGATGGGAAGGAGCTCTCCCACGCGGTGCATCAGGCCCAGGCGGCTTTCGACACGGCCCGGGCGGAGCTGACGCGACTCAAGGCCGGGGCTACGGCGCAGGAGATCGCCGCTGCCGAGGCGGCCGTGCGGGCAGCCGAGGCCGAGCTGGCCCGGCTGGCAGCCGGCGCGCGTCCAGAGGAGATCGCAGCGGCCGAGGCGCAAGTGCGGGCAGCCGAGGCTGAGCTGGCTCGTCTCCGCAGCGAGCCAAAGCCAGAGGAGATCGCGGCGGCCCAAGCCGCGATGAACAAGGCGGCTGCCGTGGTGAGCGCGGCGCAGGCTGCCTACGATAAGGTGGCCTGGATGCCCGACATCTCGGCCAGGCCCGAGGCCGTGGCTCTGGAACAAGCCACGTCCGACTATCTGGCAGCCAAAGCCACCTACGAGGCGCTGGTTCGCGGTGCGACCCCGGAGGAGATCGCCGCGGCCCAGGCCCGCGTGGATCAGGCCCGGGCGCAGTTGGCCCTGCTCAAAGCCGGCGCGCCGTCTGAAGAATTGGCGGCGGCCCAGGCGCGGGCGGATCAGGCCCGCGCCCAACTGGCCCGGTTGCAGGCAGGCGCCACGGCCGAAGAACTGGCCGCAGCGCAGGCGCGCGTGGAAGCGGCTCAGGCTACGCTACAACAGGCCCAGGCTCGCCTGGAACAGGCGGTCCTTACGGCGCCCTTCGCCGGTGCTGTGGCACGCCTGGAGGTGCGGGTGGGCGAGGTTGTGTTGCCCGGTCAGCCAGTGCTTCTCTTGGGCGACTTGAGCGCTTTGCAGGTGGAGACGGACGATCTGAGCGAGGAAGACGTGGCGCGGGTCCGGGTCGGCGCGCCGGTGGTGGTCACGCTGGATGCCCTGCCGGGGCGTACCTTCCGTGGGCGGGTGACAGCGATCGCCCCTGCTGCCAGCGTAGATCAGGGCGGCACAAACTACAAAGTGACGGTGGCTTTGGAGGAGCGGGATGTAGCCATGCGCTGGGGGATGACCGCGTACGTGGAAATCAGCTAGATGCTCAAGTTGGCCACAGCGTAATGCCCTCCCGCTCAACGTTCCGCAAGAAACCAGAGCCATGCGACTTGAGCTCGGCATGCTGGTGCTCGTCTAGGATGACCAGCGACAAAAGTGGCATGAAGTTATGCTGTGCCATCACTTCGTAGCGGATTTGGCGAGCTCGTTCAACGGTCGAAGACGTGTTGTCACGCACCAGGATCAGGAGATCGAAGTCCGAGTCTGGAGTAGCATCGCCGCGAGCCCGGGAGCCAAAGAGGATGATCCGAGAGATTTCTGCAGGTAAGGCGTCCAACAAACGTTGGCGGAAAACCTGGAGAAGCTGTTCGTACTGCATCGCGCATCCTTCCTCGATCCAACACTCTTCAAATTATACGCCAGTCAGGCAAGAGTGGCAAGGCAAGTTCGGCGATTTAGGGTGCTACGGCACTGACCATTGATGGCTGAACACTGATTGACCTGGGAGAGATGGCCCGTGTTCCGCTATGCGCACATCGCTCTGGAGGACCTTCGCCATTACCGGCTGCGCAGCGCGCTCACCATCGCCGGCGTGGCTGTGGTCGTGGCAGTCTTTGTGATCCTGTTCGCCGCCGCTACCGGCATGGGGCGGGTCGTCGGCAATACAGAGGGGTCCTCACGCAACCTGGCTCTGGTGGACAAAGGGGTTGTTGACTTTTGCCAGGGGAACATCCCCGCCGGTCTGGTGGCCCGGCTCAGGCGCTGGCCCGGCGTGGCCTACGTGGCCCCCATGCTGCACCTGGTGCTTCAGGTCAATGATCGCCTCACGCTGGTGCGCACTGTGCCGCTGGACACGTACCAGGTAGTGGAAAAAGCGCAGATCATCGCAGGGGAGGGGCTGCAGCGGGGCGATTATGTCATCGCTGGCGAATATCTGGCACAGCTCAATGGCTGGCAGCCGGGGGACACGGTGGAGATCGCCGGCACCGATTTACAGATCGCCGGCATCTTCCGTGCACCCGGGGTGCTGAGCACGGAACTGTGGCTGACGTTGGAGGACGGAGAGCGGCTCTTTGGCCGGCCAGGGAGCTACTCCATCGTGGTGGTGCAGGCGGAGCCGGGGCAGGACCTGTTAGCCCTGGAGCGATCGCTGCGAGAAAATCGCAGCATCGCCCGGCAGGTGGACGTGAGCCAGGAGAAATCCGTGTACGACAAGATGAACCGATCTTTCAGCCAGGTGGAACAGACCATGCGGGCCATCTCGCTGTTAGCGTTGCTGGTGATTATCTTCGGCATCTTCAACGTGATGAGCATGACCACAGCCGAGAAGACGCGAGAGATCGGGATACTGAAGGCGATCGGGGTTTCGCAGTGGGAGGTGGCAGGGATCTATCTGCTGGAGGGGCTGATCCTCACGGCGGCAGGGTACACGGTGGGGTTGGTCGTGGGAGCGGGCGTGGTCGCGTGGTTGACCGCCAGTTCGGCAGTCAGCTTCGTTTCCATCCCCTTGAGGCCGATCCTGACTCTGCGGACGATCCTCTTGTCCGCCGGCTTCACAGCCTTGCTGAGCCTGGTGGGGGCCTGGTGGCCGGCGCGGAGCGCGGCAGCGACGCCGGTGGTGGAATCCTTACGAGCCGTGTAGCTTACCCTGAGCCGCCCCCAGACCCGAAGGGTTTCCCAAAAACCCTTCGGGTCTGGGGCACTGAACAGAGTGAAGGGGCTATGGTTGCCATGATCCCTCTGGGCGTTCGTGAACTTCTGACCCGACGCCGAACCACGGTCGGGCTGGTGCTGGGCGTGGCGATCGTGCTGCTCGTCTTCCTGGCCCTGGGGGCGATCACGGCCGGGGTTGGCCAGAGTTTGACCCTGCCCGAGACGGACACTATGCGGGTCCTGCCCAAGGGGGCCAGCGGCTTCTGGGGTAGCTACCTGCCCTTGCGGGTGAGGAAACAGCTCAAGGGGCTGGGCGCTCGACTGGCCGTACCCCAGATTTACGTGATTCGTGAACGGGTGCCGGGCGACCTCTTGCTCTTTCGCGGGGTGCCGCTGGCGGACTACCGGAGCGTGATCGGCTTCCGCATGGTGGCCGGCGAGCCTCTGGCGCCGGGCGACCGGGGAATGGTGTTGGTAGGCCGGGACGTGGCCGAGTCGCGCGGGCTGAAACCGGGCGACCCGTTCACTTACCAGGGCAAACGTTTCACCGTCAAGGGGGTGTTCGAGACTGGGCTGATCACCGACAGCGAGGTGTGGCTCGATTTCGATGAAGCCGCCCGGCTGTTCAACGCCGTCGGGTCTGCCTCAACCTTCGCTATCGAAGCCGACCCAGCTTTGGCTCGCAAAATCGAGGAGCGGCTGGATCTGGACGTGGTGACGGAGAGACAGGTTTGGGAGAGTTTCCGGGGCGCGGCGGAGAGCCTGTTTGTGTTGCTGCGGCTGGTATCCGTCATCGTGGCGATGGCGGCGGTGCTGGGGATCATGAATATGGTGTTCACGCTGGTGCGGCAGCGGCGGCGAGAGATCGCCGTGCTGCGAGCGGTGGGATTTGGGCGAAGGAGCGTGCTGGCCTATGTGTTGGCCCAATCGCTGGCCGTGGCGATCGCCGGGTATGGCGTGGCGATGGTGGGAGCGTTGATCTTCCTGCGCGGGGTGCGCATGCAGGCAATGGGCATAACCCTGGAGGCGGTCGTGAGCCTGGAGCTGCTGGCGAGCGCCCTGGGGTTGACGCTGCTCATCGGCCTGCTGGCCGGGGCGTACCCCGCCTGGCGAGCGGCGCGCTGGAGCGTCGCCGAGACGCTGCGAGGGGAATGATAGGGTAGGTTTTCTGCGCCAGTATGCTCACTGGAGTTTAGACTAATTCAGTAGCGATGTGCGATTTGCGCGAATCGCCGGTTGGTAATAAAACGGAGGTATGAACGAACAAACCTCCGCTGCCAATGTGCAGCTTAACAACCTGATCGAGTTCCGTACGGCAGCCTATACCCGGCTCGGTAACGCCAGAGATGCGTTGTTCGAGCTGACGGATGCGGTCATCCTGATGTCCAGGGTCAACTCCTTCGTAGAGCTGACCTTGTCACCGGCCTTCCGTCGCAAGTGGTCCAGTGGCTACGAAGCGTTGCAGGACGGACGACCGGATCGCAAAGCCCTGCTGCGGCTGTACGTGGGGCAGATACCGACGAGTGCCCGCCCCATCCTGGCCGGGGATCACACCGCTTGGCCACGGGTATCCTCACCGACGCTGAAGGGGCGCACGGTCGAACACCAGCCGACGTCGGTGCCAGGCAACCGCCCCATCACCATCGGCCAGGGGTACAGCAGGTAAGGATCCACCCGCATGGCGGCATTGGCATGCACGCCCTTGGACCGCCGGGCATCGGCCTTGATCACCTGGCCATCTATGACTATGTCCATGCTCCCGTAAGCGAAGTGCCCATAGCCCAGGCAGAAGGCTATCACCCCAGGCTGGATGCCCTGCACCACCTTCACCTTGCCTATCATGGGCACCTTCTGGCCGTTCTTCAGGTCCCACTCGCCGTTGGGATTGGTGGGAAAGACCACCTTCACCCGATCACCCGGGCTCAACCCCAGGCGGTCTGCGTCGCGCTTGTTGATGAGAAGAAAGTTCTCCGGCAAAAGGGCATCCAGCCAGTAGTTGCTGATGGTCCGGCTCTTAGTCTGGCTTATCTCCCGATAGGTGATGAGGGTCAGGTCGTAGCCCTCCTTCTCATCGGGTAGTGGATTGCCCAGGGTGTCCAGAGGCGCGGGGATGTAAACCGGATAGCCGCGCCCCTTCAGTTCGGCGATCAGCTTCTCCAGGAGAGTGGTCTTCCCGCTTTTCGATTTGCCGACAATGGAGACGATTGGGAATCATGCTGGCACCTAAGGTGCTCTCTAGCAACGAAGCCTTTCGTTATCCGAGCCAGGTTGGAGTAGAAAGGAGTTGTGGCACTCCGCAGTATCCTGTCGGCAAAATCGGACACCCATCTGGCCAGGTGGTCCTTCAGGAAAGAACGAGCCAGGAGCTGGAAGCGAACCGCCTCGCCTTGATCCTCTCTTTGCCAAGCCTCTAGTTCCTTGACGGTTAGGTAGTGCATGAACTCCAACTCTGCAGCGACGTGGTCCGGCAGGTCCTTGAAGTCGTCTGATACCGCAACGCCCGCTTCTTCATAGCGTCGCAAGACATCCAAGGCTGAGGCTCCCATGATCTCGCCATCAACATACATGGACTCGTAAGGATAGGCTTCTGTTTTGACAGGGCCACGAAACAGCCGGGTATATTCCACGGCCAGTTCCAAGGGCTCGCCGAGGTCCCGCAGATAGCTCTCTATCTTCTCCACTTCGCTGGCCAAAAGGCCCGGCTCCAGAATGTTCAGAGCGCTTCTCAGCCGGCCGGGAAAGTCGCCTTTTAGAAGGCTCTCCTCCGGCGGATAGTAAGCAGAAGAAAGAAGCTTGTAGATCAGACTCCTGGCCACAAGTTTCTCCGCTGATTCCATGATTTACGCTCACCCTTTGAGAAGATAGAATACATGGGGCCTGGTGTTGAAATCTGGCCTGAGAACCTGGCTATTGCGGCTGGCCAGGAGTTCCCTTAATACGCCCTTGGGGTCGTCCAGATCCCCGAAGATCCTGGCCTCGGCCGGGCAGGCGCTAACGCAGGCTGGCGGCTGCCCCTTGTCCACCAGATGGGCGCAGAAGGTGCACTTGTCCACCTTACCCTGCGGTGGCCTGCTCTGGACGTTGCCAGGGGGAATGGCATCCGGGTTGTGGTAGTCACGGGGCTCCGCGAGCTGGATGAAGTTTCTCTGGCCATAGGGACAGGCGGCCATACAATACCGGCAGCCGATGCACTTCTCCCAGTCTATCAGGACGATGCCATCGTTCCGCCGGTAGGTCGCTCCGGTGGGGCAGGCAGCCACACAGGGCGGGTTGTCGCACTGGTTGCAGAGCACCGGATAGATGTCCACCCTGGGATGGGGATACTTCCCATCACGGAACAGGGGCACTACCCTGGTCCTGAAGGTCATCTTCTTATTGTTGAAGCTTTCAGGGGTTGAATCCGGCACGTTGTTCTCCATCTTACAGGCGATGACACATGCCTGGCAGGCTAGACATCGGTCCAGGTCAATTATCATGGCATATCTGGCCATGCTCTTTCACCTCCTTAAGCCTTGTAGATCTTCACCCGGGTATTGAAGTACGCCGACATGCCGGTGATGTGCTCGTACATCACGCCGGTGATCTCATTGGGGTTGGCTCCTTTGTCCTTAGCCCATTTTCCATAGGCCCAGTGCCCCTGCCCGTAGCACATGGCAACCACACCGGGATGGATGCCCTCAGAGAGTTTAGCCGTTGCCTTTATCTTGCCTACCTCGGATTCTACGTAGATGGCATCGCCCTCGGCAATCCCGTACTTTTTCGCCGTTTCCGGGTTGATCTCGGCCAGGTTTGTCCAGCCCGTCCCATAAAGGGGGTTCAGGTACATCTCCTGGGCCCAGGGCGTATTGGCACTTCTGCCTTCCTGGTTGAGCCGATTTTTGTAGGAGATCAGGACCAGGGGATACTTGGCCACATCTCCTATGAAAATGGGCTCCTCATAGTGGGGCAGGTAGACCAGGTCGCCTCTGGCTTTTATATGATAGCTCTCCAGGTCGGCATCAGTTACCTTCTTCTCCTCGAAGAATGCCTTTAGGTTCCCGGAGTAGAACTCAAACTTCTTAGAAGGCGTATCGAACTCCCACTTGAACTTGTGGGGGCCCACGTTAACAGTGCCTTTCTCCCTGAACTCGTCCCAGCCGCCGGGGAGGGTGTTCCAGAGGGCTTCGGTCCGGGCCCTGGTATACCCTTCAGCCGTGTCCCCGTAGGCTCCACCAATGCCCTCAAAGGACTCCTTGATGCTGGGGTAATACTCTCCCAGTTTCTTTCCCAAGGCGATAGCCAGTTCCACCTCGCTCTTGGTGTCGTAGAGGGGTTCCACCACCGGTTGGAAGAGGGTGACGCCGCTGTAGAGATTAGCACCCCCGGCGGGGTTCCCGGCAGTCCACTTCTCCAGGTAGGTTTTGGCCGGCAGGACGATGTCTGAATACATGCTCCACTCACTGATGTGAGTGGTGTGGTGCACCACGAAGGGGATCTTCTTCAGGGCCTCCTCCCACCGCTTGCACCCCGGGGCGGAGAAAGCGAAGTTGTTCCAGAAGCTCAGGGCTACCTCTATGGGATACGGATAGTCCTTCAAGATGTTGTCCGCCGCGTTGTTGGTGACTACGTGCGCGTAGGGGAACTTTATGGTCCCCTTCTCATCTATGCGAGGCTTCTTGACGCCGCTCTTGGCCACCTCGTCCTGCACCAGGGGAATGGGCTCATCGGAGTACTTGACGCTGGGGTAGTGGTTGATGCCGCCTTTGACCTCCACACTGCCTACCAGGCCGTTGAGGGCGAAGATGGCGTAGGAATTGTAGGTGCCGCTGCCGGGCCAGGCTTCGCTGCCGCGGCCGCGCACCGTCACGGCTGGTTTGGTGGTGGCGAACTCTCGAGCCAGCCGCTTGATGGTGTCCACTGCTATCCCTGTCTTCTCCGCCGCCATCTCCGGGGGGAAGTCCTTGAGGACCAGGTTCCACCACTTGACCAGGCCTGTAGTGTAGGCATCCTCCCAGTCGGCTTCGTCCACGATCTCTCCCGGCACGAACTTCTTGGCCGGGTCTTTGAAGTCGCCCACGAACTCCCTGTCCCAGAGCCCCTGGACCAGTATCTCGTGGGCCAGGCCCAGGGCCAGCGCGCCGTCAGTGCCAGGGTTGATGGGTATCCATTCGTCGGCGCGGGCGGCGGTCACAGAATAACGGGGGTCCACCACCACGGTCTTGGGCCTGGTGGCTCTACCTCTGCGCCCCTTGGGCCAGGCCGCCAACATGCCTGTGGTAGGCCGATGGCTCTCCAAAAAGGAAACGCCGAAGCTCAAGATGTAGTTGGTATCTTCAAAGTCGAAGGCGCTGTAGGCGAATTTGCCCCGGGCATACCAGTTGCCGCTCTTGGTGGTCTCGGCGCAGAGGGTGCTGTGGGAGATGGCATTGGGGGTGCCGTAAGCCTTGCTGAACCTGGAATAGAGGATGTCTGCTGCCAGGGGGTCATAGCGGCCTCGGAACAGGGCAAAGCGTTCCGGAGTTCCCTTATCCCGCAGTTCTTTCAATTTGCCGGTGATGATGTCCAGGGCTTCGTCCCAGCTTATCTCCACCCACTTGGGGTCTTCGTCCCGCCCTTTCTTCGGATTAGTGCGCTTGAGAGGCTTCTTCACCCGATCCGGATCGTAGAGGATCTGGAGGTTCAAAAGCCCCCTGGGGCACAGCTTGCCCCGGGTCCACATGGAGTTGGGATTGCCCGCGATCTTCACTGCCTTGCCATTTACCACCCTGACCTTGAGGGGGCACCAGCCCACGCATCCGTTGCATCCGGAGGGCACCCACTTCTCAGGTGAAGCCGATGTCTGCGGGCTGGCGGTCAATGCTCTCAGGTCTATGTGGGGGGTAAGCATCACTCCCGCCGCAATAGCACCGGAAGCCTTGATAAAGTCTCGCCTCGAAATGAAAATTGCCATTTTTACCTCCCTACTTTTGCCTTGCTCCACTCTTCACCATAGAAGGGCTGAACTCCCCCTTCTTTATGGCAGCTCAGGCAGGCCCTCCTGTCGGCCAGGTTGAATACCTGAGCCAGAGGGTCATAATAGGTTTCCACTTTCCGTACATGACAGAAGTCGCACTTTAGCCGAAGTCTACTTGTGTGGATATCATGAAATCTCTCTCCTGGTTTCAGGCCTACGGTCAATACCGGTGTTGGTGCAGGCACTGGCGGAGCCAGGGTGGGTGTGGGCGGCACCGCAGTCGGCGTCGCCGTAGGTGCAGGCGCTGCTGGGGCGCAGGCAGCCATCAAGATGATGGCTGCACTGGTAATAAACATGAAAAGAAGAGAGTGGGATTTCATTTTATCCTCCTTGAACAAATCTGTACCTGGAGATTCCGTGACCACTGTTTACTACCCTTGGTATCAACTTGTAGATCTTTCAGTATCCTCAAACGGATCGGGGTAGTTGCAACCGAGTTATACTATATTGAGAGCCTTGCATAATTCATCCGGACACGTAGTGAGCCAACACGCGGGCGGGTGACAGCATCGATTCGTCGCGCTGATACAGATGAGCAACTTGAGCGACGAGCAACATCGCAATGTAAGCGGCGAACACATGCTGCGTCACTTTCAGCATCCCGAATACTTGGAAATACTTGAGCCGATAATAGCGTTTGGCAAAGGCAAAGAACCGTTCAATCACACTCCGCTTCCCCAAGTAGTGCTTCCACTGAGATAGAAAGAACAACTCTGCCAAGAACTTCTTGCCGCTTTTGCGAGGGTTGTAGTCAATCACAAAGGTCGCGTGCAGAGCCGTGCGGATGAAATCCAGAAAGGCATAGTTCCAATACGCCGCATCCGCGCGCACAATCCGAATGGCGAAGCCATAAATGGCTTTCACGGCGCGGAACAGTGGAATCGCCACGACGCTATCATGCACATTGGCGGGCGTAACGATAAACAAGACCGGCAACGTGGACCAGCGGCAAAGAATCGTGTGCACCTTGAACCCGAAACGTTCCCGCGCCTGACCGGCGCGATAATACCAGCCGCCTGCCGTGTCTTGGAGTGACCAGGCGCGCAAAAATGTCGAGTCAATGATCAAGTCATCGCCGCGAATTACGCCGAGCGTGACCAGTTCCATCACCAACGAGACAAAGAATACGAAATAGGGGAACAGCCCCAAGCGTTTCAAGCGGCGCGAGTATTGGCTGGCCGAGATCACCGTCTTGTGAAAGCCACACGCGTGCGCCAGGGCCGGCCCACTAGCCACCCAGCCCACGACTTGTTCTTGCGAGAGATGCCATAGGGCTTGGAGAAGCGAGAGCAATAAAACCGACCAGTCCGCATAGCCCAACTTGCGTCCTGCTCCCGCAGGGAGCGCAGGATGCCGCCGATAACTGGTTTGCATAGCGCGTTGAGCGCGCTGATCGGCTTGCGTGAGGCGAATCAAGGTCACGGCATGAATGTTCAAGCCCTTGGAACGTCCGGGCGGCGGGACAGGGTGCAAGTCCTCTTGGCTCAGTTGGAAAAGTGCAGGAGATGTGTTAGACTCCGTTCGAGTTCCTCCTTCGTCGGTATCGTTTGTGTCGCAACAGAATGATACCAGACTTCGGGAGGAACTCATAACTCAATTATGCAAGGCTCTCATCAAAAGAAACATTTCCATCCGCTACCCTCGCCTTATCCCCTTATCCCTTCTCCTCCCCCTCAGGGAGGTTCAGGGGTAGACAGGCGCCCCTGAAGGGGTGGTGCGGAGGGAGCCCCCCCTCACAAGGGTAGGTTTTCTGCGTCAGTATGCTCAGGCCCCATCGAGAGACGCCAGGGGGAGGCCTGTGAGGGGTTCCCCCCTCCAAAGAACCCTCTTTTTCAGCCTTTTACCCGCTCTCGCTCCGCCTGGGGGTACCACCAAGGGCAGAGAAAGGGCAGGTAGAAAGCGAAAAGGAGGAGTTCCGTGGAGAGGGAGCCCTCCACACCTCCCCGGTTGTTCCCTTCAGGGCAAAAAACCTACTCCAGAGAGGAGAGACCTCCATCGTACTCGAATCGGCGTCAGGACCTTATCTGCCCACCTCCTTGCCCGTAAGCTCCTTATAGGTGAGTCTGAGCAGATCCACGACGAAGCGGGTGTTGTGGATACCCAGGCTGCCGTCGTTCCTTACGAGCCAGTAGTTCCAGAGGGCTTTCCGCTGGGCCTCAGTGGTGTTGTCGGGCTTGATGGGGTAGGAGAGGACGTCGCCAGTCTCGGGGTCCTTGGGCAACTCTTTGGCCAGGAACTCCAGGAGCCCCTTCACCTCGTCCTGCACCCCTTCCACTTTTCCATCCCCGTCGTAATCGCCAGCGGCTGGGCGGTTAAAGGTGGTCAGGTCCGTGTGGCAGGCAGCGCAGGCGTTCTCTACATTCTCCAGCCGTTTCCCCTCCCACTCCCCTGCGGTGCTAAAGCTATGCCCGCCTACTGAGGGGGTCACTACATCGTCCCGGGTGCCTTTCTTGCCATCCGGGCCGGCGTCAAGGACGTAATTGGGTGCCATATGGCACTGGATGCAACCCTCCTTGACCACAATGGTATGCGGCGAGTTAGTAAACTTCTGACCGTAGTCAAAGGCGCCTACGCCGTAGAAGACATCGGCCTGGGTGTTAGAATGGACGCCTCGCGTCTTCTTGCCCGCGATGAAGTCGGCCTTGTAAGCCACATCCCGCTTGTTGGCGTGGCAGAGGACGCAGGTGGCGGACTCGGCGGCGCCAACAGTAACGCCCGCTGGCAAGGCGACCTCGCCGTGGACCCTCAACTGGTAGGAAGCCATACCGGAACTGCCCTCGAAGGGCTCAGTGAAGGCGTGGGGGTCATGGCAGGTGACGCAGGCGACCGGGGGCTGCTGGCTTGGGGCAGCCAGGGTTGCTGGCTCCTCAGCCGTGGCCATATTGGGGAAGACAGGTTTCTTGCCCCTTATCTTTATCTCCACATAGCCCTGCCCGGTATGGCACTCCACACAGGCGAGGCCCTCGGCCATATGCATTTCCTTTGAGCCGGTGTTGACGTGACCGGAGTAGCGCCACTGGGCCTCCTGAGGGTGGCACTGGCTGCACACGCCCGGGTTGAAGAGGGCCGCCGTCTCTTTGGCGTACTTTACCCCCTCGTGGATGAGCCCCGGGCCGTGGCAAGCCTCGCACTGGACATTGGCCAGCTTCCCCATCGGGGAAGCCGTGATCTGCTCAATGGTCCACTTGTTCTCCAGGAGCCAGGCAGTGAGGCTTGCCTTGGAGGGATCCCAGCCAAGCTGTCTGGCCAGGTCGTCAAAGCCTCCGGCCTTGTCCGTTTCGTCATAGCCTGTGGTGTGGCAGGCGATGCAGTAGTCCCGCTCAGGAGTATAGCTGCTGTAGGTGTCAATGAGCTTGGTGGCGTGGCCGGTCTGCTGCCACTCGGAAGCGGTGTCGGGCATCACACTCCCGCTATGGCAGGCGATACAAGTCTGAGCGCCGACATAGGTCTCCGCATACACCACGAGTTCGCTAGAGGACTTCTGCCCCTTCTCGTTGGTGACTGTTACCTTTACCTGGTACTTGCCTATCTTGTCGGCCCTGAACCTTGGGGTCTGGGAGGCGGGGTTCTCCAGCTCCACCTTAGACTCGCCCGGGCCCACAACCTCCCACTTCCAGGCGGTGATCTTCTTCTCGGCAGCGTCCTTCTCCCTCCCCTCCAGGTACACATAGGAGCCGACCGCCACATTGGGGAGGCCAGAGGTAACGATGATGTTCTCACCGTGGGCCAGGGATTCCCCCCCTAAGGCGTAGTGAGTTGTCAGGCGGAGCTTCCCCTCCGGGTAGGTGTCCTTGTCGCCTGTGCGCCAGGAGACGGCTCTCACCCTGGCCAGGGCGAAGGGCTCCTCGGCCGTAAGGGAGAAGTTGGCGGTAACGGTCATTCCAGCGGTAACGGATACCTTGCGACTTCCCGCATTGTAGCCCACAGCCGATGCCTTGACGGTATAGATACCGATGGGGACGTTCTCTATCTGATATTTGCCCTCAGCATCGGTAGTGACGGAGGCTGTGGCGGGATCTGTCACCACCGTTGCCTGCTCAATCCCCTTGCCGGTAGCTAGGGCAACGACCCTGCCCTCAATAGTCCCCACGCTGATGTCCGACGGGCTGGCCAGCCCCTGCGGGCCGGTGCTGGTGCCCAGCACCAGCATAAACAAGCCTGCGAACAACAAGCCCGCCATCACTTTCCACAAAGCTTTGGGTATCCTCTTCATGGGTGCCTCCTCCTGCGGCACATCCACAACAACCACATGGGGTCGAGTCCGCGAGACTTGCTCTTGTACCGCATCCCAACCTGGCATCTCACCAACGACCTGCCAGTGCGGATGGGCACTCAAGAGGGCACATACCCCCTCACGAAGTAACGCAAATGGGCTTACCACCAGAATGCGGGTCTGCTCCACAGGTCTTCCGTCCTTCAGGAAGGTTTGCGATCGCGCTTGACGCAATGACACCCCAGTCACAACCCCTATCCGAGTATGTGCGGCAGAAGCGGTCAGGCATCGCCTCAACACGCCGTTATGGTTGAACAGAAGCCTGCAGAGAGTTTACGAAAGCTTTCTCTAGCTACCCAACCATTATAGCCGCGGAGCCTGACTCTGAGGATAAGGTGAACACCGTACCCGTGGCCTAAGGTTGCTTTATTGTTGGATAAACCGCATGGCAGCGGTGACACGGAGAGGGAACAATACGAGGAGGAGCTAATCCTGGGCCGGGTCCACCAGCCCACGGCGGATCGCGTAGCGGGTGATTTCGGCCACGCTGTGCAGGTCAAGCTTCCGCATGAGACGCATGCGGTGCACATCCACCGTCTTGGGGCTGATGTGCAAGATGTTGGCGATCTCACGGTTGGTATACCCCTGCGCGATGAAGATCAATACCTCACGCTCGCGCGGGGTCAAACGCTCGTAAGGATCTGTGGGTTCTTGTGGCGAGACGTAGGCCTCCAAGAGCAGCTTAGCAACCGGTGGATAGAGAAAGGACTGACCCTGCTGCACAGCTCGGATCGCCGTGATCAGGTCCGTATCCGCGGCCTGTTTGAGGACATAGCCAGAGGCCCCGGCCTGGAGGAGCGGAAGGACATACTCTTTGTTACCATATTGGGTGAGGATAAGAACACGGGCATGCGGATTCTCCGCCAGAATGTGGCGCGTCGCCGCCAGGCCATTCATTCCTGGCATAGCCACGTCCATCAACACCACATCCGGGCGTAGCTTCCGCACTTGACAAATGGCTTCCTCGCCGTCGCCGGCCTCACCCACGACCTCGATGTCGGGGTAGGTCTCCAACAGCGCTCGCAGGCCGGCCCGTAGGATGGCGTGGTCATCCACTAACAACACATTGATCTTGGACATCGGCTTCTACCATTTGAGGTAAAGGAACTCGAATCAGGATGTAGGTACCTGATCCCGGGACAGAGTCCATGGCCAGAGCCCCGCCCATCAGAGCAACCCGTTCTTGCATGCCGAGCAAGCCCAGACACCGGTCGCGTCTAACCCCACTCATTGTTGCCTGTACATCAAATCCTCGCCCATTGTCTTCAATCTCTACTGCCAACTGATTGGGCTCCCAGGTCAGACAAATCCAGGCGTGGGTGGCATGCGCATGACGGGCGATGTTGTTCACGGCCTCCTGGATCACCCGGAAAACCCCAGTCTCTGCATATGGGGACAGGCGCATCTCCGTGCCCTGAACCTCGACGACGACATCTACTCCCACCTGACCCAAGCGTTCCTCCGCGTACCACCGGATGGCCGGCAGCAGGCCGTAATCGTCCAGTAGTCGAGGCCGCAGATCGAGCACGATGCGCTTCACACCCTCGAGCGTGCCTACGGCCAGCTCTTTCACCTGCTCCAGGTGTCGGCGCGTCTTGTCATCAGCGGTGAGGCGGGCCGCCGTGCCCAAGGTGACCACCAGGTTGGCCAGGGCCTGGCAGGTTTCATCGTGAAGCTCCCGCGCCACCCGCTGGCGCTCGGATTCCGCTGCCTCGATCAACTGCGCGGTCAGGGCGCGGAGGCGCTCGGTGTACTGTTGCAGTGTCTCCTCCGCCTGCTTGCGCTCGGTGATGTCGCGCACACACTCAATGATTCCTTGAAAGGTGCCATCCTCCCCCCACAATGGCGAGGCAACAATCTCGACAAATCGCCACTTTCCGTCTACCGAGCAATGCTCGTGTACCACCGTGATTGGTTGACCTGACTCGCGTACCGCTTCCACCGGGCAAGGGCACTCTCCGCTACAAGGTGCTTCGCGGTGGTGAAGGATCTGATAACATCGCGATGATTCCGATGCACTGACATCTCCCGAAAACTCCCCTACGGCCCGGTTCATCATCTTCACCCGGTAATCGGTGCCGATGACCAGGATCGGCTCGGCTACGCCATCAATAATTGATTGCTGAAATGCCCGCGTCGCTTCCAGCTCTCGAGTACGGGCACGGACCTGGGCATCCAACTCTTGGTTCCATCGCCGTTGTTCTTCAAGGTACTTCTGCAGACGAATGCGCATCTGGTCAAAGCTGATGCCCAGGGCCTGGACCTCAGCCGTCCCCTGGGCCTGCACTGGCCGATCAAGGTTCCCTGCGGCGATGCTCTCGGCCGCTCGCATCAGCGATTCCAGGGGTTTAAAAACGGTGCGGATCAGAAACTGGATCAGCACAAAGGGCACGGTGATGAGCAGGATACCGAGGACTGTAACCCGACTGATAATCTGCCGGATGGCATCTTCGATCAGCCTGGTGGGCTGCAACACACCCGCGACCAGGGAGGAAGAATCCGTGGGGCTAAGCGGGGCCATCAGCAAGCGGTAGGGGGCATTGCTAATCCGCACATCCTGCAGCCGCGGTTCCTCGGTGGTCAGAGAGTTGGAAAGCCATCTGGTGGTGAGAAGGCGGTTCTGATCGTCAGGCGAAAGCGAACTCACCACCAGTTGGCCGTCAGTCAACACGACGTCGAGTCCCAGTGTAGCACTTAGACCCTTCAGGTAGTCGTGGTTCAGTTCCCGTGTCACCAGGAAGATGGCATCGATCCGGCCGCCGGATCCGACGTGAGGGGCAACACCGGCCAGCCACACCTTGTCGTCAGCGACGAAGAAACGATCAAGACTCTTCCCGGCAAGACCTTCTCGGACCAAATTTAGATTCGCCACCGCAGCAGGGTCCAGCCCATGCAGTGCTGAACCGAGGAGCACGTCGCCGTTGTCGGTGACGACATAGATGGCGTCCAGGCTATGAGTGTTCTGGATTGTCGCCACGAGGCGACCCAGATATTGAACATCACGAGCTCGCAGCGCCTCGTTAACACCCTCCAACCCGACCAGGGTGCGGGCCTCGGCGCGCAGGTAAAGACCCTCCCAGGCGAAAATCGTGTACAGAGTGCCGATGTGGTGTCGCAGGTCGGTGTCTACATTGACGCGCATCGGTTGGGTGATGGATGCACTGATCGCGATGAAGAAGCCGATGATGAGAAGGACTGCCAGTACGTCAAGAATGACAAGAATCTTGATGGCTGTACCGGAGCGCCTCCAGGATTGCGCGACCCTATACCATATCCCGGCCATAGAGGCCATCGTCTGACACCTCCAGTTATCAGACCAATGGGCAGGTCGGCTGGCCACTTTTTCCAGAAGCCACAGCACCACACTATGCACAACTGCAGCATCGTTATCGCCATTATATGCTGACTTCCACCGGCCGTCAATCAGCTCCGCTGAACTACTTTCGCACTGACTCTCCAAACAGGCGTTCTACAGCAGAGCGTCGGTGAGACCCAAGAGGCTGGAGAGACTGACGTATCCGCCTTTTGGCGCGGGTGCCAACAGGCCGAATAGCGCTGGTACTGCCACCACGGTCAGGGGCATAATTAGGATTGTTGAAGCGCTGCCTGGGTGTGATCATGGTGTCGCCAGCCGACATCCACTGAGGGCGCATCGGAGGAGAAGAGCGGAGGAACTCTTATGAGAAAGCGCGCTTCAGCCGTATCTCTGCGGACCTGGGGACCCTACTTCTGCATTGCCGGCGGCCTGCTCCTGTTGGCTGGCCTGGGCTTGTGGTACTGGGACGGCAGCCGGGATGTGATGGCTCAGGCGGTCTATGACTCGGCCGACGTCGTTTACGACAGCCCACTGCACGGCGTGCACGAGATGGAGCCTTCGGAAAAGCAGCCCCCGTTCCTGCCCAGAGACGGCCCCCAACCCCGAATTGAGATCCCGAAGCGTTCTCATGACCTGGGCGTCATCCCTCCCTCGGCGGAGCCTGAGGTCACTTTCGTAGTCCGGAACAGCGGGCAGGCTCCCCTCACCATCAGCCGATTATACACCACCTGCGAGTGCACCACGGCCGACTTGACGGCCAGTGTCATCCCGCCAGGCAAAGTGGCGCTTCTCACGGTGCGCTTCGACGCGGATTTTCATGACGTGCGAGGTCAGGCTGTGCGCCGCGGGGTGATCCTGGAGAATAACGACCGTACCCAACCCCAGGCTGAGGTGTGGATCCAGGCCCAGGTGAGCCAGTAGAACCGCTCGGGAGAGGCGGAATGATGGACGAAAACAGATCGGAAGGGGAGGTCCTGGTGAAACCGGCGGCGATACCGGGGCCGGGTTCACGCGCGCGTGTGCCCGGTTGGGGCCGTCTGATCGTCTATGGGTTGATCCTGAGCCTGCTGGGGCTGATGGGCTGGGGGATTGTGCGGGCGGCATCCGGTCCGCTGGATTCGGGCATGGCTCCAGATTTCACGCTGACCACCTTCCGGGGTGAAACGGTAACCCTGAGCGCGCTGCGCGGCCGGGTCGTGGTCATCAATTTCTGGGCGTCGTGGTGCCCACCCTGTCGCGAAGAGGCCGCCTATCTGGAGCGCACCTGGCGCAAGTATCGGGACCGGGGTGTGGTGTTCATCGGCGTTGACTATGCCGATACCCGAAAGGAGGCGCTGGCGTATATCGCCGAATTCGACATCACCTACCCCAATGGCCCTGACATCGGCACTCGCATCTCCCGGACATATCGCATCCGGGGCGTCCCGGAGACCTTTTTCGTGGATAAGCGAGGCCAGTTGCGCGGCGTGCACATCGGCCCGCTCAAGCCGCCAGAGCTCGATCAAAAAATCGAGGAGCTGCTGGCCGAGCCATTTTGAGCAGAGGGACAGCCTGTCCTGGCCGAGTTCCTCCGCTCCTCGGCCCCCTGCTCCTCTGCACAGGAGGAGGGTGTGTGATCAATGACCTCGGCTTCATTGCTCTAGCCCTTTCCGCCCTGCTGGCTGCCTATGCGGCAGGAGGGGCCTGGTGGAGCACGCGCTGCCGCGATGAGCGGTGGCTGGAGAGCGCCCGCAACGCGGCCGTGGCGACGGCAGTGCTCCTTACGCTGTCCTGCTTTGCCGTGATCTACAGCCTGCTCGTCGGCGACTTTCAAATCCAGTACGTGTACAGCGCCTCGGCACGAGCCATGCCGGCCTTCCTCAAAGCCACCGCTTTATGGGGTGGCCAGGCGGGGTCCATCCTCTTCTGGACATGGCTCATGTCGCTGTTTGCCGCGGCCGTCCTGGTGCGCAAGTGGGAGGCCGATCGCCCGCTGATGCCCTGGGTGATCCTCGTCACCATGCTGACCTTGCTCTTCTTCCAAAGCCTTTCTATTTTCGTCGCCAACCCCTTCGAGCGGATCTGGAGCAACGCGATCACGGGCCAGATCGTCCAGCGCGTCTGGCAGCCGGCGGGATTTGAGCCCCTCGTTCCCGTGGATGGTGGGGGGCTGAACCCGCTGCTGCGCCACCCAGGGATGATCGGCCATCCGCCCACGCAGTATATGGGCTTCGTGGGCTTTGTGATCCCCTATGCCTTCGCCATGGCTGCTTTGATCACCCGCCGCTCTGTGGATGACCGCTGGATTCGCACGACCCGGCGTTGGACGTTGGTGGCCTGGCTTTTCCTGTCCCTGGGGCTGCTCCTGGGAGGCCGCTGGGCTTACGACGTGCTGGGGTGGGGCGGATTCTGGGGCTGGGATCCGGTGGAGAACGCCGCCCTGATGCCCTGGCTGACGGGTACGGCCTTCTTGCATTCGGTGATGATCCAGGAAAAGCGGGGGATGCTGAAGGTGTGGAACATGGTGCTGATCATCCTCACCTACAGCCTGGTCATCTTCGGCACCTTCATCACGCGCAGCGGCGTGATCGGCTCGGTACACTCCTTTACCCAATCGGCCATCGGACCGGCCTTCTTCGCCTTCATCACCGTGACCTTTCTCGCCTCTTTAACCCTGCTAATCAGCCGACTGGACACGCTGCGCAGCCAGAACATCCTGGACAGCATTGTCTCCCGCGAATCGGCCTTCTTGCTCAACAATCTGCTGTTCCTGGGCATCACCTTTGCCGTCTTCTGGGGCACCATTTCCCCGATGGCCACAGAGCTGATCACAGGTGAGAAGATCAGCGTGGGGCCGCCCTACTACAACCAGGTCACCGGGCCTCTGTTCGCAGCGCTGGTGCTGCTCATGGGACTGGCACCACTCCTGGCCTGGCGCCATCAGCCGTTGTCCCATCTGGTTCAGAAGTTGCACTGGCCCTTCGCTGGCAGTGCTGTCGTCGTGGTCAGCCTGGTGCTGCTGGATTACCGGACCCCTCCTGTCGTGTTTGGGTTCTGGTTGGTGGGCTTCGTGGCGTTGATCACACTGCTTGAGTTCTGGAAGGGTGCACGGAGCCGTCGCCTGGCACATGGCGAGCCCTGGCCTGTGGCCATGATTCACCTGATCGCCCGCCATCATCGTCGCTACGGTGGCTACCTGATTCATCTGGGCGTGCTCATGATGGCGCTGGGGGTCATCGGCACTCACTTCTTCCAGCAAGAGACCGAAGCCACGCTGGTCCAGAGCCAGTTTCTGACGATCGGCCCCTACGCGCTGCGGTTTGATGGCTTGCGCGCCTATAGCCGCGAGGGCGGCGATCGCCAGATCACCGAGGCCACACTCAGCGTGTATTACAAGGGACAGTCCGTCCGCACCCTCCACCCCCGGCGAGACTTCTTCATCGCTGCGCAGCAGCCGATGACCATCCCCTCGGTGTGGAGCCGGCCCCAGGAAGACCTGTATACGTTGCTGGTGGCCTGGGAGACGAGCCCCCGTCTCACCGCCACCTTCAAAGTGTATGTCAACCCGCTCATCAACTGGCTGTGGCTGGGTGGGTTAACCTTCGTGCTGGGGACGATAGTGGCGGCCTGGCCGGAGCCAGCCACCCGTCGACAGTGGAAGTTGGCTCCTCAACAGGAGTTCGTGCCTGACCTGGCGTAGCTGAACAGAGGAGACGCGGGGACAGGGAGACACGGAGACAAGGAGACATGGGGACGCGGAGAAATGTTTGCGTCACCTCGTCACCGCGTCACCCCGTCATCGCGTCTCCGAAGCCCAGCACCCTTGCTCATAAAAGGGGGAATGACAGCATGTGGCATACAATGATCCGCATCGTGGCGTCCCTGGTTCTCAGCTTCATCCTGATGACCACCGTTGCGGCTCAAGAACCCACAGCCGATGAGGTCAACCGCATCGCCAAGAAGCTCTACTGCCCGGTGTGCCCCAACACACCCCTTGACGTCTGCCAGACCCAAGCCTGCGTGGATTGGCGAGCGCAGATTCGCGACATGCTGGCCGAGGGGAAGGACGAGCAGGCGATCATAGATTATTTCGTCGCCGAATATGGGGTTCAGGTCCTGGCAGCGCCCCCACGCCGGGGATTCACCGCCCTGGTGTGGATTCTGCCTCTTGTCGGGCTGGGTGTCGGGAGCTGGATCCTGGCCCAGGGGGTGCAGCGCCGTGGGGCCGCGCGTGACCAACCGGCGCGCGCGTCATCTCAAGCCGCACCTCAGCCCATCCCGGCCGACTATTTGGCCCGGCTGGAAGAAGACGTGCGGAAAGGCTAGCCTTGAGCGTAGCGAAAGGATAAACGCATCATGTCTGCAGGAAGCATCATATTGGGCTTCGCTCTGCTGGGAGTGCTGGCCGCAGTCGTTGCCTGGCCCTGGCTGCAAACCACCTCTTCTCCTTCCCCTCGCCGATCCGGGAGGCCAGGGGAGAATCGGCGTTCAGCTCAGCCCTCGGTGGCTCCTCAACAGGAATACCAGGCGCTGGTGGCTGCTATCCGCGACCTGGATTTTGACCATCGAATCGGCATCGTGACCGAGGAGGATTATCGGTCGCTGCGAGATGCACTGACTCTGCGCGCCGCATCCCTGTTACAGGAGTTGGATCGCCGTTCCCTCCAGGAGTCCGATCTGGACGCCCAGATCGAGGCGATGGTGAGCGCGCTGCGCTCCCAAGGGCCGCGCACGCTCGTTGTACATCCCAAGGACGTCGGCGCGACAACTTGTCCGGCCTGTGGGTGCCCGGTGCAGGCAGGTGACTGGTTCT
>DAOUAJ010000446.1:0-6051 GCA_034433615.1 Anaerolineae bacterium | reverse complement strand
AACGGGCTGTCTGGTTATAATGGAACGGTTGATACCTTTCTGAGCGCCTGGTCGCCGGACACCAACTACGGGGGGGCAGGGACGCTCTCAGTTCGCTACGATCGGCCGCCGGGGCCAACTGATGTGATGTCTGCTCTGATCCGGTTTGACTTGAGCCTTCTTCCGGCCAGGGCGGTCATATCTGGTGCCTGGCTGGAATTGTATGCGGAGAACCGTAGCAGCGACAACGAGATGCGAGTCGCTGCTTATCAGGTGCTCCGCCCCTGGACAGAGGATCAGGCTACCTGGAATCGCGCCGACAGTAATCACCTGTGGGGGCAGCCGGGCTGTAATGACCCCGTGGCTGATTGTTCCGCGTTATCTTTGGACACGATCACCGTCAATACTGTAGGGAAGTGGTATCGCTGGAATGCTGGCCCTGCAGCTCAGGCATGGGCGGCCAACGAGGAAACCAATTGGGGGGTCATTCTCAAAGGGTTGGCGGGCGCCGAAAACGCGAATGTCCAGTATGACTTTGCCAGCTCGGAGGCTGCTGCGACCCGCCGGCCGCGGCTGATCGTTGACTACTGGGTGACACCATGAGAGAGGAGGGTGCATGTTGCAAGGGCGAAGACAGCTCACATCATGGCGACAGACTACTTCATCGTCTTCCGCCAATCTTCCTCGGAATGAGGCCCGAACGGCCGGGCGCGGCTATGAATGGGCCAAGCGGTTCCTGGACGTCACGTTGGCGGCGTTCCTGTTGGTGATCCTCTCACCGCTCTTGCTCGCCATCGCGGTGGCCATCAAGTTGGACTCCCCTGGCCCCGTGATTTATGTGCAACGACGGTTGGGTAAGGACGCGCGGGTCTTTCGATTTTATAAGTTTCGCTCCATGACCGCTGGCGTAGATCACACCATCGTGCATCGCGAGTTTGTGCGTGACTACATCAATGGAAATGGAACGGGGAATCATCAGCAGTTATACAAACCGGCCAGCAACGGCCGTTGCATCACCCGGGTCGGCAAATTCCTGCGGCGCACCAGTTTGGACGAATTACCGCAGCTTGTGAATGTGCTCAAAGGTGATATGAGTCTGGTGGGGCCACGTGCCTTGCCAGATTACGAGCTTGAACAATACAATGAATGGCATCGCAGGCGGCTGGAGGTCTTGCCAGGCATTACCGGCCTGGCTCAGATCAGTGGTCGCAGCCATCTCACATTCAATGAGATCGTCGCTCTGGACATTAAGTATATCGCGGGCCGTTCGCTGGCTCTTGACTTGTGGATCTTGCTCAAAACCATCCCTGTCGTACTTTCAGGTAAGGACGCGGGCTGAACCGTTTCCTTGACAGATCCTTCGAGTTTGGAGTAACCGATGAGGGATGTGGACTATTGATCTTTTGGGATACCCCTGGTTAAAATGAAGGTGTCGTTGGCAATACGCCCGGCTGTGTTACATCGCCGGGCGTATTGATGTCGGTCGGTTGTTAGCTGATACACGGAAAAGAGGGCTGACCATGCAGGAGAAATACAGAATGCCTCACCCATTAAAGAGGTTAATTGGCCTGATGCTTTTGACCGTTAGTTTTGCCCTGAGTCCCATCCAGACCACAGAAGCGACCCCGATCATGCCAGCTCCACACCTCAGCCAGGACACGGCGTGGCTACTCGCGCCTGACACCCCCACCGCCCGACCCGGTGTGCGCCGCCCGGGGGTCTATGCCTTCTGGGACTACCTGAACCTCGACCCACAGCAATATCCTATCGTGGGCAGTCATCAGGATTTCAGTTGGGCCCGCTTGCAGCCTACGGAGGGCAGTTACGCCTGGAGTGTGGTGGATAGATGGATTGACGATCACGTCGCTTTCGGTAAATACGTCGGCATCGCCTTTGACACATACGGCGGTATTGATTCCCAAGAACCCTATGCGACCCCCGCTTGGCTCTTCAGCAAATATCCGCACCTTAGGGTTGATTGCAATGGATACACCATCCCCCGCTACTGGCATCCCGACTTCCTGGCGGAGTACCAGAAGTTCATTCGCGCGGTCGGGCAACGGTACAATGGTGATCCGCGCATCGAGTGGGTGCAGGTCACTGCTGGTCTCTATGGTGAGACCCAGCCGGCCGAGGACCAGTTCGACACCTGCCTTCAGAATGCAGGGTTAACCAGCGAGCTATGGGTGAACACGGTCAACCAGATCACAGACATCTTCAAAGAGGCATTCCCCAACACGCCCCTGTTCTTGCAGTACGCTCCGACGTTTCTCTACCAATCGGAGCGGCGGAGCTTCACCGACTACGCGGCCGCTCGTGGTGTCGGCCTTAAACACAACGGCCTGAAGCCCGACGGTGGCAGCGGCGTGGTCATCAGTGACCCCAATTATTCCCTCTACGGCGCTGGACAGTACGACCCCATGTTCAAGTGGGGAGCGCAGGTGCCCATCGCCTGGGAGAGCTACGACAATCTGATCACCGGAGTAGAAGGCACGCTGTGGGGGGTCTACAACGGCCTCAACAAACATGCTGACTACATGGTCCTTTCCCTGGACGTGGTGACCAAGCCTGAGCGTTTTGAGATCTTGCGATTCGCCAACCAGTATCTGGGGCGCACCCTGGCAGATACTCCCAGCGTGTGGGTGGCTCTGCGGGAAACGGAGGGAACCTGGTATCCCCAGTACGGCAATTATGACTTCTGGCTGTATCAAAATGACAATGTGCCTGGGGGGAAGACCGTACCGCTCTGGCGGGTGGGATCCGCGCCGGAAGGCCGGTACACGCGCCGCACCGATCAGGCCACCAACAACCCGTACATGTATTTTAACATTGACAACGGGTACATCTATGGCGGCATTAACCGCGCGACGATCAATGTCACCTATTACGATCAGGGCACGGATTCCTGGGAACTGCAGTACGACGCAGTGGGTACAGATAACTACAAAAGCGCGGGCATCGTTACCAAGACCAACACCCGCACCTGGAAAAAGGTGAGCTTTACTCTCGAAGATGCCGAGTTTGCTGATGGCCAGGTAGGTGGCGGTAAGTACACCGGCAGCGATTTTCGCATCTGGAGCCGTGGCGACGGTGATGAGATCATCCACTTCGTCCAGGTGGTTCGGGAGCCGGGCCGGCCGGTGACTGTGAGTTTTCAGGAGGGTGTGGAAAATTACCGGGGCACAGAGGACACTTATCTGAGTGCATGGGAACCTGGCCGCAATTACGGTGCCGACACGCGCATGGCCGTGCGCTCCAAAGATGTGATGAATGGACTACTGCGCTTTGACGTGTCCACTATCCCCAGCAACGCTCCCGTCAATGGCGCCACGTTGCAACTGTATCTCTTTGGACGTTCTAACACCAACCCCTTAACCCTGGAGGCCTACGGCATGAAGCGATCGTGGCATGAAACTCAGGCCACCTGGGAGATCGCACGCACGGGGACGGCCTGGGGGGGAGCCGGTGCCAGCAGTACTACGACAGACCGGGAAAGCACGGCGGCAGGAAGTGTAGCCCTGGCGGCAGGCAGTGGCTGGGTGACGTTAGATGTTACCTCGCTGGTGCGCGGGTGGGTAGCCAACCCTTCGGCGAACTATGGTATGCAGCTCAAGGGGCAGAGTGGCGGTTCGGTTGAGTACAACTTTTATTCAGCCGAGGCGAGCATTCCTGACCTGCGTCCCCGGTTGGTTGTGACTTATGTGGTGGGTGCCTCGGCGCAGCCGACGCCCACGCCGACGTTGGTGCCCACTTTTACGCCGACCCCGCCGGGCCAGCCGACGCCGACACCTACCCTCACCCCGACCCCCTTCAGCCAGCCGACGCCAACATTCACTCCCACACTCGCTGGATCAGGATGGGAGTTGAAGTTTACGGTGCCTAAGCCCCCTCCCTCGACCAAGGTGTGGAGCATCTACTTCCCCAGCCCAACGATCGGTTACGCGGTGGGCGGGCCGGAGTGGACCGCGTCCTCGGGGACAGCGTTCATCTACAAGACTACAGACGGCGGGAGGACGTGGGTGGAGCTGACCGGCCACGGCCAGACCCTGAGCAAGGCCTTCTTCTCAGCCGTACACTGCAAGGATGTCAACACCTGTTGGGTGGTGGGACGCTACGGCACCATCCTGCGTACTCTCGACGGCGGCGCATCCTGGCAGAGGTCGGGGACGCTGCTCGATCCAGGCGGTGCCAACTACGGCGGATTCCTCTACTCGACGCTGTGGACCGGCACCGGCAACACGGTACTGGTAGGCACCACCCTCAACTATCTGTTCCGCTCCACCGATGGGCTTAACTTCAGCCCGGTGAGCGTCAGCAATAACTATGTGGTGCGTGCTATCGAGTGTCCTACTCCTAACATCTGCTATGCCAGCGCTAAGGGGCGTTTGTACACGACGTTCAATAACGGCGCAAGCTGGGATCGCAAGTTGTGGCTGGATAAGATCCCTGAAGACACCCGTGAGAACGATCGCTACGCATACGACATCAGCTTCATAGACAACGACACGGGTTGGATTGCCGCTGTGCTGGAGGACGCACCTTCTGGTGTGCCGCCCAGCACGATTCTCAAGATGACCAACGCGACGGCGAGCACCTTTGCGTTCCAGCAACAGGCGGCGCTGCCGACCACACTGGAGCGATTGCAGATGGTGAACGCGCGCGTGGGGTACGCCGTGGGCTGGCAGGGCAGCATTTACCGCACGACGGACGGCCAGACGTGGCAGGCGATGCCCCCCCCGCCTACCTCGGCCAACCTGGTCTCGTTGTTCGCGTTTGCTGAGAACGATGTATGGGTGGGCGACGACCGGGGGCACATCTGGCACTATGGTGGAGGCGGCAGCAGCATGCCCACTTCAACACCTACACTGACGCCGACGCCCACATCCACGGCCCCTGGTGTACCAACTGCCACACCTACGCCGACCGCACCGGCCGACCAGCCAACGGCAACACCTACACCGACCACGCCGGGCGGGTCACCTTTCGAGGTGGAGCTGAACCCCGAGGCAGATACGTTCCTCAGCGCCTACGCGCCCGGCTCGAACTACGGGGGCAACACCACCTTCCGGGTGCGTTCCCAAGACATCATGCACGCATTGATGCGTTTCAACCTCAGCAATATCCCGCCGGGTGTCATGATCCAGCAGGCTGAGCTGACCCTGTTCCAAAACTTCCGCTCCAACGGCAACTCGCTGACGCTGGAGGCCTATGCCATGCGCCGGGCCTGGGATGAGTACAAAGCGAACTGGAATCAGGCCAGTTCGGGCGTGACATGGGGACAGCCGGGGGCCAGCGATCCTGTCAACGACCGGGCCGGCTCTCCGGCCGCTGCAGTGGAGTTGAACCAGGCGCAAGGGTATCTCACCATGGACTTGCGGAGCCTGGTGCAGGGTTGGGTCAACAACCCGTCGAGCAACCTGGGCTTGCAGTTGCGAGGTGTGAGCACGGGGAGTGTGGAGTACTCCTTTGCTTCACGGGAGAACACCGCCCCGGCCTACTGGCCACGGCTGCGGGTGAAGTACACCACAGCTCCGTCGCCGACCCCCACGCCAACCATCACGCCAACACCGACGCCCACACCGACCTGGACGCCGACGGCCACGCCCACCGTGCCCGGAGTTCCGACTGCTACGCCCACGGTCACTCCGACGCCGGTCCCGTCTACGGCCACGCCCACGCCGACCAGCACCCTGCCCGGCCAGCCGCGTCGTCTGGACAGCAGCTACACGGCCAACCCACCGACCGTTGATGGCGACCTGAGCGAGTGGGGTGGCGATCCCGAGCTGGTGCTGGACGTGAACACCGCTCGCTACGTCAGCCCGCGTTCAAGTCCAGCGCCGGCTGATGCCAGCCTGACGCTGCGCAGTCGTTGGGATGAGAGCTATCTCTACTTCGCTATCCACGTCACTGACGACGTCGTGGTAGCCGACAGCAACGACATCTGGCGCGATGACAGCATCGAACTGGCCTTCGACGGGCTCGATAATGACCAGGGCGGCGGTGTGGACGATCACCAGTTCACGCTGGCGGTGGATGGCCGGGTAACTGACTTTGGTGTCAACCCGGCACCAG
>DAOUAJ010000445.1:0-7002 GCA_034433615.1 Anaerolineae bacterium | reverse complement strand
GGGCTGGCACCGGGATGCTTTGAGATTCCTGAAGAAACACCTCGGGGCTTTCCAGCGCCTCCCCCTGGCAGTTTTTATCCTGGCGATGAGTCTGACCAGGACTGGCGAAGTTAACCTGGGCAACACGGCAGTGATTGTAGACGAGAAACTGCCCAAGCCCCCTCTTCAAGAGGGTAAATTAAACTTTCGAGAGCGCTACGCCAGGCTCGAAAACTATCTTCGACCCATCCTGCAGGCTGTCCGCCCATCCAAACCGGTGAGCATCGGGGTGTTTGGCGGCCGCCTGGAATATGGCCGGCTGAAATGGTGGGCGGTCTTATTCGCCATGCTGATCATCCAGGCACCGGCAGGGGACAGGCGAAACTGGCCAGCGATCCGAGCATGGGCAGCAGGGTTATCGACAGCCCTGCACCTCCAGTGATCATACGCTGATATGCCAGCTCATGGTATTCCGGCTGTTCCAAGGAGATAGAGAAAGGCGATAGGGTTTGAAAAAAGTGTTGGCGGGAGAAGCCGGTCAATTATAGACTTGATCGAAACCATTTGGATAATGATTGTCGCGGCAGGTCCTAGCGGGATAACCAGCCAGGTCTTACGGCTGACGTGGCATTGAAGCGGAAGGGATTCCTAATTTATTTACCGCCCTTCAGAACATGGCCGAACTGATTCAGGGAGACAGGGTGCGACTCAATCCCCTGTGAGAGGCTGTGTAGCCGATTCACGAATGAGCGCAAGCTCCGATCGTTACACCCACCCCATTTGCCTGTTCAGCAGCAAAAATGCGAGAAGAGCGATGTTGATGATAACCCCCAACCGAGCGTCAGGCCATCCAGCAATACACAGGAGGAGCGAGAACAATGAAGTGATCAGGGCGGCGGATTGCCACCAGGGGAGGCGAGCCCCCACCCCTATGCTGCACGCGGCAAAGGCTCCCGCCACGCCCAGCCATAGAAATCCAAACACCCGCATCCCCAGATCACCGACATGAAGATTGCCGGCAAGGATGGTCGTCTTGTAAGGCATTTCTTTAAGCGTCATTAGTTTCCAAGATACAAGAAAGCCTGGCAGGTGCGCGAAGCCATGACCGAACAGGAGCAGGGCAAGGATGATATGCATTGGATACTCCTTGTGTGAGTCTAATCCACCGTAACGAGCGATGATCTCAGGTTTTTCAAATATAGTATCTCCATCCCGATACTGACAGCAAATAACATTGAATAAATCACGACCTGTGGGAGAACCACTGGCTGGCCTTCTCGCACCATGAAAACGATCATCGAAAGGATCGCCGAAGTAAGGAGAACGAAGTGAGTCAGCAGCACCCCTGCCAGCACATATCCAGAAGACCGTTTACGCCACAGGTTGACAGCTGCCATTGCCGTTGCAGGGAGCAGCCAGGCCATATCCAACACCTGGACAAAATTGGTCGGTGTCCCGGCAGCCACCAGGCTTTGCGGGGGCATTCCCGTCAGTGAAGCAGGAACCGCTTCGCTCAGCCAGAGCAAATAGAAGAGCGCCGTTATCACCCCAAAAAAGAGGCTGATCGCTTTAACCGGCGTCCGTTCCATGAACATCGCTTTGATTTCAACCCAATCCGTTGTGACAAGTCCCCCGATCAGGGCATAGGTCGAGCATCCTAGCAAGGCAACGTAAACCAGGAACAGCGAGTTGAATCGCACAGCGAAGGCATAACCGACATAGGTGTACACCGTATAGACCAATCCACCCAGCCAGATCAGGCGCGCACGAGGTGAACCTCGCCAGGCAAGTAGCGCGCTGATCATCACCGTGGGAAGAGCCACGAAAAGCGTGAAAGCATCCTGACCTTTTGCCTGAGCCACAAGATTTGGGGTGTCGCGGTAAAGCCCATCAACGAACACCCCGCTTCCCGAGGCAATTCCCATAAATATGGCAACCGGCAGCGTAAGCCATAACCACATATCGGTCTTTTTAGCCATCATTTCAATCCGAGCTCCATTTGAGATGACACCAGGTGATTATCATCGCGCACATCGACCACACCCGGGGTCTCGATGAGTGTGCCGTCAAGGACGCGGCGTCAGTGGTCTTTCTCAAGCTAAGCCGAAAGAGCATCAGGTGACTCTCTTTAGAAGTATACAATCAGGTGAAGCGAGTTGTTGGGCGGCAACTTCATCGCCTTGGTTATGCCTGTTTCAATAGATGCGCTCGCCGGGTTTTAAGTCGCCAAACCAGCGTTCAAAGGTTGTGTTGTAGAAGGTCAGAACAGCCAGGTTGCCTAATCTCCAATCTGCGTCGAAAGCCTTTTGAGGGCAACCGGTCAGACAGCGATAGCACCGAATGCAGTGGTCTCCCAAGATCGGATAGGGTTGCAGGATGATATTATGCATGGGGCATTCGTAGACGCACCACTGGCACTGATTGCATCGCGCCGGGTCAGGTCTTGGCTCTGGCAACATCAGGCGCAGAAAGCCGTCTGTGCTGATGAGTGCCACGAGATCGTGGAATCCACCTCTTGGCTTGAAGGTATCAGGATGGCTCTCTGCCACAGCACCAGTGCGGCCAGCCGACACATGCTCGATGACGGCTGCAGCGAAGCGCCGCGCCTGGGCAAAATCATCCGCGTTCGGGCGATCGGGCATCCGGCCCTGAAGACAAGGGGCAGGATGATGTAACTCCCCGCGGGTGAGAAAACCGCCCACAACGGCAGCCCCCTTCTCTTGCAAAAGGCCAGTCAAATCGAAAAGCACTCGACCAGGCGCTCCCCCAGAAGTCGCAAAGACAAAGGCGCGCTTGCTATCCAATGCTGGCAGGTTACGCAGGAATGCCTTGATGGGCGTAGGCGCCTGGCTGGAAAAACAGGGTGTTCCGATGCCCAGCAGATCACCTGTGACCGCGTCTTGAGGAGATGCCTTTTTCAGCGAGACGAGCCGTGTGGCATGCCCCGCTCCCCGAAATACCCCAGCCATTGCCTCGGCAATTCGACGCGTGTTTCCTGTCTGAGAGAAGTAAATCAGCGTTATCTCCATAGAACGGCTCCCAACAGTGCGCTGCCGCCCAACGGTCGTGCTCAGCCTCACGCGGAGCATGCCGGCCGCAACTCGTGGTGCGGCTTTCTTGATTACGATACCTCTGGTGTTAATAATACATCATGATCGACGACCTGCCCACTTTCCAGCAGTTCATTGGCTTGCGCCGCTTCCAGAATGGAGAATCTCTCCGCAATGACCGTTTCAATTTTACCTTCCTGGAGGAAATTGAATAGCATCGCCCAGTCTTCCAGAAATTGGCGTTTATCACCCACATAATAGAACGAGGCGCCATACAGTTTGAAGGATTTGCCGTTTTTTATTTCATGGTTTGCCTCTGCCTATAAAATAAGCCATGGCAATCGTCGCAAGCGGTAAGGCAGCCAGCGCGATTCTGTGAACCGTCAACAACGGTTCGTGCGAAAGGTTGCCAGCGCTCATCAGGGCGCCTGTCGTAAACAGGGCGATGATGCACAAAACGCAGACCGCCGTCAGCGCAATGACAACAAATGGAACGTCCGCGCCTCTTAGCGCGTTATAGGTCTGGATCGCTAGAACGACCACTGCCCCAAGCGCAACAAGTTTGTGGAGGTTAAAGAGCAGTCCGTTATACGGCTTGCCGAGAGCGCTCAACCAAAAGCCTAGAGGGTAAGTGAGCAGGAGCGATGCTCCAGGGATGATGAATTTTGAAGCAGCTTCCATGTTGCCCGCGTTAAGAAAGGTCCTGAAAAACGATAGTAAGCCTGATGAAGTATTTGTATAGCAACGTTCGCGTTACACGTCTTTCGAAAGGATTTTTCGCCACCAGGGGTTGTATGATCCGCGTCGCTAACGCCCATCGAGAAATCTCAGTGGCGTGGCAGTTCTAGTAAGTCAAACCTGATCGGACCGACTCAACCCAGGCCCAGAACCCCGGCCTCTCGCGGCGCAGCCATGTCCACTGCAGTTAATGTTAGGCGGATGCGCTCCTGCGTTCCAGGCCTGCGGTGCCACGGGCTACGCCAAGAAGCCTTTTGCCTTCCCAGACCTCAAGATCACCGGTAAGTGTGTTGACAATCCCTTCGCCGAGCGAGGCATAGTCGCGGCCAGTCGCTTTGAGCACGATCGCTGGGCCCCGGAGAGGACTGGCTCTTAGTTCGAACAAGGCAGGCGAGCCAGAGACGTGTATGCGGGCGGGTGGAGCGATCAACAGTGTGCTTCTCAGCCGGTCCCGATAGTATAGATACCCGACCGCCAGTCGCACGGAACTCCCCCAAAGATGGCTATGGAGGAAGGTGCATTCGAGAGAGAGATCGGTGTCAAACTGGTTCGCAGATACCCACCACCAGTCTGACGGGAGCTGCCTTCCCCAATAGTGGGAGAGCATGCCAGAAGCCTTTGAGACGCGGTATTTAAGCCCGTGATGCTCGATCCATCCATCGAAGGCAACATCTGGAATGCTCACGAGGGACATATCGAAAACCCCAAGATGCCCCGCCGGGAAGAGCTGGGGGCGTATGGATTGCTTTGTTGGTGTCAACGAGAGGTCCCAGCAGACTTCTCCTCGATCCCAAGTAGTCCGGTCCATGGTAAGTCCTACGGGTCCATGGGCCAGCAGTTGAAGGTCTGGGATGAAGAGTACCTCTCTCCGAGACGGAGAGTGAATGCTGATCCGTAGCTCGCCCGCTTGGATGCTCCGCCTACAGATCCAGTCGACGAGCAAGGCTGTTTGACCCGTATTGACCTTGAAGAACCAGTACTCGAGATTCGCTGAAGGGTGCGGATTCAAGATGTCCACAGGACGAACCTTGCTTTAGAAGAGCATTCGCCTAACCATGAAGATCAGCCACCCGCCGGAGCACCAGTGGAGGCGGGTCGGCTGCAGCGGGTGTTAGACAGCTTTCACTATTCCCAAGAAGTAGATCTGAATACATAGATGAGAAATAGGAGAGCCTGGGTATAGTAGACAAATATCCCAAACAAGGCGCCTCCCATATAGGCAACCGCAGAGGTAAGCCAATCTGGTATAGGTATCAGGCTTATGAGGAATCCAGCTATGAAACCTGCTAAACCCCCCAATAATAGGCTTGCTAGATACCAAGCGATCAACCCAGACCAACCAAACACGTCCGATCTAAATATTTGTAAATGAAGGATGGAGATAACCAAAGCGACGACCGCACCAGCAATCAAGCCTTTCCTGGTTAGGATTCCCATGATCTTTACCTCACTTTCTATGCGCTCTCAGCCATTCTGTTCATTCATTGCTGCCCAACAAAAAAGCTCAGCCGCAGGCGTCTAGCGCCTGATCACGCGGCAGACGAATAGCGACAATATCATCGCTACACCGCTGTTCTAACACGACTGACGGCAATTGTACACCTCCAAAAGACGCGACACAAGCGCCACATACCTGGAACGCAGCGCGGTTGCCGGTCGGCTGCACGCGGTGTTGGGTGCGTTGATATATTGACATCTCCTCGCTGAAACTGGCATAACCTGTATTCTGCACATCATGCCAATTAACGCAGGAGGATGAATCAACGCACTTGCTGGCAGTTTACTTGACCACAAGCGGCAAGTAAATCATCTTGTTTACACCAGTATATGAACTGTAATTCACCATCTGGGTGTAAACAGAGCCAACTTGCGCTGTCCCGGTAAATACCTGCCGTGAGATTTGGCCGGTCCAGTCGGACGCAACGGCATTAATCTCGAAAGCGCCTTGACCGGTACCGAGCACCGATACGCTGTATTGACCATCAATCGCATTATTGACTAGCAGGACCTTCGACTCCAAGAATAGCCCTTGGTCTGGATTGGCGTCAGCCGCAATAGCGTTGATAAAGTAAGTTGCGTCAGGAATTTCATTCCAGAAAATGCCTGTAACCGGGTCATATCCCGACCTACGGCCTAGTGGGTCAGTGACAAGCAACTCAACGGGGGAATGTGCTGAGATACGGAGGCTGCGACGGTCGGCCTGAGTTCCACTGAACAACGTAATGGAGGAATAGTTATTGCTCCATTTCTGGTAAAGCGTCGTTTCTCCATAGATTGGGTCATTAATTGAATAGGTCGCTTGCCCATTGACGGTTGTTTTGCCCGTAGCTACAACTTAGTGCGTAGGGTAAGTGCGGCCCTGGGAATCAGTTTTTAGGTTGACACCAATAATCACTGGATTACCTGATGACAAGTAATCATCCAGAACCGCATCGTTTCTCCCAACTATGGCCCCTTTGTAGTAAAGTGATACGCCATTTTGTGTCGCATATCGAGGAATGGCCGAGTGAATTACCAGGTTGCCTGCGTCATATCCCTGATTGTTCTTGAGCCATGTGTTGAAAATATCCGGGTTGGTCTGAAACTGCGTCTGATTACGTTGCCCCCAGTAGTTGATGATCATTGCTGCGCTTGTCATGAAACAGCCCCAGCGGCCTATTGTGTTGACAGTATCGTTGGATGGGTAATTCGCATAAGGCTTATTCTTCCATGCTGGGTCAACTTGTAGAAGAAGTGGCACACTCACAGTACTCGACATAGTGTAATACACGTCAATAGTGTGTTTCCAATCTGCCGGTGTGTTTGTGGCACGCCACTCTAAGTAGTTTAGGTTTTGCGTCGTGGGAGACGGTGAAATGCTCTGAAAGGTCGAGTTGGACGGGAAAGTTACTCCCTGTATGAACTCTTGAACGGGGCTACCTGGGTAGGTATACCAATAGGCCCGCCCATTGCTGCCAGAAACGGAGGCCATATTTCCGATTGTGATGGCTAGGAAGAAGTGATAACTTTGTCCCGGTTGTATTAGGCGGCGAAAATAAACAGTAACGTATATGCGTGTGCCAGACTGAGAAGTTGAGTAAGCGAGTGGGCCAGAGTCATCCCATGCACGAATCTGTGAATAGTTGCCGGGGTACCAATCGAAGTACCACGTTGTACCTGCCCAATCAGTAATATCTATATTTTGTAACGTTCTCTCTAGGATTACATCTCCGCGACCATCGGCCCATAATGCCAC
>DAOUAJ010000444.1:0-4148 GCA_034433615.1 Anaerolineae bacterium | reverse complement strand
GACCCTGGCCTTCCTGGTCGGCATCGGCCGGTTTGAAGACGAGCATTTCGTGGTGCGCCAGCTTTTCATGCGTCGCCCCGATGAGGAACGGGCTCTCCTGCATGCTGTCGTCGGGATGCTGGCTGAGAGCACAGCGGTGGTCACCTTTAACGGCCGTGCCTTCGATCTGCCGTTGCTGGCTACACGCTTCCGCCTGGCTTGGCAGCGATCGCCGCTGGCCGACGCTCCCCACTTCGATGTGCTGACCGCAGCGCGCCGGGTGTGGCGGCGCCGGCTGGACTCGTGCGCGCTGGCCAGCCTGGAGCGTGACATCCTTCGCTTCTCTCGCACAGGAGAGGACGTGCCGAGCTGGCTGATCCCCACCCTTTACCAGCAATATCTGCAAGAGGGAACGGTCGAGCCGATGGCTCGCGTCTTCTACCACAACCGCGAGGACATCCTCTCGATGACGGCGCTGGCAGCTACGCTGTGCTGGGGCTGCGCCGCGTTCGAGGGCGCCGCTTTCCTGGCCCCCGTGGACTATATGTCGGTGGGGCGGGTATTGGAGGAGGCAGGCGATTGGGCGCGGGCGGAAGGGGCCTACCGTCAGGCGTTGGCCCGACCATTGCCGGACAACGCGCGACGGGCCACGCTGGCCCGGTTGGGCGTACTGCTTAAGCGCCAGGAACGATACCAGGAAGCGGCCGCGCTGTGGGAGGAGTGGGTCACCAGCGTGCCCGGCGACGACGTGACCCCTTTCGTGGAGCTGGCCAAGCACCACGAGTGGCACACGCGTGACGTGGAGGCCGCATTGATGTGGAGTCGCTGGGCGCGGCGCATCGCCGGGGGGTGGCCACCTAGTCCTGAGCGCGATCTTACGTTAGGTGAACTGGACCACCGTATCGCCCGGCTGCTGCGGAAGCAAGGAGAAGGGCATTCTTCTGGGCATCAATAGACCCAAAGGGTTTTCAGAGACCCTTTGGGTCTGCTGCAATACGTCAACTCCGACTTGCCCAACCTCTCAAGGCGTCTTCATACCCCTTTTCCCCTAACAGACTTTCCAACTCAGGCCGGTAGGCTAGATAGACCGGTAGAGCCTCTTCGCCATTCGTTGGCCTGAGGCAGGGCAGCTCATTCCACCGCCGCACAGTCACCCAGTGGTTCACCGGCTTGCTGATGGGAAAGAGGTAACAAACCTGCGGTTTGAGAGATAACACAGGCAAACCGCGCTGAACGCAATAGGCGTGTAGAGCACAATGCCCCCCGATGAGCGCATCGTTATAAAAAACGCAATATCCGTCCACGATCCGTAACCAGTGAGGCTCCTCCTCTGGCTGGAAATCAGATCGGTGGGTGGCCTGGGCACAGTAGAACCCTTTGCGAGCAATGACCCGTGCCGACGCCGGACGCAGGAGAGGCATGATCTCTGGCAGCGTGGCCTGGATCTTCTCGATTTTATCTCGCCCCGCCGCGGCCGCGCCCCGGCAACAAGGGGCCGCGCACGTAGGCAAGCAGGGCCTGACTCGGTACTCCAGCAGACTGATGTCCAACTGCAGCCCGGACACCGTTAGCGCTTCATCCGATTTTTGGGAATCCATCGGTTATACCCTCCAAATGAAATGTTTGATCGAAAGACCCGAAGGGTCTCCATCAGCAGTTATTGGTGTTTATCCGCGTCCCAATCCCCGTTACGTATTCCCAGGCGCGCCCATCACCGCCCGGCCGTCCGGCTAGTGGGGTCGTCGTGAACCCCATTGTGTACAACCGGTAATAAGCGCCGCGGCGGGCCAGCAACTCCTCGTGGCTCCCCTGTTCGATGATGCGGCCATGATCGAGCACGATGATCTGATCGGCGCGCACAATGGTGCTCAGCCGGTGGGCGATGACGAAGGACGTCCTCCCTTCCAGCAGGCGGTCCATAGCACTCTGGATAAGCTTCTCCGTCTGCGTATCAATGCTGGATGTGGCCTCATCCAGGATGAGGATACGGGGATCGGCCAGCAGCGCTCGCGCGAAGGCCAGCAGTTGGCGCTGACCGACCGAAAGAATAGCGCCGCCCTCCTCCACCTGGGTGTGATAGCCACTGGGCAGATGGGTGATGAAGTCGTGAGCCCCCACCGCTTTGGCCGCTTCCATTACCTCCTCATCGGTAGCCTCCAGCCGACCATAACGGATGTTGTCCATCACTGACCCCCGGAACAGGAATGTCTCCTGAAGGACAATGCCCATCTGCCGACGCAGCGAAGCCAGGTCCACATCTCGTACATCGTAGCCATCAATCAGCAACCGGCCCGATTTGATGTCGTAGAATCGGCTCAGCAATTTGACCAGGCTGCTCTTGCCGGAGCCGGTGGCCCCCACCAGCGCCACCAACTGCCCCGGCCGGACATGAATGCTGATGTCCTGCAGGACGGGTAAGTCAGTCTTGTAAGCAAAATGAACGTGATCGAAGATCACTTCGCCCCGAATGGGGGGTAACTCTATCGCGCCGGGTTTGCTTTGGATCTCCGGCGGCAGGTCCAACAGGTTGAAGAGACGCTCCCCGGCCGCCATCGCTGCCTGTAACGTGTTGTAGCGTTGAGCCAGATCACGGATCGGATCAAAGAAGCGGTCAATGTACATGACAAAAGCCACCAGGACGCCGGGGGTGACCTGCTTCCCCAGCACAGCCGAGCCGCCGAAGCCAATGGCCAGCGCAACCGCCAACGAACCCAGAAAGTCCACGCCAGGGAAGAAGAGGGCGGACAAGTAGGAAGCTCGAAGCTGAGCCTGACAGTAGTTATGGTTGACTTGCTCTACAAACCGTTTCAGGTTGAGCGCTTCTCGGACAAAGGCCTGTACCACCCGCACCCCCTGGATGTTCTCTTCCATGTAGCCCAACATGCGGCCGTTGAAATAACGCACGCGCCGCCAGTTGTCGCGAGCGCGCACCCGCCACAGAGCCGTCATGACGAACATTACCGGCAAAACCGTGAACGTGATCAGGGAGAGGTAAGCGTTCAGCGAGATCATGACGATCATGATCCCGATCAGGGTAAAGAGGTCGGCGGCCGTGCCCACGATGGCCCACGTCACCAGCTCTTGCAGCGCATTGACGTCAGAAGTGAGCCGGGACATGAGGATCCCCACATCCGCCTGGTCGAAGAAGCTCAGCGACTGACGTTGCAGATGTTCGAACAACTGGCGGCGCACCTGGTAGATGCTGGCCTGTCCGGCCTCGGCGACGATGGCGATCTGCGCGGCGCGGGCTAGCCAGGCGATTACATTGATGCCGACGAAGCCGGCGATCAGCCAGCGTAACAGCACAGTATCCCGTTGGGAGATGGCATTGTCCAGGGCCAGTTTGATCAGATAGGGGCCTGCCAGCGCCGCTGCCGTCACGACGCCCATCAGCAACAGGGCCAACATCAACTGTTGCCGGTATGGTTTGACATAGCCCAGCAGCCGGCGCATGATGCGGCTGTCGTACTGTTTGTGTTGAAGCTCTTCCGGGATCTCAAAATCCAGCTCGGTGGCGGCGCTTTGCTCCAGCAGCCGCTTGAGCCAATTCTTAATCACGATAACCTCGTTTATTGGACTGCGGTTTTTCGCTGACTGCTGACCGCTGATTGCTGACTGCTGTTGTGCGGACTACTGCGGCCGCGGCCTCTTCTTGATCGCGCAACTGCAAGTCGTAGATGTCGCGATAGGGGCCGGGCTCTCGCAGCAGTTCCTCGTGGGTGCCGCGCTGTACGATGCGGCCGTGGTCCAATACCAGGATCTGGTGTGCATTCTTCACGGTAGTCAGCCGCTGGGCGATGACAAAAGATGTACGCCCACGCATCAGGGTGGCCAGAGCCTGCTGAATCTGGTACTCCGTCTCGGTGTCCACGCTGGAGGTAGAATCGTCCAGGATGAGGATACGCGGGTTCATGAGGAGTGCGCGAGCGATGGCGACGCGCTGACGTTGCCCACCTGACAAAGTGATGCCCCGCTCGCCGACCTCAGTATCATACCCTTTGGGAAAGGACATGATGAACTCGTGAGCGTTGGCGGCCTTAGCGGCCGCGATCACTTCGTCTTCACTGGCATCCGGGCGGCCATAGGCGATGTTCTCGCGGATAGTGGCGGAGAAGAGCAGAGTGTCCTGGAGCACTATGCCAATCTGACGTCGCAGCGAGTTCAAGGTG
>DAOUAJ010000443.1:0-32670 GCA_034433615.1 Anaerolineae bacterium | reverse complement strand
CCATCTATCGGCAGGGAGTTCACGATGAGCGCGATCGCGCTGAGCTGGGTTGCCATGTCCTACACTCTGGCCGCGGCCATGTTTCTGGTCCCCTTCGGCCGACTAGCCGACATCCACGGCCGGAAGCGGATCTTCGCCTGCGGGGTGATACTGCACACCATTTCCTCGCTCCTCGCGGCTATTTCGACTTCTGCTGCGTTGCTCATCCTCTCCAGAGCTTTGCAAGGAATCGGCGGGGCGATGATCTTTGGCACCGGGGTGGCTATCCTCACCTCCGTGTTTCCAGCTCAGGAGAGAGGACAGGCGTTGGGTATCAACGTCGCCGCCGTCTATGTGGGCCTTTCCGTCGGGCCGTTCCTGGGTGGATTTCTCACGCAGCAACTGGGCTGGAGAAGCATCTTCCTGGTCAATGTGCCTCTGGGACTGCTCGTTGTCACTTTTGTTGGGTGGAAGCTGAAAGGGGAATGGGCTGAAGCCAGAGGAGAGAAGTTCGATCTGGTTGGCTCTATCATTTACAGCCTGGCGTTAGTAGCTCTCATGTACGGCTTTTCGCGGCTGCCTGCCACGCTGGGGGTATGGCTCGTCGCCGCGGGCATCCTGGGGATCGTCGGGTTCGGTGTATGGGAGACTCAGGTGGCGAGCCCGGTGCTGGACGTCAACCTCTTCCGACACAACCAGGTCTTCGCCTTGTCCAGCCTAGCCGCGCTGATCAATTACAGCGCTACCTCTGCCGTGGGCTTTCTCCTCAGCCTCTATCTGCAGTACGTCAAAGAGCTCACCCCGCAAGACGCGGGCCTCTTCCTGATCGCCCAGCCGGTGGTGCAGGCGATCTTTTCACCGTTCGCCGGTCGGCTCTCCGACCGGGTGGAACCACGGGTCGTCGCATCCATGGGGATGACGTTGACGGTGGTGGGGCTTTCCCTTCTCACTTTTGTAGGTGAAGCGACCTCTCTGGGGTTCATTGTCGCCAGCCTGCTCCTCCTCGGCTTAGGCTTTGCCCTATTCTCATCCCCTAATACCAACGCTGTGATGAGCTCCGTGGAGCGACGATTGTATGGGATCGCATCAGGCATGTTGGGAACCATGCGGCTGACAGGACAGATGCTCAGCCTGGGAATTGCCATGCTGCTGTTCGCCGTGTACATCGGGAAAGTGCAGATCACACCCGAATACTACCCGCTCTTCCTGAAGAGCGCGAAGACGGCGTTCGCCATCTTCGCCGCCCTCTGCTTTGGAGGGGTCTTTGCCTCCCTGGCCAGGGGTAAAGTGCGAGAGAGAGTGCCGGTCAGGAGAGCTTAAGAGGAAGAACTCTCTGCGTCCCCCGCACTCGTCGGATACCGCAGCATGGCGGCCTGGTGGCCTGCGCGGTTACTCTTTCGTTAACACCTTGGTCAGATGCAGCTCGTTATCGAACGGAGTAATGCCTTCGCCATCGGGGACGTATCCTAGCTGTGGATACAGCCGGTTAGCCGCGGCGTATTCTGGCGACTGGATGACCGAGATGCCGATGACGGTCTTGGAATGCTGAAGGGCAACGCGCTCCGCCGCGTGAATCAGCGCCGTCCCGATGCCTTGCCGCTGATACTCTGTCATCACATTCAAGTCCACGATCTCCGGGATGCCCTGACGACGAAACGGCTCATAGCTGGACTCCCAGACGACAGTCACATAGCCGACGACCTTATTCCCACGCCACGCGACCAAAACCGTACGTTCGCCCATAAGCTGCTCGTTTAGATACCGCTGGTACTGGGCACGCGGCTTGTTCCACACAGCAAAGGTGCGGACGATCCCGTCTATGTCTCGCTCCGTCATGGGCCTGATCGTGAGGTCTGCAGGCATACCTGTCCTCCCAATGATTTAGACGTCGGAAGTCCTCCCCAACGATTCAGCCGGCCAAGGTTTTGCGCCAGTTGGCCGAGAGAAGCGGGCACGTGGCCAGTTCCGCTGCCGCACCCCGGTCCTCTCTCCGGTGACGCATGATCGCCATAGCGCGAGCGACCGTCCACTGTGGAAACGGCCGGTCAAGAAGGATCACGGTGAGGCCTGGTTCAACGTACCCTCATCCCCTCTCCACTCCTCTCCCTGGGCTGCTCTTCACAGCTTTAACGTTCAGGCTGTAAACTTGCGTCCCGTTCTCTGCTGTCCACGGCTCGCTGCGGGTGGTTACGATGCCCTCAAAGCCGGCCTGAGCGATCAATGTGATGTATTCGGCCTCGCTCAGCGCGCCGGCGATACAGGCAACCCACGATTCCGCATCCTGCCGCACAGCCGGGCTGAAAGGCCGATCAGTCACGATGTCGCTGATGACCAGTCGGCCACCCGATTTCAGAACCCGATAAGCCTCACGAAACGCCCGCCCTTTGTCTTCCACCAGATTGATGACACAGTTGCTCATCACCACGTCCACCGATGCATCCGCGACAGGCATGGCCAACGCGTCACCCTGACGAAATTCGACGTTGCCATATCCCTTCACCTGGGCTGTGTGCCGGGCACGCTCCAGCATCTCCGGCAACATGTCCAGGCCGATCACTTTGCCGTGCGCTCCGACCCGCTCCGCCGCCGGGAAAACATCTGCCCCAGCACCGCAGCCGATGTCCAGCACCACCTCGCCAGGCTGGAGAGCGGCCCATGCGACCGGGTTGCCGCAGCCAAGGGAGAGCGTGGCCTCCTGGCCCTCGGATACGGCAGGGGAACAACAACAATCGGCTGCCTGGGTCGCTACCAGGGGGATTACGTCGGTCAGAGCTGGACCGCAGCAACTTGACCCGCTCACTGCGATCTGGCGATAGTGGTGTTGCACCGCCTCCTTCATGCCAGGGTCAGGCTTCGTCCCTACGGCGACGAAGATGGTCACGGACGCCGGCTCTTTGGCTGTCTGCGATTCAGCGCAGCAAGATTGGCGGGTGTCTTCTACGGAAACGTTGACCAGCCCGGCCGCTTCGAACCACGTCCGGATCTGCCCTCGATCGAAGCCCAGCCACACGTCCTGTTGCTCTTCCCGCAGCCAGGCGTAAGGGTGCGCATCCAGGTCGGTGATCACCAGACGCCCGCCGGGCTTAAGCAGGCGTATCATCTCTCGGATAGCGGTCAGAGGATCGGGAGCATGGTGCAGGTACATGTTGGCGAGCACGGTGTCTACGCTCCTATCAGGCAGAGGGATGGCCGCGCCGTCGGCGACGCGGTACTCGACGTTGGGGAATGCGGCCAGGTTGCGCCGGGCCACCTCCAACATCTCCGACGAGCTATCTACGGCGTACACCCGGGTCACCAGCGGGGCCACCCCCTGGGTGATGAATCCGGTTCCCGCGCCGATGTCGGCAACCACCGCGTCCGAGTGCAGCGCCGCGCGGGCCAGGGCCGCATCGCGCACGGCATCGCCGAACATGCTGGCGCGCAACGCATCCCACTGCTCCGCAATCTGGGCAAAGTATGTCTGGCTCATGTCTTCTTTCCTCCCTCGTATAGGCTCATTTTAGCACAACTTTCCGGCAGAGAAAACTGCTCAACCTACGTCATCTGAGACCGCTCCGCCGTCCATTACAATTTTTTCATGCAAATCTGACCGAAACATGCTATAATAAGGGCAGATTCCGTGTTCCTGACCGTCACGGAGTTGGCCAGACCACACCTTTCCCTGACGCACCTATATTCCCCCTTCATCACGGACCCATTCCCGTCTCGTTCCCTATACCCGCGTGTGCATGAAGGTGCCAGACATGGTCCCTGATTTCCGATGAGGCCTAATTTTTTAAGGAGGTGTCAATGGACGATCCGCGTGATCTTTTCAGACCTGGTTTCGCACCCACTGAAAGGAGGCTTTCGTGCACGGACCGCGTATCTCGTTGATTAGCATCATCACTGTCGGCGTGCTTCTGCTGGGAATGGCGGCGCCGGCTAGCGGACAGCCTGTCCAGGCCGACAGGCCGGGGAGCCTGATCAATCTAAGCGCTTGTAGAGACTTCGCTTACTCCACGGAAGAGGATTTCCTGACCCAGGGCCCTCAGCCACCTGATGGCAACCCCATCATCTCCGACGGCGACCTCCTGAGCCGCAACGGCGTCGTCTGTATGCGCAATCGCGACTTGCTGCGCAGATGGGAGATTGTCCCTGATCTGGGCCTGGATGCCGTGGACATCATTGACGTGGAACGAGGGCTGGTCGCCTTCTCCACCGAGCTGGACGATCCGTTGGGAAGATTCAAGGCAGGCGATCTGCTGGCCACCAACGGTGCCGTCATCCCCAACGCCGCTCTGCTGACCCTCTTCCAGGTTGGTCGAGACCTGGGCCTGGACGGCTTGCAGCTCATCGGCAGCGACGACAAACTCATCGCCTTCTTCCAGGAGGCCGCCCAATACGACCGCTCGTTCTGGTTAGAGGGCAAACTGGTCCCGTTCTTACAGCGGTACGAGATTGACATCTGGTTCTCCACGGAGGGCACGGAACGGACCGCAGCCGTGACCCCCATCCTGGACGGTGATCTGCTGTCTGCACGCGATGGGATCATCGTGATCGGTCAAGCGGCTCTGTTGCCGGCCGCCGTCCCAGCCGGTATCCCCGGCCGTGGCGTAGACTTCGGGTTGGATGCCGTCGCCACCACACGTCAGGGCGATCGCGAACTCCTGCGCTTCTCCACGGAGATCCTCTACCGCAAGGAGCCAACGTTTAATGACGGCGATATCCTGCGCGTGGGGAACGGTGTGGAGATCAACCATGAGGATCTGGTAGCGCCCTTTGAGCCGAAGGCCCGTTTCCTGGGCGTGGACGCGCTCTACATACGCCAGCCTGGCCCGCCGCTCGACTTCCATATCTTCTTCCCCTGGATCCTCAAGCTGTTCCGCCTCGTGGCAGGAGGTCCCCAATGATAGCCCCATCCCTAAAGGATTTCGTAGACTCAACTCAACGTACTTTCCGCCTCCGGCCATCTGACAAGGAGTCAAAGATGTCTAAGAGAATTTGCTGGTTGCTCATCGTGACACTACTGGCGGTCCTGGCGCCTGGGCCGGCACCGGCCATCGCCCAGGGGACTGGCTACCCGCTGGGTAACTGCCAGTCGGGAGCCTTCTCCACAGAAGAAGACTTCATGATGCAGGAGAGCGAGCCGTACGACGGCAATCCTTACATCTCGGACGGCGACGTCCTCAGCCCCAGCGGTCAGGTGTGCGCCCGCAATGCCGACCTGCTGGCCGCTTTCTTTGCGACCGCCGCACCACCGGACCTGGGATTGGACGCGCTGGACATCCTGGACATCACCGACCGCATCGTCGCCTTCTCCACCGAGCTCGATGATCCCGCGAACCGCTTCACCGCGGGCGACCTGCTCTTCACCCCCGGCTACGCCATCCCCAACATCGCCCTGGTCCATCCCTTCGGTATCACCTACGACATCGGGCTGGACGGCGTGCAGTTCATCGGCACCAGGAGCGAGATTCTAAGGTTCGTGGATTCCCTGGCGAACACGCCGCGGAGCGCCTTCCTGCAGAATCCCGGCCTGCTGAAGGCCCTGTTGGAACGGTACAAGATTGACATCTGGTTCTCCATCGAGGGGACCGTGATGCGGGTAGGAGCCCCGTCTATCCTGGATGGCGACCTCCTCTCGGCCGCCACCGGCACCATCGTCGCCAGTAACGCCGCGCTGTTGCCTCCAGATGTGCCAGCCGGCTTGCCTGCGCGCGGCGTGGACTTCGGCCTGGACGCCGTGGCCGCACCGCGCGCCGGGAGCTCTACGGAGATGTTGTCCGCACTGCGCTTCTCCACCGAGATCCTGTACGAATCGGAGAAGATCGGCTTTACGGATGGAGACGTGCTCCGGTTTGGCGACGGCGTTGAGGCCACCAACGAGTCCCTCATCGCCAACTTCTTCCCGGCCGCGGACTTCCTGGGCCTGGACGCGCTGTGGATCCCATTCGACGAACCGCCGCCTCAGGACCCCAACATCCAGTTCATGTGCGGTGACCGCTCCGTTGTGGACTTCGATGGCGGCATGGTCGCCATCGGTGGCCCCGGTACCGGCCTCTACCGCGACAACCCATCGGCGGCCTGGCCCACCGGCCGGCCGCGCCGACCCTGTGGCTACTTCGTCCCCATTGACGGCTACCTGCCCAGCAGTGGCGTCAATCGCTTCCGGGTGGCTTACCGTGCGGCCGGCAGCCCCGCTCCTGCCGTGGGCACGGCCTCCGGCATCCGCACCACGTGGGAGCTGTACGAATGGCGATGGTTCCCCATCCCCGGCTGCTACATCAGCGCCACCACACTCAGCACCGACGCCAACGGCTGGATGGACGCCTCCGACTATCTGGGCGCGAAGAACGGCACGCTCACCGGCTGCGCCAACCCCGGCCTGAAGCTGGCCGTCTGGAACACCGACAACATCGCCGGGTTTGATCCTGGGCCGGCCAACGAGAACGGCCACTACGTGCTGTGGCTGGAGTGGGAAGATGCGGGCGGCCTGGATCGCGAGCCCTTCGAGCACCACCTGCAGCTTGATAACACGCTGCCTGTCATCAACGACTTTAAGGTCACCCTGGAGGACGGCACAACGCCCGTGGGCGCGTGCGGCGAGGCTCCCGCTGGCCAAAGCGTCTTCAAGGTCTTCGCCGACTTTGAGGATAACAACACCTACTGGGACTACTACCTGCGGGTGCGCGGGGGCAACCCGCCGGCATCGGCCAGCTGGGGCTGGCACAACTACTATGACGGCACGCCTGAGGTCGCCAACACCGACGAAACCGGCACCACCCCCGACAACACCACCGTCCTCCTGCGCAGCATTGACATGACCGTCCTGGGCGCCTCCTTTACCGACTGCTGCTACGTGCTGGACTTGTGGATTCGGGATGCAGCCATCCGTCACACCTTCAACCGGCGCGTGACCAACGACACTACCGGATCCGATGCCTGGTGGGATAGCGCCTTTATCACCTTCGCCGCGGCGCCGTAGCTGCTAAAATAAGGGAAGTGGCCGGCACTTCAGGGTGGATGTGCTCAATTTTCGCCCCTCCCCCTGCCCCCTCTCAAGGGTAGGTTTTTCAGCTACAGCCATCTCCTGCCCGAACGGGGTTTTGTGGAGCTTGTGGCCCGAATGGGCCAGAGGGGCGTTCCGCCTCTCCAGACCTCCCCAGGTCCTGTGGAGGCACTGGCCCGGCCATCAGGTCGAAAAAACCTACCCCTGTGAGAGGGGAGGATGAGAGGGGTCAAATCCTTTCACCGTCCAGGTGACCGGCACTTCAGAAAGTGCCGGTCACCTGGATATTTGCGCCTTTGAAACTACTTTGATATAATTCTAATTAGACAGGTATCGAATAAGGAGGTGGGCATGGAGCGCGAGGAGTTTCACACGTTGTTGCGTTTCTTCAAGGCCCTGTCGGACGAGAGCCGGCTGAAAATCCTAGGTATCCTGGCGAATCGGGAGTGCAGCGTGGGCGAGTTGGCCGCGCTCCTCGACCTGAAGGAGCCTACCGTATCGCACCATCTGGCCAGATTAAAAGAGCTGGGGCTGGTGAGGATGCGCCCAGAAGGCAATACTCATGTGTACTGGCTTGACGGTGAGGCCCTGCGCCAAATCAACCGGGAGATCCTCACCCCGGAGAAGATCTTCACCCTGGTTGACAACGTAGAGGGTGAGGTTTGGGAGCGCAAGGTGCTCCAGAACTTTCTCGAGGGTGAGCGCCTCAAGGAGATTCCGGCCAGCCTCAAGAAGCGTATGGTCATCCTCAAGTGGTTGGCGGCCCAGTTTGAGCCAGGGGTCCGCTACCCGGAAGCGGCGGTGAATGAGATCATCCAGCGCTACCATCCCGATTATGCCACACTGCGGCGAGAGATGGTGGACAACCGGCTCATGCAGCGGGAGAACGGGATCTACTGGCGGGTGATGGAGACAGCAGGTGAGTAGGGGCGAGGCGGCTTCCGGCGAGGAGGCATTGCTCACTGAGCAGGCGCGCACTCCGGCTCGCCTTTTGGGTGCGTTGCGCCCGCTGACCAAAGTGCTCACGTTCGCCGTAAGCCTGCTCCTTTTCGTGTTCGGCATCCTGTGCATGAAAGACGGCGCCCGAGCCTTGGCGCCCTCGATCCAGCAACATCTTCGTCTGAGTCACCCCCTCAACAGCTTCGGCATCGGCTGGCTGTGGGCCATGCTCATCATGAGCGGCTCTCCGGTTGCTGCCGCCTCCCTGACCTTTCTCGACGCAGAGCTGTTGACCCCGCTCTCTGCTTTTACCATGATCATGGGGTCACGCTTTGGGGCCAGCTTCATCGTGCTGTGTATCGGCTTTGTGTATGCGCTCCGGGGCCGTGACTTATTGACCAGCCTCGGCATGGGATTGCTCTCCTTCGGCGTCACCATCTCTTTGTATCTCCTGGGAATCGTCCCAGGCCTCTGGCTTCTCCAATCCGAGAGGCTGCAAAGCATACCACGGCTCAATGGGACAAGGCTGACTGCAACTGTGGACCAGCTCTTTAAGCCGATCATGGCCAGCGTAACGACCTTCCTGCCTCAGTGGATGCTTTTCGTGCTGGGCCTTGTCGTCATTATGAGCAGCTTCGCCCTCTTCGATCGTTGTTTGCCTACCCAGACCATCAAGAAAAGCGAGGTGGGGAGGGTGGCACGCTATGTGTACCGCCCGTGGGTGATGTTCCTGCTTGGCTTCACTGTCACACTGATTTCCATGTCTGTGAGTCTATCTATCAGCATCCTGGTCCCTCTTAATGATCGTGGACTGGTGCGGCGCGAGAATGTGATCCCGTATATCATGGGAGCTAACGTCACCACCTTCGTGGACACCCTGCTGGCTTCCTTGTTGATGTCATCACCGGTCGCATTCGATGTCGTGCTGGCTGAGATGTTGAGCATTGCCCTGGCAGCCATGTTGATCCTGACCTTTGCCTTCCATCGCTATGAGCATCTCATGCAAGGTTTCGTCGAATGGGTCACTTCGCGCCCGCGTCATCTGTTATTCTTCTTGTTTCTGCTGTTTGCAATTCCGCTTATCGGGGTATGGGTGTAGCAGCTCAGGAAAGGGAGCCATGCGCATCTTGATTGCCGTTGGTCGCACGCTCCACGCAACCTCAGCCGTGTTGTGGGGGGCGTTGCTCGCCCGCGATTTAAGCGAGCAGCCCACTGTGCTCAGGGCGGTCAGACGGCAAGATCTTCAGGCAGCCGCTGAGCAGGTTTTGTCCGAGGCCGTTGCATTTCTCCGACAATACGTACCTGCCGCCGAAACGCGCATCCGCGTAGGACATCCGGCCGAGGAAATCGTGAAAGAGGCGGAGGAAGGGAAGTACGACCTGCTCGTCATTGGGGAGCGACAGTTCCAGACCTTTCAGACGCGATTTCTGTTGAGAGCGACCACCGAACGTGTGGTAGAACATGCACCCTGCCCGGTGGTCGTCGCTAAGGGGCGGATAGGGCCAGTGCGCCGTATCCTCTTATGCGAAGGGATCCGCGACGACGAAACCCTTGTTAAGCGTTTTGTTCAACAGTTACCCCCTCTCCTTACCCTCAACCCCACTGTCGCCATTGTGCATGTCATGTCTCAGATCAGTGTCGCGCCCGCCAGGAGCGGTGACCTCCTTCTGGCCACGGCAGAGCAGTTGATCGAACGCAGCACCAGCGAAGGCCGTCGTCTGTTCCGCGATAAGGCACTGCTTGAACGCCAGGGTATACCCCCTTTGTTAAAAGTCCGACACGGCCTGGTTGTGGACGAGATTGTCACAGAGGCGCGGACCGGCGCGTACGATCTGCTGGTGATCGGAGCTCATCGAGGCGAGGGTTGGCCACGTATCTTGCTTGACGACATCACGCGCCAGGTGCTTGTGCAGGCAGAACTGCCGGTACTTGTCGTGCACTGATTAATTCTTACCAATTCCTTATGTCCTACGTGCTCCGATTGCAGTATACTGGATGGGACAACGGTCAACAAGGAATGAGATTAGTACTGCTCGGAATGACATGCTAAGAGTGAAATCTCGTTGTAGCATTAGGAGCATCGTCATGAGCACATATGCGAAAGTGGGATTGAGTCGTCAGGAAGATTCACGACAGGCGGGCATGGAAGCCGCAGCCCAGGCCCTGTCCGGCGTGGGTGGACAGCCCGATTTGCTGATCCTGTTCGCTTCGGATCGCTACGATCAGCCGGCGGTGTTGCAGGGCATTCGCTCGGTGACAGGCCCTGTTCCCCTGATCGGCTCTTGCGCCACCGGGATCATCACGCCTTCCGGCATCCACACCGACGCGGTGGCCGTGATGGCCCTGCGCTCTGAGGCTCTGCGCGTGGCCCTTGCCGCAACCGAGGACGGGCTGAACTCCCCGCGGATCGCCGGCGAGCGGCTGGCCGAGACCTTGCTTCAACGCCTGCCGGCCGATGGAACGGAAAGACCCTACGCGGTCATGCTCGCCCTGGAAAACTTCGTTTCCCCCCTCACCACCGAGGTGATTCAAGGCGCCACGGACGTACTGGGGCCGCTGTGCCCGCTGATCGGCGGCGCTGACGGCCATCACCTCCGGTTCATGAATGATCAGCTCATCTCCAACGAGCTCGTGGCCGCCCTGCTATGCTCGTCCAGGCCGATCGGCGTTGGCGTAGCCCATGGTTGGACGCCTTACAGGCGCCCGCTGGTCGTCACGCGCTCTGCCGGCAACATCATCTACGAGCTGGACGGCCAGCCGGCCTTTGAAGTCTATCGGCAAACGTGGGCCAACGAAGCGCCCAATCTGACCCCCGAGCAATTCCCGGCTTTTGCGGCGGCTCACCCCATCGGGTTGCCGCAGGTGGGCAGTGAGTACCTGATCCGCGATCCGTACCTGGTGCACCCCAACGGGGCCATCGAATGCGCCGCCGTCGTGCCGGAGAACTCGGTGGCCAACATGATGATAGGCGATACCCGCGCGCTCTTGGAGGCCGCGCGGGCCGCTGCGAAGCGCGCGGTGGAAGGCCTAGCGGGGCATCCGCCCGCAGCCGCCGTGATCTTCGATTGCATCTCTCGATTGCAATATCTGCGCGAGGAGGCCGTCACCGAGATCGAGATCATCCGGGACGTGATCGGACGTGAGACCCCCGTGATCGGCATGTTCAGCTACGGCGAGATCGCGCCCCCGTCGGAATCGGGGCTCACAGTGCTGCACAACAAAACCGTGGTGATTGGCGCGCTGGCTTAGCTTGACATTTTAGTCGTAAGCGATGTGTTGAGGTGCTCAGATGGAAGCGCTTGACCGTGTGACCGAACTCTCCTTGTTGTACGAGATCTCCGCCATCCCCGCGCGGCTGCAAGATCTCCAACAGGTGGCCGAGCTGGCTGTGGACAAAGCCGCGCGGCTGTTGGGAAATGACTTCGCCGCCCTTTATCTGTATGACCCGATGGCGGACGCGTTCCGACCGCAGGCCTCCCGCGGGGTTCACGTCTCCCGCCTGACCGATTGGCGGCTAACCGACATGGGCGCCGATCTGGCACAAGCCCTGGCCGCCAGGCGTCCCCTGTGCTGGCGGCGCGCGGAGGGCATGGAGATTCCCTTCCCGGCGCCAACGCCATACGTGGTCCAGGCGGCCATGTTCGTCCCCGTCAGCGCCAGCGGTGAGGTGCTAGGCCTGCTCTACGCAGCCCGGCTGAAGGACCGCCCCTTCACGCTGGCCGAGCAATCGCTGTTCAGCGTGCTGGCTAACCGGGTCGCCAACGCCATCGAAAACGTCCGGCTTTTCACCGCGGCCCAGAAAACGGCGCAGAAGATGCAGGCCCTGTACGAGGCGAGCCGTGCCCTCGCCTCCTCGCTGGACGAGGAAGCGATCATCCGCGCCATCCTCGAGGCGATCTACAAGGCCATGGGGTGCGAACACCTGATCGTGTCCCTGGTGGACGAGCAGGCCGGCGTCATCGAAAGCCGACACGGCATCTGGCGCGGCGAATACGACGTCTTTCCCGAGTGGATCCAGATGAGCCGCTATCCCCTCGATCACCCCGACATCCTGACCGACATCTACCGCACCGGGCGCACCGAGGTGATCGGCGAATGGGATGACCGCTTCAACCGGGAGATCTGGGAGAAGTTCGGGCACGAACGGCTGTTGCGCATCTTCATGCCGATCCGAATACGCGATCGCGTCCTGGGCGTCATCGAGGTCGGATACGACAAGCGGCAGAAAGGGCAAATCAGCGAGGAGGAGATCCAGACACTGGCCGCCTTCGTGGACCAGGCCGCCGCCGCGCTGGAGAACGCCTATCTGCTCCGGGAGACCCAGGAGACTGCACGCCGGCTAGCGGAAGAGCGCAACTTGCTGCGCACGTTGATAAATCACATGCCGGATTACATCTATGTTAAAGACACCGAGGGCCGGTTCATGGTGGTGAACCCGGCGCTAGTGCGCCATATGGGAGTGAAGACGCCAGATGACCTCATTGGGAAGACGGACTTTGACTTTTTCCCGCATGAGGTGGCAGCCCGGTTCTACGCTGATGAGCAGGCGATCATCCGCGCAGGGGATCCTTTGATTGACCGTGAGGAGCCGTCCGCCATAAATCACACAGGCAGCCCCAAATGGCTCCTGGTTACCAAAGTACCGCTACGCGATGGCTCCGGCCAGGTCATCGGGATTGTGGGCATCAACAAAGACATCACCGAACGCAAGCGGGCGGAGGAAGCGCTACGCAAGTCGGAGCAGCGCTATCGCTTTCTGTTCGAGGGCGTCCCTGAAATCGTCTACGCCATTTCCCGCCAAGGCAATTTTACCCTGCTCAACCCCGCTTTCGAGCGCATCACTGGCTGGCAGGTAAAAGAATGGTTGGAAAAGCCGTTCATCGAACTCATCTATCCTGAAGACCGGGAACTGGCGCGACACGAATTCGAGCGCGCCTTGAGGGGTGAAACACGCCATTTCCGTCAACTGCGCATTCTGACGAAATCTGGTGAGACGCGAGTGATGGAGGTGCTGGGCATCGCTCAGATGGAAAACGGCAACGTCGTTGGCGTCACCGGTTTCGCGCACGATATCACTGAACGCAAGCAGGCGGAAGAGGCGCTGGCCCGGGAACAGTATCTCATGCAGGCCCTCATGGATAATGTCCCTGACCACATCTATTTCAAAGATCGCGAGAGCCGCTTCATCAGAATCAGCAAGGCTCTCGCCCAATGGTTCAGCTTGAGCGATCCTGGGCAGGCGGTGGGAAAGATAGACTTTGACTTTTTCACCGAGGAACACGCCCGCCAGGCGTACGAGGACGAACAGAAAATCATTCAAACCGGCCAGCCTTTGATGAACATAGAAGAAAAGGAAACGTGGCCCGATCGTCCGGATACATGGGTTTTGACGACCAAGATGCCTTTGCGCGACCAGGAAGGGCGAATCGTCGGGACGTTCGGCATCTCGAGGGATATCACCGAGCGCAAGCGGGCGGAGGAAGCGCTGGCGGCGGCCAACGCCGAGCTCGAACAGGCTGTGCTGCGGGCCAACGAGCTGGCTGTGGCGGCCGAAGCCGCCGCCCAGGCCAAGTCCGAATTTCTGGCCAACATGAGCCACGAGATCCGTACCCCTCTCAACGCCATCGTCGGCATGACCAGCCTCCTGCTTGACACGGAGCTCTCCCCTCAGCAGCGGGAGTTCGCCGAGACCATCCGCACCTCCTCTGACGCCCTCCTCACCCTCATCAACGACATCCTCGACTTCTCCAAGATCGAGGCGGGAAAGCTGGAGCTAGAACAACATCCCTTTGATCTCCGCACCTGCATCGAGGAGGCCCTCGACCTCATCGCCCCCAAGGCGGCTGAGAAGGGGCTCGATCTGGCCTACCTGATCCACAACGGCACCCCCAACACCGTGATGGGTGACGTCACCCGCCTGCGCCAGGTGCTGGTCAACCTCCTCTCCAATGCGGTCAAGTTCACCGAGCACGGCGAAGTCGTCGTTGAAGTCACCAGCAAGCCCGATGCGGTCAGCCGTCAACCGTCAGCCGATGGGGAAACGGAACACGTGACACGCAACACCCATCACCTCATCCACTTCTCCGTCCGGGACACCGGCATCGGCATCCCCCAGGAGCAGCAGGATCGCCTCTTCCAGTCCTTCACCCAGCTCGATACCTCCACCACCCGCAAGTACGGTGGCACCGGGCTGGGGCTGGCCATCTCTAAGCGCCTGACCGAACTGATGGGGGGCACCATCTGGGTGGAGAGCGAGGTAGGGAAAGGTTCCACCTTCCACTTCACCATTCGTGCTCAGGAGGCGCCCAGCCAGCCGTGCCTCTACCTGCGCGGCGTTCAGCCCCAACTGGTGGGCAAGCGCGTCTTGATTGTAGACGACAACCCCACCAATCGCCGTATCCTCTCCTTGCAGGCCGAGTCGTGGGGGATGATTCCCACCACCGTGGCCTCTGGCCCTGAGGCTCTCGCCTGCGTCTGCCGGGGGGACCCCTTGGACCTGGCCATCCTGGATATGCACATGCCTGGGATGGACGGCCGCACCCTGGCCGCTGAAATCCGCCGCTACCGCGATGCGCAATCCCTACCCCTGGTCATGTTGACCTCCTTGGGGCCGCGTGCAGGGGAGGATCAGACGGCAGAGTTCGCAGCCTGCCTGACCAAGCCGATCAAGCCGTCCCAACTGTACAATGTCCTGCTCAACCTCTTCGCCCGGGAACGTCCATTGGCCAAAGGACCTGCCCGACGAGCGCAGATTGACTCAACGATGGCCCAACGCCATCCCTTGCGCATCCTTCTGGCTGAGGACAACGTCATCAACCAGAAGGTCACTCTCCGCATCCTTGAGCGCATGGGGTATCGGGCCGACGTCGCGGCCAATGGCATCGAGGTGTTGCAAGCTGTGCAGCGTCAACCTTACGACGTGGTGCTCATGGACGTGCAGATGCCGGAGATGGACGGGCTGGAGGCCAGTCGCCATATCTGCCAGCAATGGCCTGCAGAAGAGCGCCCCCGCATCATCGCCATGACCGCCAACGCCCTCCAGGGCGACCGCGAGGAGTGCCTGGCTGCTGGCATGGATGACTACCTCAGCAAGCCGGTGCGCATCGAGGAGTTGGCCGAGGCACTGCGCAGGTGCTCGCCCCGCTCCAGCTCGCCCCCTCTTCCTCCAAGGGAGTCGGCCGGGGCCGTGATCAACCGCGATGCGCTCCACAGGTTTCAGGCCATGATGGGGGATGATGCTCCCGGTGCCTTGGCAGAGTTGATTGACGGTTACCTGGACGATGCCTCCCGATTGCTGGCCGAGATCCACCAGGCGCTGGCCACAGACAACCCGTCAACCCTGCAGCGGGCTGCCCACACGCTCAAGTCGAACAGTGCCCTCTTCGGCGCCGAGGCTCTTGCCGGACAGTGCAAGGAGGTGGAACTCCTGGGGCGATCCGGCACACTGGACGGGGCATGGGAGAAGATCTCGCAGATCGAGGCCGAGTTCGCGCGTGTGAGGGCAGAGCTGGAGAGGTTAAGGGCTGGAGACTAGAGATCGGAGATTATTGGAACTCCCCCACGGGGTTCTCCCCCATCTCCGCCAGCAACGCATTCAACCGGACGCCGATGGGGATCAGGCAAGAGTCTTGTTTCTGCCCAGACTCTTCCCATTCAACGACCGTCAAGTAGGCGGCACCGAACATCAGCTTGGCGGGCCACCGCTCACCATAGATCGAGATAAATTCTGTTGGCACACTGTCAGGATGCGTAAGCCAGGTCAGGTGTTGCAGGATAGCGCGTTGCCGGTTGGGGTGAAATTCACTGCATTCACGGACCAGCGCACCGATCTCATCGTACGGGCGCGCTTGCTCAGGAGACAGGGTGGGTAAAAGGCGCACCGCCGTCACAGTGGCCGCCACTCCTGGGAACGGTGTCGCCCTTTGCAATGGCACTTCCGAGGCAGGCAAAGTAGAGCGTGACTGGTTGGAAACGTAGATGCCTGCCCCCAGGAGGATCACAAACCCCACCGCCAGTGCCGCCATCGGCCACTTGCCGGGCCAGGAGGAGTGGGGAGACCTTCGTGCGAGCTTAGCGCGCCGGGAACGACTTGATGTACGCATACAGCGCCTTCATCCCGGAAGGGCTGATGGCTTGCATCCCATATAAATGCTCGTTTCCGAGCTTGCCTGCCCCACCGGTGCGCAAGATGTCCGTAAACTCCTGCTCGGTCAGTTGAGTGCCGGCCAGGCCCTTAGCTTTACTCGCCACGCCCTCTCCCTGGGCACCATGACAGCCGGCACACCCCTTGCTCTCGTAAAGCCGTCTGCCCCGCTCCAGGTCCACCGTCTCTGCGGGCACCGGGGTGGCTGTGGCCGCCACCGTGATGATCGTTGTCGGTTGCTCAAATACTACGGTCGGCAAGGGTGTGACTGTCGGCGGCCGGGCCGGAGTTTTTGTCTCTGCTGGCGCCTCCTGCCGACGGCCACAGGCCAGCAACATCACACTCATCAGAACCAGCCAAAGGACAAGTATCCACTGTAAGGAATGTGTCTTTTTCATAATCCAAATCACTCCACCAACCGTGGATCCAGCGCATCGCGCAGGCCATCGCCGACGAAAGAGAAGCCCAGCATAGTGAGCGCGATCAGCAGGGTCGGGAAGAGGGCCAGATGCCAGTAGACGCGCACGTAAGCGCCGCTGACCCCTACCATCTTGCCCCAACTGGGTAGCGGGTCATTGATCCCAATCCCCAAGAAGCTCAACCCTGCTTCACCAAAGATCGCTGCCGGAATGCCAAAGCTGACCGCGACGAGCAACGGCGACAGCGCGTTGGGCACGAGGTGCCTCCGGATGATGTGCCACTCCGAAGCGCCGATGCAGCGGGCCGCCTCCACGTACTCCTTCTCCCGCAGTGATAGCAACTGGCCACGCATCAAACGGGTGATCCCCAGCCAGCTTGTCACACCCAACACCAGGATGACTTTCCAGAGGCCACCGCCAAAGACCGTGATCAGGAAGATCGCGAACAGCAACCCCGGGAAGGCCGTCATCACATCCACCAGGCGCGATACCAGGAAATCGGTGCGGCCACCGCGATAGCCGGCCAAGCTGCCCAGAGGCACGCCGATGCTCAGCGCGATGATCTGCACCGTCAGCCCCACGGTCATAGACGTGCGCGCCCCGTGGATCAGCCGGCTTAGAAAGTCCCGCCCCACCTCGTCGGTCCCCAGAGGGAAGTTCGGATCCACAAATGGGAGCAACAACACCTTGTCGAAATAGACTTTGTCGTACCGGTAAGGGGCCAGAACGTCTGCAAAAATCGCCAGGAAGAGGAAAAAGAGGACGATGGTCAGCCCAAAGATGGCCAGCCGGTTCTTGAAGAAACGCCGAGCGGCGTCACGCCACAGGCTGCGCTGTCGCAGAACGGTTGCAGTCGGCGCTAGAGGGATCGCCGTCACAGAGTGAGTTGCGCTTTGTGCCATTATGCACCTCTCCCGGCCCCGCCCAGCCGTACCCGTGGATCAATCCAGGTGTACGCGATATCGGTCAGCAGGTAAGTGAGCCCCCACAAAGCCGCAATCAACAAGACCAGTGCCATAATCATCGGATAATCGCGGTTGAAAGTGCTCGTCACGAAGTACTTACCCAGGCCCGGGATACGAAAAGTGGCTTCGATGAAGATTGAGCCGGTCAGCAGATTGGGAATTTCTGGCCCCAAGGCTGTGACCATGGGGATCAAGGAGTTCTTAAGGACGTGACGGAACAGGATGGCCCGCTCTGCCAATCCTTTGGCCCGGGCCGTGCGCACATAGTCGGAGCGGATGGATTCCACCACGCTGGCCCGGGTGTAGCGAGCGACCACAGAGAAGGGTGCCAGAGCGTACGCCAGAACCGGCAAGATCCAGTCTTTGGAGAACACCCCCGGGATCAGCCAGTGATCCGGTTCGCTCCAGCCACCCGAGGGGAGCAAATTCAGACGCACGGAAAAGATCAGGATGAGCCACAGCGCCACCACAAAGTTCGGCACCGTGATCCCCAGCATGGCGATGAAGGTGACGAGGTTGTCAATCCATGAGTTCTGGTAATAGGCTGCCAATAAACCCACGATCAATCCCAGGCCATAAGCCAAGGTGATGGTCATCACGCCGACCTGAGCTGTGATAGTCCAGGTTTCGATGATAAGCTGGCTGACGGTGGTGTTAGGAACCTGATAGGGGATGCCGAAATCGAAATGCAGCACGTTCCACATGTATTTCAGGTATTGCTTCCACACCGGCTGGTCCAGGCCGTACTTGCGCAGGATGTTCTCTTTGGCTGCTGGTGGAAGTCGTTGTTTTCCTTCATCAAAGGGGCCGCCTGGCACGGAATGCATGAGCGTGAAGGTGATGATAGAGACGATCAGTAAGACGAAGACCAACGATGCCAGCCGGCCAAGGATGTATCGAGTCATGGATCGCTCCACATAATGGCCCCCATCCCCGGCCCCTCACGGGGGTAGGTTTTTCGACCTGATAGCCGTGCTGGTGCCCTCACATGAAAGGCTCCTGACTCCCTCCCCCGTTCGCCAAAAAGCGGCGAACGGGGGAGCCTGTCCCGCACTTCCCAGCGGGGGGTTGGGGTGGGGGCCAGGTCCGCTACTTGCTCCGGTACGTTTTGTAGTTCATCACGTCCTTGGAGATGTAGATGTTGCCCCACACCCAGTCGTTGCCCCAGTGCCAGGCGGCGATCCCTTGAGAGTCTGGCACGCGGATGCCGTCACCCTGGATGTAAGGCTGGAACAGGTCCCCCTGCCAGCGGTGGTCAATGAAGATGCCGCCCACGTCGTCTACCAGGATGCGCTCAGCCTCCTGGAACATCGCCTTACGCTTCACGGGGTCGCCCGTCATGCTGCTGGCCTCGCGCACCAGCCGGTCGAACTCGTCGTTCTTCCAGGAGTGGCGGCCGGTGGAGACCCAGATGCCCAGCATGTTGGACGGATCCAGGTAGTCCATGCCGTAAGAGACAGCGCCGAATTGGAGCTGGGTGGGCTTGGCGTTGAGGGCGTCCATGTAAACCTTGTAATCCTTGTTGGACACCTCAATCTGAACCCCCAGGCACTCCACAATGGAAGCAGCCACCGCCTGGAAGACCGCCTGCATGGCCGGCCCCTCGCTGCGTAGCCACATCTCCAGCTTGGGGAAGCCCTGGCCGTTGGGGTATCCAGCTTTAGCCAGATAGTCTCTGGCCAGCTCGCAGTCGTATTTCTGGTACTCCTTCAGCTTACCCTCCGTATCGGAGGCCGGATAGCCCGGCATCAAGAAGGAATACGCCGGCATGGCCTTGATCTCGCCGTAGACGTTCTTGACGATGGACTCCCGGTCCACAGCGTGGGCGAAGGCCTTGCGCACGTTGATGTCGTTGAAGGGCGGGTTGTAGGCGTCGAAGAGGAGGTAATCCGTGCGGAAGTCGCCGTAATGGCGCAGGTAGTTGGCCTTCAACACCGGATCCGATTGGACGATCTCAAAGTCGGCCGGGGTAAGCCACTCGTAGCCGAGCTGGTCTATCTCATGATTCTGGAAAGCCACGAAGCCGGTGCCCATGTCCCGATACTCGGCGATCAGCCGCTGGAGGCGCGGCTTGCGGAACCCCTTGTACATCGGATTGGCCACCAGCTCGATGCGCTTGCCCGGCTCCAGGACCTCCAGCTTATACGGGCCGGCCGAGACCGAGGTCTCCACCTTGCTGTTGTAGAGCGCTCCGTACTTCTCCAGCGCCTTCTTCTGCATCACGAAGGAGAACTGCATCATGGCGGGCAGTGGCGGCCACGGGGTCTGGGTCGTGATCTCCAGCGTCAGATCGTCCTTGGCCTTCACACCCAGCTCCGTCACAGGCAACTCGCCGGCGATGATCTCGTCCCAATTCTTGAGTACGCCGGCGTAGAACCAGGCGAAGTCCCAGGCGTGCTCCGGGTTGGCAATCAGTTGGTAGGTGGCCTCCCAGTCGTAGGCTGTGAGTGGGGTGCCATCCGACCATTGCAGACCGGGCTTGATGTGGAAGGTCCAGGTCAACCCGTCCTCAGACACCTCCCAGCTTTCAGCCGACGCCGGGATGACGTTGAAGTCCTTATCCAGGTTCACCAACTGATCCTGAAACAGGTCGCTGAGGCAGAAACGCTGGTAGACGGCCACCTGGAAGTCGAAGGTGATATGGTTGCCCTTGATGTCGCAGGGCACTTTGTAGATCTGCATATCATAGGGGGCTGCGTCCTCCGGCAGCCGTTCACCATAGATGGTGACATAGGGGTCCCGGGTAGGCGTGGCTGGTGCCGGGGTAGGGGTCGCCCCTACCTTTTCCACAGGGGGAGCAGGCGTTGTCACCGGCACACAGGCTGTTATCAGCAGCCCAAAGGCGACGATCACACCGATCAGCGTGAACAGAGTTCGCTTTGCTACCATGGTCTCCTCCATAAAAAGCTGAACAACTGAGGTTTGGGAACGCTACGAAGACACTGCCTACGAAACGAACCTCCATCCATGCAAACAAGAGACCTGTCTCTAATGGCGCTGTGATCACCCCCCTTCCGTCTGAAAAGACTCCGCCCCGCAGACCCGCAGGGGTTCAGCCTGTCCCGGTGCTCAGTCCAGAAAGGACCCTTCGGGTCTGCACCGTTGCTCCCGCACACGGGAACACACCATATTTAGAACAAAGCCCCAAAAGGTGCTGGTCAACCAATTCACGGCTGTGGGAGAGGTCCCGGTTCTTGATGGCATCCAGATAGGCCGCATGCATAGCTACCATGTCAGTTTGCATGGCCTCTGGGGTGAATTGAATCCGCCCTGTGTTGCCCAGAACCCAAAAGGTGTTGAAAAGGGGTATACCTACGCTGATCAGGAGACGATTCCCGGAAGCTTTCAGCATAGCTTGATGAAAAAGCTTGTGAGATGCAGATTCCATACCCAGCAAGGGTGGCTCCTCACGCAATTGCTGTAAGATCCGCTCCAACTCCCCGATCGCCTCGCTATCGGCTCGTGCAATGCACGACTCCAGCACTGCAAGCTCCAGCATAGCCCGGGCTTCGACCACTTCCTGCAGAGTAAACTCGTTCTGAGCGGGCTCAAATGTCAAGAAATCGAGAAAGTGGGCTCCCTCTAAACCGCAGACGAAGGTGCCCCGTCCGTGCTGAATCTCGACAAGGCCCAACGCTTGCAGAGCCTGAAAGGCTTCGCGGACAACCAGGACGCTAACCCCCAGCAACTCGGCCCATTCTTGCTGAGATGGCAATCGGTCTCCAGGACCCAGTCGGTTATTCACGATGTATTGGCGGATGCTCTCCAGACATTGCCGTGTGAGACTGGTGCGCCATGGCCGAGAAACGGTCTGCACTGCCACTAACGCCATTCTCCGTCTTGAGATTTATACACTCATAAGGTCATATGATGAGTTTTGTTACCCCAAGAACTCTAGCGATAAGAGCTGATTGTACAAGGGAAGAGGAAGAAAAGGACAAAGAGACTACACCGATAATCTTAAAACAGGCAACGAACATCGGCGATCTGCTCCTATTATAACGCAACCTGGTAGGAAGGTCAACACTACTACCAGGTTCTCTAGTTTCCGCTAGATTGGGATAGGCAGACGCACTGCCCAAACAACCATGATTGTCTGAGAAGTCGGTAGCCGCTCCTCGGATCAGGCAAAGTGAAGAGAAAACCGGTTACAGAGCCGTTTTCAATTTGATTTCCTGCACGATTCACCTCCTGAGCCTGGTAATCGCTGCTTCGGCCTGGCGAATGTGTTCGAGGTCGTGCTGGGACATACCTTAGAAGGACCCCGCCCACCGTCCCCTGCCCGAAACTAATGTCGCTCGTATCTTGCCGCAGCTTCTCCGAGGTCACGAAGGTGAAACCGTCTTCGGTGAGGAGAGGTGCGCTCTGCATAGTGACCATCCTTTCAATGTATGGGGTGTATTCAAGCGGCAATCACCATGTCGGAAAGCCCGCCCAGCGATCAGATCGCCGGGCTATAAAGCAGCGCCCCGTGAACGGGGCCCACTGCGATGGGCGAAGGTCTCCTGACCGAGCCCCTTTCGCCTCGGTCAGCCTGTCCCCTGGCCTGTCGTCCAGGACAGGCTGACCGACAAGCCAGGGGAGACCTTCGGCGACCAAGGCGATTTCCGTGCGCCGTAACGCCACCCCCGGCATGGAAAACCATCCTTAAAGAAGGCTTGGCTCCACCAGGTGGGCCATCCGATCATCGGTGCGACGGCCAACGGCGGGACGCTCCATCCCCCTCACAACCGGGCTGACCACGGCGGGTTCCTCCACCATCATATGGAACTTCCCGTTATAGAATCCGCCTTCCTGCACGATCAGGCGCCGGGCCACGACCGTTGCCTCCACCCGGCCGGATGACAGAATCTGGAAGGTGCCCTGGCAGGTGACTTCGCCCTCTAGCTCGCCTGCCACCGTGACGTTACGAGCCGTCACTTTGGCTTTGACGCAAGCCCCCTTCACGACCGTCAACGTACCCTCACATTCGATCTCCCCCTCTGCTCTCCCTTCGACTTTCAGGTTTTGTTTGGTGCGGTAGAGGCCGTCAAAGTGTGAATCGCGGTCAATCAGGCTCTCGCTGGTGACGCGAGCTACAGGCGGTATGCCAAGAGAGGGCCGCCTTTGTCCTTTGAACTGGCTCACGTAGAGGTGATGATAAAAGCCGCCTGCGGCCAGCAAGCTGGCGTGCGTGCCACGCTCGATGATCTCGCCATCCTTGACAACGAGCACCTGGTCGGCGTCGCGGATGGTGCTCAAACGGTGGGCGATCACAAAGCTGGTGCGCCCTTTCATCAGCCGCATGAGCGCTTCCTGCAAGTGCTTTTCCGTGCGCGTGTCCACGTTGCTGGTGGCTTCGTCGAGGATGAGGATATCGGGATCGGCCAGGATGGCACGGGCGATGGCTAACAACTGCCGCTGGCCCTGGCTCAGGTTGCTACCCCGCTCGGCCAGCACCGTCTGATAGCCCTGCGGCAAGCGGCGGATGAACGGGTCGGCATTAGCCAGCACAGCCGCGGCGATCACTTCTTCATCGGTGGCGTCGAGCCGCCCGTAGCGGATGTTCTCCATCACCGTGTCGGCAAAAAGAAAGTTGTCCTGGAGCACCAGGCCGATCTTGCGCCGCAGGTCATCCCGCCGGATGTTCCGGATGTCCACTCCGTCAACGCGGATCGCGCCGCTGTCCACGTCGTAAAAGCGGGTGAGTAGATTGGCGATGGTCGTCTTGCCTGCGCCAGTCGGCCCGACCAGGGCGATCATCTGCCCCGGTTCGGCGTGCAGGCTCACGTGCTTGAGCACAGGGACCCCTTCTTCATAGCCGAAGCAGACGTTGTCAAAGACCACATCCCCGGCAACGTGTTCCAGCGGCTGTGCGTCCGGCACGTCGAGTTCAGGCGACTCGTCCAGGATCTCAAAGACCCGTTCCGCGCCAGCCAGCGCCGACTGGATCGAGTTGAACAACTGCGCGATCTGGTTAAGCGGGAAACTTAACCGCCTGGCGTAATTGATAAATGTAGCAATGACGCCCACCGTCACCAATCCCTGCACGGCCAACCAGCCCCCGCTGCCTACCACGATGGCCAGGCCCAGGTTGTTGACCATGTTCATCAACGGCCCCATGAACCCGACCAGGATATTGGCGCGGGTCGCGGCCTGTTGCAGACGACGGTTGACCACAGAGAACTCTTCGATCACAGCTTGCTCGCGCACATACGCTTTGACCACGCGCTGACCGGTGATGGTCTCTTCAATGATGCCATTGAGCGCGCCCAGCGCTTGTTGCTGCTCGCGGAACCCCTGCCGCGTATGCCGGGCGACAAACCGTGTCAGCGTGTACGTCAACGGCATCACCACCAGACACACCAGTGCCAGCGGCACGTTGAGCGCGAACATCATCACGACCACACCCGCCAGGCCCAGCACACTGGCGATCAACTGGGTGACGCTGGTGGTCAAGATATTGTTGATATTCTCCACGTCGTTGGTCAGGCGGCTCATTAACTCGCCGTGAGTGCGCTGATCAAAGAAACGCAGCGGGAGCGTTTGCAATTTGGCAAAGAGATCGTGGCGCAGGTCGCGCACGGCTCGCTGCGCCACTCCGGCCATGATGTAAGCCTGCAGCCAGGTTCCTGCCGACGCGGCGACGTAGGCGGCGATCATCAGCCCGGCCAGGCGCACCAGGCCAGCCAGGTCGCCCTTGACGATGTAGACGTCAATCGCCCGGCCCATCAAATACGGCCCCAGCAAATCGAGCCCCGAGGTGAGCATCACCAGGAGCGCCGTGCCTGAAAGCGCCCAGCGCTGGCGCTGCAAATAGCCCCAGAGGCGCAGCAGCGTTCCCCGCGTGTCTTTGGCCTTCTGCACCTCTCTAAACATCCCCATCGGCCCGCCGCCTGGTCGCATTGGCAACATTGGCGTCGGCCGGTGTTCTGCTGCTGAGGCAGGAGCTCTATCTCCCCTTTGCCCGTTTCGTCGCTGCTCACTCATACGGCGTCACTCCGTTGCCCAGTTGCGATTCGTAAATCTCGCGGTAAATGGGACTGGAGGCCAGCAGTTCGCCGTGCGTACCCTCTGCCGCGATCCGGCCATCGTCCAGCACCAGGATTTTGTCGGCATCCAGCACCGTACTGATACGTTGCGCGATGACCAAGCGAGTGCTGTAATGGGTCAGGTCGGCAAGGGCTGCTTGAATCCTGGCCTCGGTCTCGACATCTACCGAGCTGGTGCTATCGTCGAGGATAAGCACGGCCGGCTGGAGCAGGAGCGCCCGCGCGATGGCGATGCGCTGCTTTTGCCCACCGGAGAGGTTCACCCCTCGCTGGCCCACCACGGTGTCGTAGCCATCGGGGAAGGACATGATAAAATCGTGCGCCTGCGCAGCTTTGGCGGCGGCGATGACCTCCTCGTCGGTCGCGTCGGGCCGCCCATAGCGGATGTTGTCGCGGATGGTGCCGCTGAATAGCACCGTTTCTTGCAGCGCGATGCCGATACGACGACGCAGGGCTTCCTGTTCTACGTCGCGCACGTCCACGCCGTCAATGGTGACGCGCCCCGCGGTCACGTCGTAGAAGCGGGGGATGAGGTGCACCAGGGACGACTTGCCCACACCAGTCGTGCCCAGGAGGGCCACCGTCTGCCCTGGCTCGGCCACGAAACTGATATTCTTGAGCACCGGAGCGCTCCCATCACCATTGTAGCTGAAGGTAACATTTTCAAAGGCCACCCGGCCTTGCGGACGAAAATCACGCAGCGCCCCGGCCCGATCCTGCACCTCCGGCTCGCTCTCCAATACCTCCTGGATGCGCGCCGCCGAGGCCATCGCCCGCGCCACCTGGATGACCAGCATGCTCACCATCATCAGCGAAAAGAGTGTGATCATCAGGTAATTGACGAAGGCGATAATCTGCCCGACGTGCATGGCTCCCTGGTTCACCTGGAGGCCGCCAAACCAGAGCACGCTTACTATCCCCAGGTTCATGCTCAGCATCATGAACGGCTGGGTGACAGCAACGGTGCGGGCCGCGCGGATCGTCTGATCCATCAAATTGTCATTGGCTGTGCCGAAGCGGGCCTGTTCGTGCTGTGCACGTACAAAGGCCTTGACCACGCGCACGCCCGCCAGGTTTTCCTGCATTACCTCGTTGAGCGCGTCGAGCCTCTCCTGCACCTGCGTGTACATTGGCATGGCTTTCTTGACGATCCAGATGATGACGGCCAACTCGACCGGCATCAGCACGAGCGGCAGGAAGGTCAACTGCGGGCTGGTGACGATGGCCATCACCAGACTCCCCACCAGCAGAAACGGCGCTCGCACCAGGATACGGAGCATCATCTGGATGGCTTCCTGGACTTGGGTCACGTCGTTGGTGAGGCGCGTGATCAGTTGCCCGGTTTCCAAATCGTCAAGGTTGCCGAAGGAGAGGGCCTGCACCCTGCGGAACAGGCTCTCGCGGAGGTCAGCCCCAAAAGCCTGTACTGCCTTGACCGCCAAGATGCCATTGCTCATCCCACCCAGCGCGCCGGCCATCGCCAGGCCCATCATCAGCAGCCCCGTTTGGATGATCAGCGGCATATTCAGATGGGCGATCCCCTCGTCCACGATGCGCTGGACCATGCGTGGTTGCATCAGGTCCAGGGCGACCTCCAGCATCATCAGTAATGGGGCTAACGCGACCCAGTGCCAATACGGTTTCAAGAACCTGACCAGTTTGAGTGCGGATTTCATCTTGGCGATTCATCTCCCCTTGTTTTGCCGACTAACGAATTGTTCAAAAAAGAGCGCCGCCACGCGCCCCTTTAACATGGCGGCTTTTCGCCGGTGGCCCGCATCAAGTTCTCACGCATCCGGACCAGGAAGCGGCGCAGCAAGGCTTGTTCTTCCTGGGTAAAGCCATTGAACGTCTCCCGTTCCATCGTCTGCCACACCGCCTGCACCTCGCTCCGAATCGCGCGCCCGGCCTCCGTCAGGTAGACGCGGGAAACGCGCTGATCCTCGACATCAGGCTTGCGCACGACAAAACCGGCCTTTTCCATCCGCTGAATCATCTTGGTGATGGTCGCTGGCGTCACGTGCAGGCGCTCGGCCAACTCGGTGTGGGTCAGCCCTTCCTGTTCCCACAACGCGCGCAGCACAGGCGGCTGCCCGCGATACAGGCCGATGGCTTCCAGCAGCGCATGGGCCCTGGAATGATGGAGCAGGCAAACCTGAGCCAGCAAGTAGTCCATCGTCTCCGGCTCGGTCGGCTGTAGCATCACGCGCCCCCTCAAGAACAATTTGGACGGCTGAATATTAGTCGGCAAAGTATATGATACATGCGATTCCGGGAATGTCAAATCTCACTGGAGCGTGGCTTTGCACTCGGCGAGGTTTCTGGTATCCTTATACCACACAACCATTGAGGGGCTATGGACGACCGAATACATCGGACTGGTGTGCTGGCTCTGTTTCTAACCTCCTTCGCGCTGCGGCTGGTGGCGATCGGCCACCCGGTGGAGGTGGACAGCGCGCATTGGATTCAGGAAGGGAGCGACTTTGTCCGTGCGCTGCTGGTGCGCGACTGGCTGGCCACCTTGGGGGGCGCCCACCCGGGCCTCCCCAGCATGTGGCTGATCGGAGGGAGCCTGACGGCCGGCTACGCTCTTGGCTGGCGCTCCGGCCCGGCAACGAACAGCCTGGTGGAGTGGCTGGCCGCCCTGGCTGCCAACCGTTTGCCAGCGCTGGATTACTACCTGCCCCCCCGATTGGTACAGGCGCCGATCACGGCGGGCCTGCTCTGCCTGTTCTTATGGATCGCCAGCCGGGCCTTTGACCGCAAGATAGCCTGGATCGCGACGGCCCTGTTCGCTTTCGACCCATTCGTCCTGGCTTACAACCGGGTGATCGTGCCGGACGCATTGGCGGTGGACGCACTGGCGATTGCGCTGGCCGCGGCATGGGTGTGGCTGCGCGGCCACGGCGACTTGCGCTGGATGATCGGGGCAGGTATCGCGCTGGGCTTCGCCACGGCCAGCAAGCTGACCTGCGGGCTGCTGGGGCCTGTGATCGTGGTCTGGAGCCTGTCCGCCCGGCGATACGCATGGCGGACACGCCTAGCGGCCTCGATCCTGTGTGGCCTGTTTGCCCTCCTCACGTTCGGGTTGCTCTTTCCGGCTCTGTGGGCCGGCCCGCTGCCGGTATGGCAGGCCTTTGTGCAAGAGCTGCGGATGGACGAGCTGGGGCCACGGGCGACCTTCTTCCTCGGCCGGCCGACCGACACCCCGGACGCCCGTTTTTATCTTGCCGTCCTGGCCTACCGCGCCTCCCCGCTCCTGCTGCTGGGGAGCCTGCTGGCCGTGATCGCGGCGCTATGGCCGCGGCGAAGACCGGCGATACCGGAGCGTTGGGCGGTGGCCGGGCTGGTAACCTTTGTGATGATGTTTCTGACGGTGATCTCGCTGGAAACAGGGAAAATTGACCGTTGGGCCTTGCCGGTGTGGCCAGCTTTGGCGATCATGGCCGGCATCGGTTGGGCAAGGGGGATAGAGGGACTGGGGACAAGGGGGCGCGCGATCGAACGATGGGGGCTGGCTGCGCTGTTGGCTGTACAACTCGCGATGACGTTGCCCTACGCCCCTGACTTTTTCAGCTACGGCAATCCCTTGCTGGGCGGCGCGGCAGGGGCCAGCCGGGTGCTCATGACCGGAGTCGGCGAAGGGTTGGATGACGCTGGCGCGTGGCTGGCAGCTCTGCCCGGCGCGTCCGAACTGACAGTGGCTTCGTTCTACCCGACCAGCTTCGCCCCCTTTTTCCCCGGGCGAACGGTAAAATGGACGCACAAATTGCCCAACGGTGAGCTGAGCTGGGTGCGTTCCCACTACGTCGTGTTTTATGTGAACCAGTGGCAGCGTGAACGTGATCCAGAGCAGATGGCTTACATTGAGCGGCTGCCCCCCATACACACGATCAGCCGTCACGGCGTTGAATACGTCCGCATCTACCGGGGGCCGGTCGCCCGACCGGAGGATGTGCCGCGGTTGTCGGGCGGCCCGATCACCTTTATCCTCCCCGCTAGCGGGGACGCCATCGTGCGGCTGCACGGATACGAGTATCTGGCCCCAGATACCGGTGTGCTCTATTGGGAAGCGGTTCGCCCGATCGAAGCTAACGCGGTTATCCACTTGGTGTTACGCACGGCAACCGGCCAGGAGGTGGGCAAAAGCGCCCAACCGCCGTTGGCGGGCTATCTGAACGCTCCTTTCTGGCAGCCGGGCGATATCATGCGGGACGTCCAGCGCTTGAATCTGTCAGCCGCACTGCCGGATGGGCCACTGACGCTAGAGGTGGGCTGGATGGACGCCGACGACGGTCAAATGCTGGTCGCTTATGACCAGGCAGGCCGCCTGCTAGGCACAACCGTTTCGCTGGAAGCCGCGACGGGAGCGCTATCCCGATGACCCACGTAACGCAAAGGGACCGCACGGCACTGCCTCACATGGCCGGCAGGTCAGGAGAGATCGTCCTGGTCGTCATTCTGCTGACCCTGATGGCTGTCCTCTTCGGTTACAACCTGGGCGGCGTCTGGATCAACGACGACGAAGGGCAATACCTCTACGAGGCGTGGCGCATCCGCTTGGGCGAGGTTCCCTATCGGGATTTCATGACGGCCCAGATGCCGCTGTTCCTCTACTTCGGCGCCCTCGTTCAATGGCTGGCCGGGCATTCCGGTATGGCTCTGCGCGTCGTGACGGTCCTGGCCGGGCTGGCGACGGCCGGCGCCACCTGGACCCTGGGACGTCGGGCGTTTAGCTCCGGCGTGGCGATCCTGGCCTTGCTTCCTCTCGCCGTCAACGACAGTGTCTTCGAGGTCGTGCGGGTCTTCCGCTCCGACCCGTACATGATGTTGTGGGCCACCGTCGGGCTGACCTTGTTCGTCATGGGGTTGCCCGGCCAGTCAGCCCTGCCGCGCCGCCGCGTGTTCGCATGGGCCGGACTTTGCTTCGGCCTGGCGGCGGAGTTTAAGCTCTTTGGCCTGCTCAGCGCGGGGGGCTGCTTCCTCTATCTTTTGATCGAGGCATGGCAACAGAAACGGCCCTGGCGCGCCTGGCTGGGCGATATGCTGGCGCTCGGTACGCCCCTGGCGGCCCTGTTGCTCCTCACCACGGCTCTGTTCCTGGCCCTGACGCCGAACTTTCTGGCCCGAGTCCTGGGGCATCACCTCCACCAGGGGAGCGACCTGGGTGCGCTGGATGTGTTGCGCAAGAACATACGATTCTTCGCAGAATACGCCAACAACCAGCCGCTGTTCCTGGCCCTGGCCGCGCTGGGCATCCCCGGCATCCTGGTTGCACGCCAGCCCCGTGCCTTAGCCATCCTGTGCCAGGCCCCGACCATGATCACCTTCCTGTTCCTGTCTCGCCCACTGGGCGACCGCCATCTGGTTTACGTCTTCCCCGCGCTCAGCCTGATTTGGGCCGCTGGCCTCGTCTGGGCTGGCAAGCTCATCTGTGATCACACCCGGCGCTGGCCGGCCCTGGGCTGGGGGGGTCTAGCCGTCATCGCCGCTTTAGCTGCCATCTCACTGGTCCCTTACGTGCAACGTGACCTTCCACGCCTGTTAGATTACGAACGCGACACGCCGGAGCTGGTCGCGCTGATCGAGCAGGCCAGCCCGGTCGGAGCCGTGATGGTGTCGGACTATCAGGGGCTGAATTTCTACGCGCAGCGCCCCGGCACTTACAGCAGCGCGGGAATCAGCACCGGAGCCGCCCGCAGCGGGCAGATCACAGCCGACCGTTTAATCCACGAGATCGAAGCGAGCAACGCACACATGGTCGTGCTGGAGCTCGGAGCCACCTCCCGCCGGCTGGCCAGCATGCCAGACTTCGGTGCCTTCTACGAGTACGTGCAGACCCACTTTGCGCTGATCGCTGCCCGGCCGTGGGGATACCCGCGCGGCAAGCAGTGGCTGGAGTTCTTTAGCAGGACCGAGACCCTGCCGCAGCGCGTCTCGGTGCCGTTTGAAGGCCGCCTGGCGCTGACCGGTTACGCCTTGAGCATAGACGGGATCACATCGGGCGGGGGCATCCCCGTGACCTTACGCTGGCAAGGACTGACGGCTATACCCGCCGATCACTCGGCCTCGCTGAAACTGGTGGATACAGCAGGGAACGTGTGGGGACAGCAAGACGCCGAGATCGCCGCGACGCGCTACCGGGAACGCTACTTTGGCCCGGAGATTGATCCTCTGCGCACGGGGCAATGGCGACCGGGGCAGACGGCCTTGCAAACCCTGAAGTTGCCCGTGCGGCCAGAAGTCCCCCCAGGCGACTACGCCATCGAGTTGACGGTGTACGAGACCCAAAGTCTGCGCCCGCTGGCCCGGTTCGACGAGACAACAGGCCGCATCGCGCAGGCGTACACCCTGGGGCACATCCAGGTCACACGGCCACAACCCCCCGTCGCGGTGGATGAGCTGCCCATCGCCCAACGTCTGAGCGCGCGGTGGGGGCCGCTGGAACTGGTGGGCAGCGGCCCGCTCCCGGTTACGGCACGCCCCGGCGACCGGCTGCACCTTAGCCTGTTCTGGTACGCGCACCAGGCTCCCTCCGCGAATTACCAGCTCAGGCTGGCGTTGCTAGACAGGCAGGGGCAAGCCCAAGGCGAATCGGTATTTCCGTTAGCCGGGGAAAGCAATCCCACCTCCGCCTGGACAGCCCAGGAGGTCTGGGAAGGGCAATACCGGCTGTCCTTGAGCCCAGAGACGCCTGCCGGCGAATATCGGTTGACGGTGGCCGTGGTTGACCAGATGGGAACGTTGCTGGGGCCGCCCCAAACGTTAACGACGGTGGCAGTGGCTGGATACAAACGCCTGTTCGAGCTGCCGCAGCCCCCCCAACACCTACAGCAGGTTGACTTCGGCAACATCGCCCGGCTGCTGGGGTACGACCTGGTTGCCTCAGAGGAGGGGAGACAATTGACAGTCACGCTGTACTGGCAGGCTCAGGTTACCGCCGAGGTAAGCTACACCGTCTTTGTCCACTTGCTGGGTGATGGTGGCACCGTCGTGGCCCAACATGATAGCCCCCCACAGGAGGGGATGTCGCCAACAACAAGCTGGTTGCCAGGGGAGATCATCGTAGACTCCCATCTGCTGGAGGTGCCGCCGGGCATCGCACTCGATCAGGTACGACTGGAAATCGGGCTGTACGATGCAACGACGTTCGGACGTCTTTCCGTCCGGGACAAGGAGGGGCAGCCGGCAGGCGATGCCTGGTTGTTGCCCATGACGATTGAGAACAAAGCAGGAGCAGAACAGTAGAGCCCGCAGCGCCACGCCGGAGGCGATGACGCAGAGGTGGAGCCCGGCGGTGCCGCTGGATACGCCAATGGCGTGGCGCGCCCCGACCCTTCGACCAGCCCTTCGCTACAGCTCAGGACAGGGCTCAGGGCAAACGTAGGCAGCGAAGCGCTCCCCGAACTTGGCGATGCGGGGGCCAATGCTGAGGTAGGGGGTCTGGAGCTCCTGGTTCACTGCCTCGATTTCAGCGGCGGTGAGGTCAGGGGAGGACATGGGGATAGCACTAGACATCACGCCAATGTCTCTTTCGGCATCGTTGCCAGATGGGCTGCGGATTCAGCTTGCTGTCGCTGCCTCCGCGCGTGCAAGAAGCGCGCGAAATCCAGCACCTCCTGCCCTGCATCCTCCGGCAGATGGGCGATCAGGGCCCCAATCTGATCTGCCATTGACAGCCAAGTGCGGGTTTCGGCTTGCCAGACGACAATGAACTGATCGATCGAGAGCGGACAGAGTGCCACAGCTTCCCCATCCTCGTTGGTGAACTCAACCTCTTTCGGTAACGAAAGCGATCATCTCGGCCAAACGGCACGTGGCCACAGCCACCACCCGATCGGCCGCGCCATAATAGACATAGAGCTCCTCATTCACCACAATAGTGCCGCAACTGAAGATCACGTGCGGCACATCACCTTTGAGCTCCCATGTTTCCCGCGGTTCGAGGACGAATCGCTCCGGCCGACTCAAGACTATCGAAGGGTCAGCCAGGTCTAGCAAGGCCACCCCCAGGCGATACACGCCGTGGGCATCCATAGCGTGATAAATGAGCAACCAGCCTTGTTTGGTTCGCTCATGTCTAGCATACTGAGATCGGTCTAACCTGCCGCAACTTAACAAAATGGGATAGTTTGTGGCATCATAGGTGAACGCTTTGCTGGAAGGGGGTGCCTGATGCGTGCCACAAATTTACTCCACATCATTC
>DAOUAJ010000442.1:0-6209 GCA_034433615.1 Anaerolineae bacterium | reverse complement strand
TAAGGCATGGGTTCCTCTCGGTGCGCTGCGAGACTCTGGAGGTCGGGCAGATCCTAAAGATCTCGCTACGGCTTACGTGTGCGTGCCACTCGCGTCCAACGGCGCGCCACAGTACGGACAGAAACGGATGTCCGTGCCGCACTTCACGCAGTGAATGCCGACTGGCGGCGCCGGGGTCGGTGTGGCTGCGGTAGGAATCACCGGCTGCGGCAGTGCAGCCGGTGGAGGCGCCGCCGGCGGAGGTGCAGCAGGCGGCGGCACGGCCACTGGCGACGCAGGCGGCGGCGCCGGCGGCGCGGCTACAGGCGGGGTTGGAGGAGGCGCGGATGGAGGCGGTGGCGCTGCTGGCGACGGCATGGGTGGCGGCGAGGATACTGCCGCGGCAGCTTGCGTCAGATCAGCGCCGCAACTCTCGCAGAACTTGGCATCGGGCCGGTGGACAGTCTGGCAGGCCGGGCAGATCAGCTCGGCCGGCCTGGCAGCCGGCGCCGGAGCGGGAGCGGCCGGCACTGCTGCATCGAGGCGGGTGCCGCACACGCCGCAGAACTTCGCTTCATCACGGTTGCTGTGACCACACTTCGGGCAGGTTTTCATGGGAGAATTATCCTTTCTGATCCGATTTATGTCAAAACTTCTTTGACGTTTTTCGCCAACTTGCGTTGGCTGGCGCCGCTGAGACCCTGGGCTACGGCCATCTGGACGGCAAAGCAGAGCGCGACCTGATTGACCGCAGCCGACTGGACCGGTGCCGGGGGAATAGTCTGGACGATGCGGCTGGCTGCTTCCTGACTGATCCGGGCCAGGCCGCGCCACATCGCATCGTCATTCTTGACATTGCGGATCGTCTCGCCAAACTCACGCATCAATGCTTTATCTTGCGCCAACGGGGCCACATCGTGACGGTATAGACACTGAGCCTGGCAAAACACACAGCCTGCGTACGGGCTCGGCGCCTTGGCACAGAGCTGCTGATATTGCCTTGCAAAAGTCTCCAACGCAACGCTATGGCGGTTGGCCAATGCCTCGAGCACATCCTGGCGATTTACGAAATGGACCGCTACATCTGCCAGAATAGCGGTTAGATCCCGACGCAGCGTTTCTACCACATTATACAACCAACCGTAACGACGGCCTCTATCGGCCAACAGATCGGCCACAGCCTGCAACGTTACATAAAGCGCCACAGGTTTCTCTTGGTCGGGTTTGGGCTTCACCATCTGTTCGGCCAACTTAACCAGCGCGTTGTAACCGTAGATGCCTTGCCGCGGCTCAAGGATCAAAGAGAGAAAATAACGGTTGAAAACCTCGGGAAACTCGTCGGCGTTCAACACGGCCAGGGCCAGGTCGCGCACGTCGGAGCTGATGTGGCTGTCGGCCGGCAGCAGACTCTGGATATACTGGTTATGGCCCGGCACCGGCTCGTATACCGGTTGCTTGCAGAATCCCTGCATGGCCCCGCGCACCTGCTTATCGTTCAGCCGTCCCTTCACGCTATGCTTCTTGAAGGGGAAGACTTCAACCAGATAAGGCCGATCCGCGCCCTCGGCATAGACGACAGCCTGGCCGGTGCGAAGCGTGGTGACGAAACGTTTCTGGCCTTCCTCCAGGTTCATGGCGCCGCCCATTGCATCCCGATCATCCTGCGCCACGATGCGATGCAACACCTTCAGATTGGTATTCTTGATGGCGTCTGGCGCCAGCTTGGAGGGGATCTGTTCGGCGATCAGTACCCCCTGGCCATAGGCCCGGATCTCGGAGAGCATGTTGGCAAAGCTCTCCACCGCTTGCCCCTTGACATTGGCCTCTTCGGTTCCAACCTCGGTGGGCACGTTTTTCAGCAGACGGTGCGCTTCCTCGAAAACGGTCACGTGTTGCAGGCTGCCCGTCGTCTTTCCTGCTCGCGCCTGTACGACCCGGTACTCGTAGAGCCGTGTCAGCAACAGGCCGATGACGAATGCCTTCTCGTCATCATTGCCGATACGTTCCAGCTCCAGCACGGTCGGCTGCGAGAGCAGTTCTTGCATCGGCACCGAATGCCGCACGTCCAGCATCAGCCCTTTGCCGCCCAGGCGCAACGAGCCGATGCGCGCCTTCAGGCCGGCCTTCACGTCCATCTGGATGCGCTCCTCGTAGCCCAGGCGATCTACGACCTCATCAACCTTCCGATACAGGTCGGTCAGGGTCGGGAAGACCGGCCAGCGCGCTTCGTTGCCGCGCTCCTGCGGCGGCAGTCGGCGGTTTTGGCTGGTGGTCAAATCCCAGCCCTTGTCCTGGTAGATCTCATGCAGGCAGGTCTCCAGCACGTAGGGCATCGGCGCATAGAGGATGAAAGCCGCATTGAACACCGACTTGAGGTAGTCAATGTGGGTCTGCACATGGATGCGGTTCTCGGCGTCGCCGATCTCGAACTCGAACGGGTTCAACCGGAAAGGGGCCCAACGCTCGTCGCCCAGGGTGAAAATGCGCAGATTCTCAAATCCAGGCACTGTGCGCAGGTCGCGATATTCGGCCTTGGCCGGCTCGACCACCAGGAAAGGTACCCCCTGACCTTGATTCCATAAACGATCCAACAGATGGAACAACGTATTGGTCTTGCCGCTGCCCGTCACGCCAACGACCAGTCCATGTTTGGCAAAATCGTCGCGCGGCACAGCATACCAGTTGCCGGTCGGCGTCGTGCCGTCCAAGATTTTGCCGATGTTGACGATATCGTCGGCGCCAGACGATGTCTCCGCCGGTAAAGCCACATCGAAGCGAGCGTAATCGCGCACTGCATAGCCGGGCATTTCCTCGCGCGGCAGTTGGGCCAGCACTGCCAACTCGTGAGAGTTCAGCAACGTACTGAACCGATCCACATTATTGGGTGGTGTTCCAGACCGGCACTCGAAGGTGCGCACGGGCTCAGGGGCTGAATCTTCGCCGGCAAAGATCGCATTGCACAGCGCCCGCGCCCGATCCAGGCCAGCCTTGCTGGCAGCAAAGAGATGCACGTCGGTCTGCCACATGCCCTGGGCCTTGCCCCGATCCAGCCGTTTCAACTGTCTCTCCAGCAGTTCGATGCAGTATTGCACCTGTCGGTCCACCTGCTCGGCAGTGATGTTAGGGGCTATGGGCACGTTTTTTTTGGCCAGGGGCGAAAGCTGGTAGATCTGCTGGAAGACACCCGAAGCCAGGCGAAGCACCTGATCGTACGGCATTGGCCGGCCCAACACCAGATAGCCCCACTGCTCGCCGTACATGCCGCGCAACAGGCGCTCGATCTGTTGCACGGTGCCGCTCTGTTCCCCGGTGCGTCCCGTCTTCAGGGTGGGCACACCGGTCAGCCGGCCCAGATAGCTGAAGATCGGCGTTGCATTCAGCTCCGAACCGAGCCTCTCCGTGGGTCGCTCGGCCAGCTCAATAGCCGGGAAAGCCCCGCGCAGGGCCGTGCTCAAGATCGCATCAGCCTGGGGGCCTTGTAGTCCCACGTAAACTTGAACCGCATTGCCACGGCCCACCACCAGATAGGCAAAGGTCAACCCCTGGCCGTGACAGCCGGTGATGAGGTCTTCCATGTACTGCTCATAACGGCATCCCTCATCGGCCTTCCAGAATGCGGCCAGGCCTTCGACACGCACGAAGCGCGTGGCATCCAATTGGCCCCAAACCGGCAAGGCCGGCGGCCGTTCGGCATCAAGCCGGCGGCGCTCCAGCTTTTCGATCAGATCCTGAACTGCAGCGACCCCAGCGTCCATGATTTTACTCCTTTGCGCAGCGGATGCGCTTACCTAAGAGGGTCTGCTTTCGTAAGAGGTCGGCCAACGCATCACCGCCCGATGACACCCAGCGCATACAACCCAATGAGCAGCACGATGGCCCATACCGCCAGCCCGATCCAAATGGGCCAGGGCTTGAGCCCATCAATCCTGTAATTGGTGGGTCGGCCGCCGCTCTCGGTGATCTGGACGCAGTAGGCGCGCACCACATTGCTCCCGCGACGCACCGCTCCATACACCAACGCGCTATCCCCCACCCGCACGTTGCCGCTCCCCGGCTTGCGACACAGGAGCACGTCCACCGGCATGCCGGAGGCATTGTCCAGCACCTGGAAGTTCAGCACCATCACCGTGGGATCCCCGCGGATGAAGTTGATGATCGGCGCGAGGATCACCTTTAGTGGCATCAGGATCAGGCCGGCCAGGCAACCCAGCAAGCCGATCCCGACCCCCAGGATGAGGAGCACGATGCCGATGGCCATGCCGGCCGCAGCAAATCCCAGAAACAAAGCCACGAGCAAGGCGATGAGCGCCATCATCACCATGGCGCGCGCCGGATCGAAAGGCGCCCTCTCTTGACGTTCAGGGTCTACCACCGTTACCTTGCCATCCACCACCGGAGCGGTTCCGAAGAGGCCGGAGCGCGGGAGCCGGGGGCCAGGAACCGGGGATAACGGCCCGCGTTGCGGAGATGGCATTGGCGGCCGAGGCGGCGGTAGCTGCGGCTGCACGGCCGCTGGCTGTAGCGGCTGTAGAGCCGTCGGTGGCTGCGATGAAGGGGGCGTAGCCGGCAGCGGCTTGCCACAGGCCGCGCAGAACTTCGCGCCGCCGCGGTTGAACGCGCCACAGTGAACACAGGTGATATCCATGCCAGCCTCCTACCTGCGCAGCAGCCGAACGATCAAATAGGCGATGGTCCCGCGCAATAACACACCGGCCAGGGAAAAGATGGTGCTCGAGGGAAAGAAGAAGCGCAACTCGTGGACGCGCATTATCCACGAAGCCTCATAGCCCACGAGCCAGGATAGCGCACACGCCAGGATCAACCGCCGAAAACCGTATTGCCTGTATCCTCCTGCCAGGAATGTGAGTTCGAATGTCAATGCGTACAATGTATCGGTTAAGATATACTCTTCTGTCAAACCTGGACCAGCAACGACCAAAGACAACCCCTGAAACACAGCGACAAGAATTGCCGTGCCCGGCCTGCGGGCAATCATGAAAGCCAGCGGCAAGGCAAGACCGCTCACAGAAGTCAGCGCGAGAATTTGCAAGTCAGGGCTGGGGTGTACGATTCTGATCCACTGCACCACCGAGGCCTGCACCAGACCGGCGAAACCGATGGACGCCAGCCCGATGAACATCACCTGGACATAGTTGAATCGCCCGCGCATTGCGCTGCTCGATTTCCACCATGAGGGCGTGAGTAATACGGCCAGCAGAAAAGCCATGGCGCCCCCAACCGCAGCGCCGGCCAGCTCCCCAATGAGGTCTTCATCCACGCGAACGCCGCTCAACGGAACTCCCGCCCAGATCTGCGGTGCAATCCAACCGGCCGCTCCGCCGACAGTTGCGGCCAAGATGGCCGTCCAAAAGCTCATCCTGCGCGAACCGGCAAGGGCGAACCCCAGTTCTACTGCCACTGCGGCAACTGTTACTTGTGCCGTCGAAGGCATTGTCACGACAGACAAACCAGCACTTGCCAACGATGTCAGTCCCACCGATGTCAGTCCCATCAGGATCGCCGACCAAGGCCGTCGGCTGAGCCGATACAGCAGGATGGCTGGCATCACCCACATGGCTGCAAAGGCAGGCTGGCGCATAGCAGGGTCTTCTAACTGCCATACTAAAGGCCGGATCGTGTTAGAGACAGCATAGATGCCTACGGCCAACGCCAGCCAAACCATGAAGCCGGGTCGTATTGGAGCCGGGATGGCTGCCGCTGAAGGGGGTGTCACAGCCGGAGCAGCCGGGGCAGGCGGTGCAGCCACGTATGGCGAGGCTGCTCCAGAAGATGCGTTAGCCGCTGACCCGACCGGAGGCGTCGGCGCGATCAATGCCTGCTTCATCTCTCGGGCGCTTTGCCAGCGGCTCCCTGCGTCCCGCTCCACTGCCTTCATAATCACATGTTCGACCGCCTGTGATATCTGCGAGTTCAGGGTGCGTGCCGGAGGGAAATTGAATGGATCATTGGCCGGATCGCGGCCGGTGAGCAAATGGTGCAGGGTAGCTCCCAGCGCGTAGATGTCGGAGCGCGCATCGGTTTGACCTTTGCCGTATTGCTCCGGCGGTGCATAACCGGCCGTGCCAAACGACATCGTATCGCTGGTCTTGCCGGGCTTGAAGAGACGAGCAATGCCGAAGTCAATCAGCTTGACCTGGCCTTGCGGCGTAAGCATGATGTTGCCCGGCTTCAGATCGCGGAAGATAACCGGCGGCTGCTGGCTGTGCAGG
>DAOUAJ010000441.1:0-2069 GCA_034433615.1 Anaerolineae bacterium | reverse complement strand
ACAGCCAGCGCTCCCAGCGCCAGCAAACCCAACAACCCTCCTGTGATACTCAGTAAGCGTTTCATTTTGCACCTCCACAATGGATTGAACGTATGCCTGCCACAAGCGCAAGTAGGCAGGCACATAGCGGCCTAACGGCACCGAGCTCAGCCGCTGCGACCGAGGCGTGCAAAGCGAGCCGAGGGAGCAGTCGGCTGCAGCGAGATGTTGGGCGGCAAAAAGGCCCATCGCGAATTCTTTAGCACAAGCGGAATATACGAACTGAAAGGCGGATGCGTCGTATGCCAATATGGATTGAGCCATCGCTCGGCAAAAATATACCAGGCTGTGGCTCCCACATGTAGCCGGTTGAAATATAACCACCCAAATCCCGTGGTTAATCCATCGGCCGGAGCCGCCACGATCCCCTTGCCATTCCCATTGTTCGCCGTCGCCTGCACCTCCCGCAATTCGTTCAGGTAAAATCGGGCCTTGTCGGTCTTCCCCAACACCCAATAGGCTACCACCATCTGCCCCGTACCCTCAAACCACGGCATGTCCTGGTCGTCATTAAAGTCAAACCCTTCATAATTGCCCCACGTGGCGCAATGATGAGTTTCTGCATAAGCAATTGCCCGCCGGGTTCGCTCGTTCGGCCCGAAAGCCAAAAGAGCCCAGGTCTGCGCATCCAGGGGAACAGTCTGCGTGTTTACGGTCGTTCCGTCCTCCAGGGTCCCCGTCCAGTAAAAGCCCTCCTCCTCATTCCACATCGCCTCCACGAAGTTTCGGGCGTGCTCGGCGCGCTCGTACCAGGTAGGATCACCGGTGATGCGGTAAAGGCGTTCAAAGGCCACGTAGAGGTCCAGGTTGTGTTCCGTGGACTTCCAGAGCAACTTCTCAGGGTTGGGCTCCCATCCAGTATACCCTCCGGTGTATCCCCCGGCCCCCCGGTCATCATAAGTATGCTCCACAATCCATTGCCCGAGTTGAATCGCCGCATTCAGATAGGGCGCTCCTCCTCGCTTTTCGTAGTAATCCAGCAGCGCGATCATCGTCCAGACCAGATTCCCGGTGCCCGAACCGACAAACTCGGCGTTTTCATGCCATCTCTGTTCTGCCTCATCCCACCAGCCCGGCAGCCTGACAGTGCCTGCGCGATCGTTCGGTCTCCAACCAGGTGCGATAATGAGATCCCCTGATTGATAAGCATTTCTGAGCCGTCCGTCGGTGTAGTAGCGGTCGTGCTCCTGGGCATAGACAAAGGCATCGGCCAGCAGTTTCGCCCGATCCCGATCCCCAGCAGCGATAAAGGCGATCAGGGCCAGGGCGTTATCGTAAGTGAAGGCTACATTCCTGAGCCTCGTGTCAAAATCTGATGTAGAGCGAATCGTCTCATAGCTTCCAAGGAGCCGGAGATCGTTGAGATGAGGTTTATCATAGCGAATATCGTCCAGGTAAAAGGTAATGCTCCGGTTGTTGTTCCGCGGGGCATTGGTCACCCAGCCGAAGTCTCCCAGCACATAGCCGAGGTCCAGCCCGCTCAGACTAATGGTATATAGTTGCCAGGTATTTGCCAAAGAGACATAGCACGGGGATACCAGTCGCCCGCACAGCGTGACCTTGGCCTCGGAATCAGGATAAGGCGCGATGGGCGCGCCGGTATTGGCGTCTCTGCCAACGCCAAAAGCGAAGAATTCCACCTGTTCGCCTCCTGTTGCACCCTTTGCCCAAAAGGTCAGTCGGGTTGCCCCGTTCAGATCATAACCAGCATCAGGATACTCTCCCCAGTTGTCCCGAGGCGCTGTATCGCTGGGTAGCAGAATACCGTTCTGAAAGTAGTATCCACCCCAGGAGTCAGGGTAGCTCGGGGTGAAAGTGTTCTGGATCGCCGTGGCCCCCGAATGCACCGTCTCAGTAAAGGAGCTATGGAGGGCGACGTCTGATCCAACCTTTGCCAGTTGCACAAAGTGATTGCCCCCTGCGCCCGCATCGGTGTAGACATCAAAAGATAAATGGTACTTGTCCATAACCTCGGCGAGATGCTGATAGGCTCTGTCGAGAGGGGTGAGGGTGAAAAGATCCGGGACCGC
>DAOUAJ010000440.1:0-5733 GCA_034433615.1 Anaerolineae bacterium | reverse complement strand
GTATCGGTATAGGTCAGTTCCCCTTCGGTATGCTCAAAACCACCCAAGAACCGACCTTCTGCATACAGTTTCAACAAACTGGCTTTAATCATCTGACCGGCTTCTGCTGAGGTGATATGCTCCGGCTTCAAAATCCGGCCAAAATAGTTCATGGCCCAGACGACTCTTTGTTGATAGTACACGACTTCCTGACCAATGAAATCATTTTCGCCCAAATAGCTATCGTGATAGCTCCACTCACCTTCTCTAAACTGTAAATCATGTGAGCCGAGACGATAGGGCAATAGCTGTGGGCCGCTCCCTACATACGTTGACTGTTTGGCTCGAACAATGAAATTGTAAAGTTCGTTCAATCGAGAAGTATCCATCGTAGCTGTAACCTTTCCACCTCACGTGATATCAGGTCCCACCAACAACTCGCGCTTGAGCGATAGTGCCGGTGGGCAGCGTGAAGCTCACGCCAGGACCTGTCTTGGCGCAATCCATAGACGCTCTATGAGAACCGACTTTACGACGTCGTTCAACACCAACGAGCACACGAGCGCATAGGCGGCAATGAACGCGATCTGCCCGAGTGGGAGCGGCCCGAGTTCGGCGAGCCCGAAAAATCCGATGGCAGAGCCGATTAGCGCGTCCGCGGTCAGCGCAGCCATGAGCACCCAGCCTGGTCGCGATCGCCAGAAAGCCCGACGTTCACGGATCGATACGATCGAGAAGAGAGCAAAAAAGAGAAGCGTCAGGAACGAGAACGTCTGGAGCCTGTTTCCTGCGAGCTCGAAGATGCGCGAGCCGATGGCGAGCAGCCCTAGGGCCTCGAGCAACATGAGCACGCCGAGGACGACCGCTACCTTGACGAGTGGACCGATTCTCCAGCTCTCGGGTGTCGGCGACGGGCGGACGCGGTCTGCAGCGAGCGCGATCTTGACAAAGTCGGTCATAAAGACCAGAAGGACCATGCCGAGGGCGGAGATGACGAACTTGCCCGTGACGAGGAGCGCGACGACGACGAACCCCGCCTTCAGGATTGTGCGGCTCACCTTGTTGATGATCCACATCAGGACGCGCTGGTAGATCGAGCGCCCGATCTTCACCAGGTCGACGATGCTCCCCAGGCCCTCTTCCGTCAGGACGATGCTGGTGGCCCCCTTGGCCACATCGGTCGCACCGCTTACCGCGATGCCGACTTCGGCTTGGCTCAGCGCTGGCGCGTCGTTCACGCCGTCGCCGGTCATGGCGACCGCATGACCCGCCAACTGCAGGCTCTTCACGACCAAGAACTTGTCCTCGGGAAATACCTCGGCGAAGCCGTCGGAGCGCGCGGCGAGGTCAGTCGCACGCGAGAGACCGGCCTTCTCGGCCGCCCGCAGGTCCGGGGCACGCACGATGTCGCCGAGCCCAAGCTCTCGCGCGATTTCGCGGGCAACGGGAAGGCCATCGCCCGTCAACATCTTGACCCGGACGCCGAGCGATCGAAGCTGATCGATGAGCTGGCGCGAGTCCGGCCGGAGCGGGTCGTGGAGGAATGCGAGGCCGACGAGCTGCAAGGGCACATCCGGTTCGCCCCGCGCGACCGCGAGCACGCGAGCGCCCTTCTTCGCCTCCTCGTCGGCCCGCTTTTCGAGCCCCGCGGCGCTCTCCGGCGGCAGCCCGACAAGCTCGGCGATCGTGCGCAAGGAACCCTTCAGCGCGTGCACCTTGCGCCCGTGGACGTCGACGATCGCCTCCGTTCGGCGAGTCTCGGGCGAGAACGGAACGAAGCTCAATGTCTTGATGCTCGAATCGAGTAGGCCGCGCTCGGTAGCCGCGCGAAGGAACCCGAGGTCGATCGGATCCTGGTTGGCCGCGTTCGAGGCGAGCGCCGCCGTGCGCACGACATCATCAACGGTGAACCCTGGCTGGACGAGCACGCCGCCGAGGGTCAGGCGGTTCATGGTCAGCGTCCCTGTCTTGTCGGCACATAGGACGTCCATGTTTGCGGCGTCCTCAACCGCCGCCAGGTGGGTCACCAGCACCCCGTGGCGCCCGAGCTCCACAGAGCCGACCGCCGTGCTTACGGTGAACATCACCGGAAGCGCCACCGGCACGGCGCTCATGAGCAGCACCAGCGAGAGCGGCAGGATGTCGAGGAGCGGCAGCCCTCGAACGAGGGACAGCACGAACGCGACACCCACCAGCGTGCCCACGATGACGAAGAGCCACTTCACCAGGCGCGTGGTGATCTCCTCGACGTGCAGCTTCGGGTGTGCGCTCTCGATGAGATGGGTCGTGCGGCCGAAGTAGGTCCGCGCACCGGTCGCGGTCACGACAGCGGTCGCCTCTCCGCGGCGGACGATCGATCCCGAGTAGAGCACATCGCCGGCCTGCCTCGGAATCTCGAGGGACTCGCCGGTCAGTGTGGATTGGTCGACCTGGAGATCTCCATCGACGACGCGCTCGTCCGCCGGTACAAAATCCCCCGCGCGCAGCCGCACGACATCCCCTGTGACAAGCTCGCGCGCCGGGACCAGCCTCCAGGCTCCGTCCCGGAGCGCCCGCCCGGTGACTTGGAGGCGGCGCCGGAGGGCGGCCACCGCCGAGGACGCGCGCTGCTCCTGAAGGAAGCCGAGGATCGCGTTGACGAAGAGCAGTGCCAGCGCGATCCAAAAGTCTGCGCGCTTGTGCAGGACGAGCGAGAGCGCCGCGATGAGCTCGAGCATCCATGCCGAGAGGCCCCAGAATTTCTTGAGCAGGCGCAATACCAGGTGGCTCGGCGCCTCGGGGACCTCGTTCGGGCTTTCCCGTGAAAGGCGGGCGCTCGCCTCGCGCTCGGTCAATCCGACAGCGCTTATAGCACCCACAGTGCTGGGCGTACCACTCGAGGTGCGGCGGGAGGTGAATTGCGGATCCAGTTCAGCCATACGTGGACCTGGCATAAGCTGCCATCGCGGCAGGTACGTGGTTCGGGAGTGTACGCTTCAACGATGTCGTTCGGCAGGCTGATTCCAGAACTTTGTGTCCCTGTTTCCAGGCTCGTAAGGGTCGCTGGAACCCCTCCCCTTACGCCGAGGTTTTCTATCGGTTACCCCCCAAACCGACCTTAGCCCCCTCCTCCATCGTTGCAACACTCGGTACGGGTGGGGGGTTAGCCCTCACCCGATGGGGACTTGCACCCCATAAGAAGCACCAAGTTTGCCTGGCGCACTATACGGAATGAGTTGAGCGGCTGTAATCATCGTTGACTTTGCCACGTCTCCTGCTGAAGGCGGGCTAACGGAGCGGATGGGTACAGCCGCCGCCCCGTAGCGCCTTGCTGTTCCTCTACCGCGAGGTACTGAAACAGGACCTGGGATCGGTAGGCGCCGGCCGCCACGCTCCCGCAGCGCAGCGCCGGCCCAGGATGGAGCCAGGTGTGCCTGCCGCCGGGCGCCGGCCATTCGGTGCGGCACAGGCGCGACCTTGATACGGCCCTGGCCGACAGGAAGGGCTCGTCAGGGCACTTTGCCCCTACTACGGCACCTTTGAATGGATAATCACTTCTCCAGCTACCCGACGTTTCTTTCTGGCAGGGCATCCTGCCGGAACCTTGATCAGCGTCTTGGCAACATCTCTCCGGCGGGGTATTGCCTATAAATCACCGGCAAGTAGATCATGACCGGATTGACCATGATGTAGACTGTCTGGCTGTGCCGCATCTCACCGTTGGCGCCCACGAAGGTGACCGGGTAGCTCCCGTCGGCAACCGAGTCGAGCAGGTCCACCACTACCGCCACTTCGCGATCGGCCTCGGTCAGGTAAGCATCGCTTCCCAGAGGGGTGTCAAACCAGACACGCATCCCAGGCGGGGTGCTCGAGCTATCTACGCTCAACCCCACGTTGGGGTAGAACAGCGGCTGCAGCACGGTGAGAGAGAGGGTGAAACTCACCTGGGTGCCGGGCGTAGCCAGGTATCGCCAGGACGGCGTGCTCAGGCGGAAATCGCCGCCGGGGATGGCGATTGCCGCCTCCGGGCTGCGCACGCTCCGGCCGCCCTCGATGTCCACCGCCTCCACGGAGTAGTAGTAGGTGTTGCCCGGCACCAGGTTGCTGACGCTGGCATTGACCAGCACCGGGCCGAACGGTTGCCCGTTTTCGTCCGTCTGGCGGAAGGCGGAGAGTCCTTCGCTGTGCAGGGTCGGGCTGAGCGGCTCCGTGCTCACATAGAGGTTGTAGTGGTCCACGTCCGGGTGCGAAAGCGCCTCCCACTCCAGGAAGAGGCACGCCTGGGCGCTGCTGATCTCGGTGGTGATGGCCGGCGCCCAGGAGATGGGGAAAGTGGCCGACTGGTCGATGCTGAATATCGCCACGTCGCCGTAGGGGCCGGTCAGGGCATAGTCCGAGGCCGGCGGGTTGACGCCGTCCTCGGCCCGCACCCACAGCGAGTAGTCGCCGGATTCCAGCCCCGAGAGGTCCACCGTATAGGTGAAGAAGTTGGGGGCCAGATCCTCCGGGTCCGTCAGTTCCAGTTCGGCGATCCGGTAGCCCTGATAGACCCAGGCCGGGTCCATGTACTCGCCGGGATTGGCATAGACCTCCACCCGCGTCGGCAAATAGCTCGACCTGAGTTGCCAGTACAGTTCGGCGTGGAATGGGTCCGTAGCCTGGGCTTCCACATACCACCAGACCGGCGGGTTGGCCACCCCCAGCGCGGCGAACATGGGCAGGGCCGTGTCCAGGTTGCCCTCCAGGGCGACTTCCCAGGTGCCGGTCGGCGCTTTGTAGACGATAAAGTGCGTGTAGTAGCGCTCGAAATAGTCCTGGTCGAGGAACGGGCTCCAGGCCAGGGCATATGCCTCCACCGGATGGATGGTATCGAACAGGGTATGGATACCGCCCTCGGCCAGCACCACCACCTGCGGCGGGGCCACATCGTCGCCGCTGACGGCATCCTTGACCTCCACCAACACCTCGCCCGGGGCAAACTCCTGGTAGGCGCTCGTGCTCAGGTAGGCGGCGTCATCCAGCACCTGTACCCCCTCGACCCAGACGTCCACCGCGCCGGCATAGGGCGCGCTGTGGACGAAGCGCAGCCGGGCCATGCCCGCAGAGGGCGCGGCGTGATCGTCGGCCAGCACGCTCAGGTCGGGCGTGGCGTCGTCGCCGGAGAGCAACGCCGTGTACGGGGTCTGAGGATCGGCAGAGAAGGTGGCGGTGATCTCCGTCCCGCCGCCGGAAGGGACGACGGACAGGAGATGCTCGCCGGCGTAGATGGGCACGTAGAGCGGGGCCGGCGTGTCCAGGCGCTGGTTCGTGAAGAGAGGGACGCCGTCCAGGCTCAGGTCCACCTCCTGCCAGTCGGGATGGGTGGCCGCCTGTATGAAGCGCAGGTGCGGTTCCTGGGTGATGGTATAGCCCTCCGCAGTGTTGGGCTCGTAGTACAAGACCTGGGTGTAGGCGACCGTGTAGGTCGGAAAGACCGGCGGCTGGTCGTAGTTGTCCGGGGTGATGAGTGTGCCATCCGGCGCCTGCAAGGTCATCGTCAGCGGCTCGGAAGAGGACAGGGCAAAGAGGGTGTCTTTTTGCGTCTCCAGTTCGACCGGCGTGGTGATCTGGCCCGTGGGGGCCAGCGCGGGCGGCTCCATGTTCACCGGCACGCGCAGGAGCACCCGGTTCTCGGCGGTGGCGTAGAGGTCGCCCGCCGGGGAGGGCGGGCCGGCCCCCGCCGCCTGCTCCGCGCGCCACTGCGCCAGCGCGGCCAGGATCTGCGGCGGCGTCACC
>DAOUAJ010000439.1:0-5607 GCA_034433615.1 Anaerolineae bacterium | reverse complement strand
CATGACCCCGCTACAGTGGTGGACACAATTTTTAACCTGGATACGAGGGGCGAACCTCGACCTGACTATGACCTGCTCCGACTCGGGAGAGCTACAGCGAGAACCAACCTGTAAGTAAGTATAATCAGAATCTTTCTGTTGTCAAACGCGTGAGGCCAGTCAACATCTTTCGACATGAGAGACAGGACTCACCATTTGACTCAACACCCACCTCTGTGCTAGATTGGCAACGCCAAGTCATGGAATCAGAGAGGGCTCTTCCTGTGTATCGTTTGTCCCTGAAATCATTAAGAGCTAGTCTGAAAATTCGCTCTGAGGCCTGTCCTCGGGCCGATTTCCGCACCCGAGGACGGGTGCGGGAGCAATTTTCAGGCATCCTCTAAGACCTCAGCGCGAGGGCCCATGAGTCAAGCCCGCAACTGGCTAAAGCCGCTGAACGTGCTGATCGGCCTGACCGGTCTGACCGCGAAACGCCTGTGGCACCACCCTGGGCTTACTTTGCTGGCCTTACTGGGAGTGGTTCTAAGCATAGGCATGGTCACCAACGCGGCCTTTTTCTCCCAGGCCGTGGATATGGTCATCCTGCGGCAAGAGCTGGCAGAGCTCAGCCAGGCGACAGGACGTCCACCTTTCTCCACCCGTGTCTACTTCTTCCCTTCGCCGCGAAAACCTGTTTCTCTGGAAGCTGCCGAGAAGATGGCACGTCATATCGCCGGCACCCTCTCGTCAGAGGTGGGGTTGCCTCTGAAGCACATCGGAGTTCAGGTGGAGAGCGGTAGCATGATGTTGCAGCCGCGAGGGGGGACTACCCAGTATGAGACGAAATCAGTGTACCTGGGCACTGTCAGCCTGGCCTACATTGCCGATATTCAGAACCACATGGAGATCGTGGCAGGGGAGCCGCTTGACGAAGGTGTGTCAACTGAGGCCCTCGATGTTTGGATGCATTCCTACCTGGCCGAGAAAATGGGAGTTCACGTCGGTGAGGAGTTCAATGCCTCAGCGACGATGAACGAGCCTCCTCTTCCGATGCGCATTAAAGGGATATGGCGGGCTCGCGATGCCAAAGATCCTTTCTGGTTCAGCAATCCGGACATGACGTTGCGTGAGATGTTGCTGGTTCGTCGTCAGGACTACATCGTAAACGTGCAGCCCCTAATCCCCTCCCAAACCAGGTTCGCTGCCTGGCACATTATCCTGGACGACCGCAAGGTTGTGCCGGCCCACGCCCGTGATTACGCTTCAGGGCTCGAGCGCGGCATCGCTATTATTAACAAGTATCTGCCCGACGCCCGACTGGATGTTTCCCCTCTGGGTCCTCTCAAGGAATTCGTGCAGCGGCAGACCATCCTGACGACGCTCCTTCTGGGATTCAACGTGCCAGCCTTTGGCTTTCTATTGTACTTCCTGGTGCTCACGTCCGCCATCATCGCGCGCTGGCAACGCCGGGAAACCGCGATCCTGGTCAGTCGTGGGATGAGCATGTCAAGTGTCCTGGGTTTTACTCTAATCGAGGAAATGCTCCTGTTTATCGTGGGATACCCCCTTGGCGTGGGGTTCGGCATGCTGATTGCCCGAGTGCTGGGCTACACCGTCAGTTTTCTCTCCTTTACATCCCGGCCTCCATTGCCCGTCTCCCTGCAAGGGATCAACATCCCGCTCACATTGGTTGCGCTAGGGGTCGCCTTGCTCGCCCGCCTGTGGCCGGCTGCCCAGGCCGCACGACAGAGTGTAGTTGAACATGAACGGGAGCACGCTCGTCCTTTGCATGGCCCCTTCTGGCACCGCCATCACCTGGACTTCCTCCTGATCCTTCCCACAGTCTACGCTTACCGGCAACTGGCCGACAAGGGAACGCTGGCTCTGCTGGTGCGCGACAGGCCGGAGGACCTGTACCGGGATCCGCTGCTTATCCTGGTGCCTGCATTGTTTATCCTGACGGCCGCGTTGCTGACCATGCGTCTCTTCCCCCTGTTCATGCTCGCGCTGGACCACCTGGCCAGCGTGGCCCCCTGGATTACACCCCACCTGGCTCTACGCCAGCTCGGTCGGCAGAGCCAGGGTTACATCAACCCGCTGCTCCTGGTGATCGTCTCCCTGGCCCTGGGGATTTATACCCTCTCTATGGCAAGCAGCCTGGATCAATGGCTGATGGACCGGATGTACTATCGCGTGGGCGCGGACATCACTTTTGAGCCTTCTTTGGGAGAAAGGGGAGAGAATCAACAACCACAAGAGGGAGCGCTCGGCGCCGAGTGGATCCCCTTGCCCAGCGAGTTTCAGGCTCTGCCTGGGGTCATCGCGGTCACCCGGGTGGGAGATTATCCCGCCGAGATCTCCTTAGTAGGGAAGAGCAGCATTCGCGGCCGGTTTCTGGCGATTGATCGCCTCGATTTCCCGGCAGTAGCCTGGTTCCGCCGGGATTTTGCCAGCTTACCTCTGGGCGCGCTGATGAACCAGCTCGCGAGTTCACCCGATGCCATCCTGGTTTCCCAGCAGCTTCTGGATGATAATAACCTTCAGATCGGTGATAAGATCCCCTTACGCGTGAGAATAGACGACGAGGTTAGTGTCACCTCGTCCTTTACAATAATGGGCACTTACAAGTACTTCCCCACCGTCTACGAGGATAGGGTGACGGTGGTGGGCAATCTGGAGTATCTCTTTTCCTTCTTCGGCGCCACCTTTCCTCACCAGATCTGGCTGCGTGTCCAGGACGGCACTGATGGCAAAGCCCTCTTTGACGCAGTCCTCACGATGGGAGTAGAAGCCGTCCGCCAACGAGACGTACGCGCGCTGATCGCCGAGGAGCAGGCTAAGATGGAGCGCGCGGGGGTCTTCGGCACTCTATCTATCGGTTTTCTGACTGCAACCGCGATGGCCGCGCTGGGATTGCTGGTCCACAGTTACGCCTCGTTGCAAGAGCGGCTCTATCGGTTTGCCGTGCTGCGTGCGGTGGGGCTGCTAAAACGTCAGGTGGTTGGGCAAGTCATCCTGGAATACGGTGTTCTGACCGCGTACGGGGCCACGGCTGGGGCTCTCATCGGTACAGTAGCTTCTGAACTCTTCTCGCCCTTCTTCCGCGTGACGGGCGAGAAAGGCATCCCGCTACCTCCGCTGATACCGGTGATTGCTCAAAATGAGATCACCCAGTTGGCGATAACTTTCGCCAGCATCATGATCTTGCTGGAAGTGGCCGTCATTGCGACAGCCCTCTACCGACGCTTGTTTGAGATGATGCGCATGGGGCAGCAGGGGTGAACAGAAGCAAGAGGGCCGACCCGCTGAGGTCGGCCCTCTCAATATGAACGGACAGAGCGAGAGAGGGATTGCTGGAAGGGGGGAATTGCAGTACAATGGCAATCGAATTCAGCCAGGCGTAGCCCCTGGGCAGTAGCCCTTGGGCACGCGATGGATGCTTCGACAGATTGAAGGGAAGTAAGGAGCGTATGGAACAGGTGATGGAGCATGTTGCTGTACTGGCCCCTCCTCCACCCCCGCTGGAGGAGGTGGAAGCGTCTCCCTGGCCGGCTCAAGGCGAGTGGACCTACGACGATTACCTGCGTCTGCCCGACGACGGCAACCGCTACGAGATCATCGAGGGGGTATTGTACATGGTCAACGCGCCAGGATTCGACCATCAGTACGTTGTTTCAGAGATTCACTTACAAATGGGGACCTTTGTCAAGTCTAACCGGCTAGGTGTTGTTTTGACAGCTCCCTTCGAGGTCCATCTGTCAGAGACCAGCCGGCCGGTGCAGCCCGATGTCCTGTTCATCGCCGCCGAGCGGAGGCCGGAGCCTGGCGCCCCCTTCTTTGCGGGCGCACCTGACTTGATCGTCGAAGTCATCTCCCCCAATACGGTGCGCACCGACCGTCTGGTCAGGTTCGCCGCCTACGAGCGGGCGAAGGTGCGTGAATACTGGATCGTGGACCCCGGCACGCGCTCGGTCGAGGTCTATGTCCTGGGCGACGATGGGCTGTATGCTCTGTTCGGTCAGTTTCGAGCAGAGGAGTCGGCCCGGTCGGCGATACTGGAGGGGTTCAGCGTGGCCGTGGGCGGATTGTTCGCGGCATGAGCACACCCTACCATTGCAGAGGAGGACACCGTGCCACATTACCTCATGGCCCTGGACCAGGGTACCACCTCTTCACGAGCGATCATCTTTGACGATCACGGCCATATCGTTGCCGTAGCTCAGCGCGAGTTTCCACAGATTTACCCACAGCCGGGCTGGGTGGAGCACGATCCTGAAGCGATCTGGGCCAGCCAGCTCACCGTAGCACAGGAGGCATTGACGCGGGCTGGCCTGAGCGCGAACGATCTGGCCGGGATCGGCATCACTAACCAGCGGGAGACCACTATCGTCTGGGACCGTCAGAGCGGCCGGCCGATTCACAACGCCATCGTGTGGCAGTGCCGGCGCACCGCGGGCCTGTGCGATGAGCTGCGCGCCCGCGGCCTAGCCGATGTGGTGCGTCAGAAGACCGGCCTGGTGATTGACGCTTACTTCTCCGGCACCAAGATCGCCTGGCTCTTGGACCAGGTGCCGGGCGCCCATGAGCGGGCTGACCGCGGCGAGCTGGCCTTCGGCACGGTGGACACGTTTCTCATCTGGCGGCTGACGGGCGGCCGGGTGCACGCCACCGACTACTCTAATGCCAGCCGCACCATGATCTTCAACATCCATACCCTGGGCTGGGACGACGACCTGCTGCGGGAGCTGGGCATCCCTCGCGCCATCCTGCCAGAGGCGCGCCCCAGTTCGGGCCTCTTCGGCGAGAGCGCAGCCAGCGTGTTGGGTGCGGCCGTGCCCATCGCTGGCGTGGCAGGCGACCAGCAGGCGGCGGCCTTCGGGCAGGCGTGCTACGCGCCCGGCATGGCCAAGAACACCTACGGCACCGGCTGTTTCATGTTGCTAAATACGGGCGAACAGGCGGTGCCCTCCCGGCGCGGGCTGCTTACCACCATCGCCTGGGGGCTGAACGGGCGCGTCACCTACGCGCTGGAGGGGTCCATCTTCATCGCTGGGGCGGCCATCCAGTGGCTGCGGGACGGGCTGGGCATCATTGCCAGCGCGGCGGAGACGGAGGCGCTGGCCGGGTCGGTGCCAGATACGGGCGGGGTTTACTTCGTCCCGGCGTTCGTAGGGCTGGGCGCGCCCCATTGGGACGCCTACGCCCGTGGCGCCATCGTGGGGCTGACGCGAGGAACCACCCGGGCGCACATTGCGCGGGCCGCATTGGAGGCCATCTGCTACCAGACGCGGGACGTGATGGACGCGATGGCGGCGGACGCCGGCGTACCGCTGAAAGCGTTGCGCGTGGACGGCGGGGCGGTGGCCAATAACTTGCTATGCCAGCTCCAGGCGGACCTGTTGGGCGTGCCGGTGCAACGGCCAGTGGTGAGGGAGACGACGGCGTTGGGCGCAGCCTATCTGGCGGGATTGGCCGTAGGGGTGTGGGGCAGCCAGGAGGAGATCGCCGCCCAGTGGCAGGTAGATCGCGAGTTCAGCCCGCAGATGTCGGCACCAGAGCGCGATCGGCTGTACGCTGGCTGGCAGCGGGCGCTGGCGCGGGCGAAGGGATGGGTGGGGCCGAATTAGC